>DATHIT010000176.1:0-7946 GCA_035489915.1 Pseudonocardia sp. | reverse complement strand
CAAAGATGGTGTTCTGGTCCAAGGTGGAGCCCCGTTCGGCCACCGACGAGCTGGCCGTGCTCAGCCTGGTCGGCCCGGACACCGCCCAGGTGCTGACCGCGGCGGGGATACCGGTGCCCGACGAGGACTACGGCTCGGCCGCGCTGCCCGGCGAGGGTGGCGGGCTGGTCCGCCGGATGCCCGGTCTGGCGACGGTCGCCCTGTCCACCCCGTTGTCCGCCGGGCACGAGTCCAAGCCGATGGCGGCCGACCTGCTGGTGCCGCGCGCCGAGCTGCTCGACTGGTGGACCCGGCTGCGCTCGGCCGGCGCGGCGCCGGCCGGAATGATGGCCTACGAGGCGCTCCGGGTCGGCGCGCTGCGGCCCCGGCTGGGGTTGGACACCGACGAGCGGACCATCCCGCACGAGGTGGGCTGGATCGGCTCCGCCGTACACCTGACCAAGGGCTGCTACCGGGGGCAGGAGACGGTGGCCCGGGTGGCCAACCTGGGCCGCCCGCCGCGCCGGCTGGTGTTGCTGCACACCGACGCCGGTGACGAGGAGCTGCCGGAGCCCGGTGACCCGGTGACGCTGGCCGATCGGACCGTGGGCCGGGTGGGTACCGCCGTGCTGCATCACGAGCTCGGTGGGGTCGCCCTGGCGTTGGTCAAGCGGTCCGTGCCGGTGGACGCCGACCTGGTGGCCGGAGCCGACCAGCGAGCCGCTCCGGCGCGGATCGATCCGGACTCGGTGGTGGCCGAGGACGGGGCGGAGCCGCCGGGCCGGCGAGCCCAGGCCAGGGCCGGCCGGGTGCGCTGACTACTCCGTTCGACGGCGCGTCGAGCTGGCAGTTCATCGCCGCGGGCGCAGAGCCAGTGGTGACCTTGGCCACCGATCCGCCGGAAAGTCTTGCTGTTAGCGGACCGCTACCCGGTCGGGGCGGTATCTCTACCCCTTGCGGGGAGTGCCACGTCGCACAGACGGCCGTGCGCAAGGTACGGTAGACGGCAGGACATTCAAACGAGATGAACGGGGCCGCCGCATCCTTCGGCCGCCCCTTCCCTGTTGTAAGGGGGACGAGCCATGGGGCGCGGCCGTGCTAAGGCTAAGCAGACAAAGGTGGCGCGCGAGCTCAAGTACAGCTCCCCGGGTCTGGACGCCGAGGCTTTGCAGCGTGAGCTGGCTGGTGTCTCCACTCGTGAGCCAGAGAGCTCCGACGACGAGAACGACTACGAGGAAGACGACTACCGCCGCCGCTGACCGCGGCGGTTGGGTGCCTCGCGGCGTCCGGTTACCTCGTCCCGACCGGCCCTTGGCCAATCGGCTCCTCACCGCACCCTGATTTCACCGCGCAGCGCCGCCGGTTGACGGGTTGGTAGCCGACCGGCCATTGGCGTGCCCCTGTGGCGATGGTCGGCCGGGGGCCTGATCGATGAGCGAGATCGCCCTGCCACGACCCGAGCGCGCCGCCGGTGCGGCGCGCTCGGAGCGGCGGGCCGGCTAGAACCGGGGGTGTTCCCCGCGCAGCTGCACCCTGGGCCCGCCCGGGTCGCTGTCGGTGTCCTTGGCCCGTCGCACGTCCCCGAGCACCCAGGCCGCGACGTGCCGGGCGGTCAGTACCGCCATCGCCCGGTCCACGTCGTCCGGGGCGAGCACCGCCACCATGCCGACACCCATGTTGAACGTCTTCTCCATCTCGGAGCGCTCCACGCGGCCCCGAGCGGCAATCATCTTGAACACCGGCGCCGGGTTCCAGCTGCCCCGGTCGCACACCGCGACCAGGCCCCTGGGCAGCACCCGGGACAGGTTGCGAGCCAGCCCACCACCGGTGATGTGCGCAAACGTGCGGACCTCCGCCTCGGCGGCCAACGCCAGGCAGTCCGGCGCGTAGATCCAGGTCGGCTCGAGCAGCTCCTCGCCCAGGGTGCGGCCGAACTCCTCCACCTGCGAGTCCAGCGGCAGCCGGGCCAGGTCCAGCAGCACGTGCCGGGCCAGCGAGTAGCCGTTGGAGTGCAGCCCGGAGGAGCCCAGGGCGAGGACCACGTCGCCGGGGCGCACCCGGTCCGGGCCGAGCATCGCCTCGGCCTCCACGATGCCCACGCCGGTGGCCGACAGGTCGTAGTCGCCGGACTGCATGAGCCCGGGGTGTTCGGCGGTCTCGCCGCCGAGCAGGGCGCAGCCGGCCCGCTGACAGCCGTCCGCGATGCCCTTCACCAGCGCCGCGATCTTCTCCGGCACCAGGGTGCCGCAGGCGATGTAGTCCTGCAGGAACAGCGGCTCGGCGCCGCACACCACCAGGTCGTCGACCACCATCGCGACCAGGTCCAGCCCGATGGTGTCGTGCTTGTCCAGCGCCTGGGCGATCGCCACCTTGGTGCCCACCCCGTCGGTGGACGCGGCCAGCACCGGCTCGGAGTAGCGGCCGGTCTTCAGCGCGAACAGCCCGGCGAACCCGCCGATGCCGCCCAGCACTTCCGGCCGGGTGGCCTTCTCCGCCCACGGCCGGAACTGCTCGACGGCCCGTTCCCCAGCATCGATGTCCACCCCGGCGGCCGCGTAGCTGGCGTGCGGCGAGTCCTCACTGTCGGGACTGCCGGCGTCGGGGCTGCGGGGTGGCACGGGCATGGTGGAGCGACTCCGGTGGATCTAGACGATGGGTGGCTGCGCCGGGGACCTGGCTTGGTGGAAATCGGAATCCCGGCTTCCCCACACTACGGCTGGCGCATGGCCCCAGCCGCACCGTACCCCGCGGCAAGCGCGCCGTCGTCGGAAATGATGTCTTCCAACAGGTGCTTGCCGAGCCGGGCGTCCTCGGGCAGCGGGATCGGGTAGTTGCCGTCGAAGCAGGCCGCGCACAGCCGGCTGGCCGGCTGCTCGGTGGCCTTGATCAGGCCTTCGAGGGATACGTAGCCCAGCGTGTCAGCGCCGATCGAGCGGCGCACGCCGTCCAGGTCCAGGTCTCCGGCGACCAGTTCGGCCCGGCTGGCGAAGTCGATGCCGTAGAAGCACGGCCAGCGCACCGGCGGGGACGCGATGCGCACGTGCACCTCGAGCGCGCCGGCCTCACGCAGCATCCGGACCAGGGCGCGCTGGGTGTTGCCGCGCACGATCGAATCGTCCACCACGACCAGCCGCTTGCCCCGGATGACCTCGCGCAGCGGGTTCAGCTTGAGCCGGATGCCCAGCTGGCGGATGGTCTGGCTGGGCTGGATGAAGGTGCGGCCCACGTAGGCGTTCTTCACCAGGCCCTGGCCGTACGGGATGCCGGAGCCCTGCGCGTAGCCGATCGCCGCCGGTGTGCCGGACTCCGGTACCGGGATCACCAGGTCGGCCTCGGCGGGGAACTCGTCGGCCAGCTGGCGGCCGATGGCCACCCGGGCGGAGTGCACCGAGCGGCCGGCGATGGTGGTGTCCGGGCGGGCCAGGTAGACGTACTCGAACACGCAGCCCTTCGGCTCCGGCGCGGCGAACCGGCTGCTGCGCAGGCCGTTCTCGTCGATGGCCAGCAGCTCGCCGGGCTCCACCTCGCGGACGAAGCTGGCGCCCACGATGTCCAGCGCGGCCGTCTCGCTGGCCACCACCCAGCCGCGCTCCAGCCGGCCGAGCACCAGCGGGCGCACGCCGTGCGGATCACGGGCCGCGTACAGCGTCTGCTCGTCGGAGAACACCAGGGAGAACGCGCCCCGGATGCGTGGCAGCAGCCGGATCGCGGCCTCCTCGAGGCCGATGTCGGCGGCGGTGGCCGCGAGCAGCTCGGTGATCAGGTCGGAGTCGGTGGTGGGGGCGGCCCCGTTGCGCCCACCGGTCCTGCCGACCAGGGCGTTCACCTCGTCGCGCAGCTCAGCGGTGTTCACCAGGTTGCCGTTGTGGCCCAGTACGAGCCCGCTGCCGGTGGCCGTGGTGCGGAAGGTGGGCTGGGCGTTTTCCCAGGTCGTCGAGCCGGTGGTGGAGTAGCGGGTGTGGCCGACCGCGAGGTGGCCGCGCAGCGAGGACAGCGTCTGCTCGTCGAAGACCTGGCTGACCAGCCCGAGATCTTTGAACACCACGACCTGGCGACCGTCGCTGACCGCGATGCCGGCCGCTTCCTGGCCACGGTGCTGCAGCGCGAAGAGCCCGAAGTAGGTGAGCTTGGCGACCTCTTCACCGGGCGCCCAGACGCCGAACACGCCGCATTCCTCGCGGGGTTCGTTCTCGGTGATCGGTTCGTCGGAGGTGGTGGTGTCGCGGCTGAGGTGTGGGGTCACGGTCTGCTCTGACGCACGCGGTTCCAACGCTCGCTCCCGGCACGGTTGGAGTGATCTAACCTTGATCTTGCGGGTTATTCGCTAGCTTTCGGTGGTCGCGGACGTGTACCCATTCTAGACCGAAGATCGCCCACTCGGGTGGCGTGGTGCCTCGGCTCACCGGCATGGGTCGGCCCCGGTGTCTCCTGGTTGCGTGCCGGTGGCACAGCGCGACCGCTGAGTTCGATGCTGGGCCGCCCGGGTGCCCCGGGTGTACGAGCGGTAGCCCCAGATGTACCGGGAGTAGCTGAGGGCTGTCAGGCGCGCGAAGCGGCCGGCGGCGGTGTGCGGGCGCGGGCCGGGGTGTCAGCCGGCGAGCGGGCGGCGCAGTAGCGGGGCGAGCTGGCTGGCCGGAACCGGGTCGCCGTACCAGTGCCCCTGGCCGACATCACAGCCCAGCGCGCGCAGCCGGCGGGCCTGCGCGGCGGTCTCCACCCACTCGGCGGTGACCACCAGGCCCAGCGCGTGCGCCATGCTGATCAGCGCCGCGACGATCTTGCTGTCCGGCGTGTCAGCCACGTCGAGCGGGGTGTCCGGGCCGGGCGCGAGGTCGGCCGCCGGATCCCAGGCCAGCTCGGTGGGGGGCTGCCAGCCCAGTTCGGCGGCGGGATCCCGGCCAAGGTCGGCGGCCTCGCGCAGCCCCTGGATGAACGAGCCGTCGATCTTCAGGCCGTGCACCGGCAGCCGGCGCAGGTAGGACAGGCTGGAGTAACCGGTGCCGAAATCGTCGATGGCCAGCCGCACGCCCATCTCGCGCAGCGTGCGCAGGGTGTCCGACGCTGCCGATTCGTCCACCAGCACGGCCCGCTCGGTGATCTCCAACTGCAGCTGGCCGGGGTGCAGCCCGGTGTCGGCCAGCACGTTGGACACCTCGGTCAGCCAGCCCGGTTCGGCCAGCTGCCGGGGTGCCACGTTGACGCTCACGTACGGCGCGCCCATGCCCAGCTCGTCGGCCCACCGCCGGGCCTGGCGGCACGCCTCGGTGAGCACCCAGCGACCCAGTGGCACGATCGCGCCGTTCCGCTCGGCGAGCTCGATGAACCGGGCCGGGCCGAGCAGTCCGTGCTCCGGGTGACGCCAGCGCACCAGCGCCTCCACCCCGGTCAGGTGCCCGGTGGCCAGCTCCACCAGCGGTTGGTAGTAGAGATGGAACTCGTCCCGGTCGACCGCGCCGGGCACGCTGGCGGCCAGGGCGAACCGGGTGGTCTCGCCGGCGTCGCGTTCGGCGTCGAACACCGCCCAGCGCCCGCCGCCGGCACCCTTCGCCCAGGACCGGGCCGCGTCCGCGGCGCGCTGCAGCTCGCCCGGCCAGGTGGTGGTCACCGCGCTCTCCGCGATGCCCAGGCTGGCGGTGATGGACAGCCGTTGCGAGCCGATTACGAACGGTGGTACCAGCCCGGCGAGCAGGTGCTCGCCCAGCTCGGACAGGTACCCCACGCTGGGCGGATCGGTGACCAGGATGGCGAACTCGTCGCCGCCGGTGCGGGTGACCAGGTGCCCGCCGGCCAGCAGCTGCAGCCGGCCGGCCACCGCGAGCAGCAGCTGGTCGCCGACCTGGTGGCCCAGTGAGTCGTTGATCGCCCGGAACCCGTCCAGGTCCAGGTGGCAGAGCCCGACCCGGCCCACCGTGGAGTCCTCGGAGAACGCCCAGCGCAGCTGCTCGTTCATCAGTGCCCGGTTGGGTAGCCGGGTCAGTTGATCGTGGTACGTCTGGTGCCTCAATCGAGTCCGGAGCTGGTGACGTTCCGTGACGTCCTCGACCACGCCGATTATGTAGTCCGGCTCCCCGGTCTCGTTGCGGACCAGCGAGGCGGTGACAAAAGCCCAGATCACCGTGCCGTCCAGGCGGACGAACCGGACCTCGCCGTGCATGGTGTCCCGCCGCCCGCTGGCCAGTTCGCGGAAGTCGCTGATCATCGCCGGGGCATCCTCGGGATGCACGTGGTCGGTGATCGGCCGAGGGGCGGTCATCGCCTCGGACACGTTGAACAGCCGGTACAGCGCCGGGTTGACGTCCAGCACGTGCCCTTCCAGCCCGATCAGGGCGATGCCGACGCCAGCCTCGGTGAAGATCGCCCGGAACCGCTTCTCGCTGGCCCGCAGCGCGACCTCGGCCTCCCTGCGGGTCTGCAGCACCGCGCCGAGTAGTTGTTCCTGCTCGATCTGGGTGCGTTCGCGCAGCGCGTCGGCGTATCCGGCGGCCAGTTCGCCGACCAGCTCACCGATTCGATCGGCCTGGTCGCGCACCTCGAACAGCTCGGGGGCCCGGGTGCGGATCAGCCGCAAGCTGGTCTGCAGGGCGTTCGGTCCGCGAAACCGGGCCTCGGCCAGCTGGCCGCCGAGCCGGCGGGCCATGGCCGGATCCAGCCGCTCGGTGTGCAGCAGCGCGGCCAGCTCGGTGGTCAGCGGGGTGAGCGCGGCGATCGCTTCCGGGGTACCCCCGGCGAGGTAACAGGTGTCACCCAATGCGTTGGCCCAGTCCCGAGTGAACTGGGCGATGGCCAATACAGCGCGCGATCGGTGCCCCCCGACCTGTTGCACTGCTGAGCCCCTTTCGGCCGACCGGCGTGCCGATTGGCCTAATCCTGCGGCCTGCGGGCTCAATACGCTACCGGTGCGGGCGAGGCATCACTCGAATCGGGGACTCTGTCGATTACTCTGAGTCGCGAAGTTGGGACGCAATGCCGAGAGGGAGCAGCGCGCCTACCTCCTCCGCGCGATGGCCGGAGGCGTCCACCGTCGCCTCACGCACCGCCGTCGCCCAGTCCAACCGGCCGGTGGCCAACGCCAGCCAGTGCCGAGGATCGGTCTGCACGACGTGCGGCGGGGTGCCTCGGGTGTGCGCGCCGCCGGGCAGGCACTGCACCGCCGCGAACGGCGGTACCCGCACCTCGACGGCCTTGCCGGGGAAGGCCTGAGCGAACGCGCGCAACGAGGTACGCACCGCGGTGGCGAGCACCGGCCGGGGTGGCTGGTCGGCGGCGCCGTCCAGCCAGTCGAGCACGGGCAGCAGCGCCGCCCGCAGCGCGGCGGCACTTATCGTTCTGGTGGTCGCCATGACGTCTCCTAGGCTGCCATCCCGGTGGCGGGTTCTCGCGGTGGGTGCTCTGGGATACGGGCTCTGGCGGCGCCGGTTGGGTCGGTTGGCCCGGATGCCGGAGGACTTCCGCGCGTATTGGATCCGGCGGGCTCGACGCCTCGGTGACCTGCGGTACGTGGCGCTGGGCAACTCGCTGGCTCAAGGGCTGACCGCGCGCGGACCGACCCGGAGCGGTTCCGCGGCCAGTTCCGAGAGCTGTGCGCCGCACTCCCGGCCGGTGCGCCCTGGTCGCCGACCTCCCGGACTTGGGCCGCAGCGGGCCGTGGCGGCCGGCTACGCCCAGATCTGCCGGGCGGTACTCGCCGAGTTCCCCGCGCTGGTGCCGGTAAGGGTCGAGCAGGTCACCCGGGCCATGCGGCTGACCGAGCTCGGCGTCGATCTGGTGCACCCCGGCGATCGCGGTCACCGCCGCTACGCGGCTGAGGCCCCGACTCAGTGGGCTGGGAGCGCCGACTCAGTGTGCTGGGAGCGCCGACTCGCGGGGGGACAGAGCCCCGACTCGCCGGGGGGACAGAGCGCCGACTTGCCGGGGAGCAGAGCGCCGACTCGCGGGGGCTCAGTGTGCTGGGAGCGCCGACTCAGTGT
>DATHIT010000175.1:0-2082 GCA_035489915.1 Pseudonocardia sp. | reverse complement strand
GACAGACCCGGGGATTGAGGAACTCTGAGACCCGCTTGATCGCGCCGCCCTTGCCGGCCGCGTCCCGCCCCTCGAAGATCACCACGAGCCGGGCTCCGCTGGTCCGGACCCACTCCTGCATCTCCACCAGCTGGCCCTGCAGCCGGAACAGTTCTTTCTCGTAGAGCTTCTTGGGCAGCCGGACCACGCCGTTCAGGGCCGGGTTCGGGCCATCGTCGGAGTCACCGGGCCGATCCGCCCGCGTCTTCGTGCTCGACTTCCCCATCTGCGCCACCTTGCCGTCGTCGTGCCCCGGCGTCGCGCCTCCGGCGGCGCCTGGCAGGTAATCATGTGAGATCGCCGCCGGCACGTCCACCGGTCATTCGGGCCGAGGCCCGATCTGTAACTTGTCAGCTATTTAACCGTTGTGTTACACATAGCGGATGGAGGCGCTGGCGGCGCTGGCCGACCCCACCCGCCGGCACATCCTTGAGCTGTTGCGCGGCGGTGAGCGCAGCGCCGGCGAGATCGCCGAGGCGTTCCCGGTGAGCCGCCCGGCGATCAGCCGGCACCTGCGGGTGCTGCGCGAGTCCGGATTGACCACCGTCCGGGTGGACGGGCAGCGGCGGGTGTACGCGCTGGACCCGGCCCCGCTGGCCGAGTTGGACGCCTGGCTGCGGCCGTACCGACAGTTCTGGTCGCGGCGTCTGGACGCGCTGGACGCCCTGCTGGACCCCGAGACAGGGCTGAAGTCCGCGACGGGGCTGGAGCCCGACATGGGGCCGCCGCGCCCGGCGGGCCCAGGAGAGGAGCCGGAATGAGCGAATCGGCCGCCGAGGCCACGTCACCACTAGGCCGCATTGTGAGCACCGCCGAGGGGCCCCTCCTGGAGTTCCGCCGCGAGTACCGGGTGCCGCTGGCCGACCTGTGGTCCGCGCTGACCGAGCCGGACCTGCTGGCCCGCTGGATCGGTACCTGGACCGGCGAGGCCAAGGTCGGCGCCATCGTGCGGTTCCAGATGCTGCACGAGGGCGAGGAGTACCCGCCGGACGAGGTGACCATCGTGGCCTGCGAGCCGCCGAGGCGGCTGACGGTGGATTTCACCTCCCCGGAGGGGCCGTGGCGGATCGAGCTGACCCTGTCCGACACCCCCACCGGCAGCAGCCTGCTGTTCATCCAGCGGCTGTTCCGCCCGGAGTCGGCGGCCGACGCGGGGCCCGGGTGGCACTGGTACCTGAACCGACTGGCCAGCGCCCTGGGTGAGACCGGTCCGACCCCGGCATGGGACGACTTCTACACCCCCGAGCTCCGCGCGGCGTACCAGTCGATGACCTAGAGGCCGCGGGGCGGCGACGGCGACGGGCCCCGGTGGCGGGCAGCCGCGGCCCGACTTGTCGTTCGAAGTAGACACGACGAGTGCCACCTGTCGTTGGAAAAAGACGCGACAAGTGGGCCAGGGGGCGACGGCTCGCCGAGTCGGTGAGGCGGGACATAGGGTGATGGGCATGAGTGACGGGGTGTACTTCCGGCAGCTGCTGTCCGGGCGGGACTTCGCGGTGGGTGACCCGGTCGCCACCCAGATGGTCAACTTCAGTTACCTGATCGGCGATGCGGCGCGGCGGGAGGCGGTGCTGGTGGATCCGGCCTACGCCCCGGCGGACCTGCTGGGTGTGCTCGCCGCCGACGACGTCACGCTGACCGGTGTGCTGGTCACCCACCACCACCCGGACCACGTGGGCGGGGACCTGATGGGCTACCAGCTGTCCGGGCTGGCCGACCTGCTGGGCAAGGCGCCGGTGCCGGTGCACGTGAACCGGCACGAGGCGGACTGGGTGCGGCGCACCACCGGGGTGTCGGCCGCCGACCTCACCGAGCACGAGCACGACGACGTCGTGCAGGTGGGCGACGTGCCGATCCGGTTGCTGCACACCCCCGGACACACACCGGGCAGCCAGTGCTTCCTGGTGGACGGCAAGCTGGTCGCCGGCGACACGCTGTTCCTGCAGGGCTGCGGCCGCACCGACTTCCCCGGCGGCGACCCGGACGCGATGTACCACAGCCTGCGGGCGCTGGCCGAGCTCACCGGTGACCCGGTGGTGCATC
>DATHIT010000174.1:0-15699 GCA_035489915.1 Pseudonocardia sp. | reverse complement strand
CCGCGAGCGGGTGCCCGCCGCGTTCGCCCAGCTGTCCACCCCCACCGTGTCCGACGCGCTGGACCGGCTCGGCATCGCCGGCCAGGCGCTGGGCATCGCGCCGCTGGACCGGTCGTTCCGGCTGGTCGGGCGGGCGTGGACGCTGCGCTACGGCCCGGTCGGGCAGGACCGGGGCACCGTCGGCGACTACATCGACGACCTCGGTCCCGGCGACGTAGTGGTGTTGGACAACCAGGGCCGGCTGGACGCCACCGTGTGGGGCGACCTGCTCACCATCGTCGCGCACCGCCGCCAGGTGGCCGGCACGGTGATCGACGGCATCTGCCGGGACGTCGACCGGAGCCTCACCCTCGGTTACCCGATCTTCTCCCGGGGCAACTGGATGCGCACCGGCAAGGACCGGGTCCGGGTGGAGGCCACCCAGGTGCCCGTCTCGGTGGGCGGTATCCGGGTGGAACCGGGGGACCTGCTGCTCGGCGACGGGGACGGGGTGGTCGTGGTGCCGGCCGCGCGTGCCGACGAGGTGCTCGAGACCGCTGAGCGGATCGAGGGCGCCGAGGCGGCGATCCGGGCCGCTGTCGAGGCCGGCACACCGCTGGGCGAGGCCCGCCGCGCCGCCGGCTACCACGACCTGCAGCGCCGGAGGTGAGCGCAACGGACACCGTGCCGAACGACGTCGCCGCGCTCAGCTCCGCGACGGTGCACGAAGCGGCCGGCCGGATCGGCGCGCTCCCGTCCGCGATCAAGCCGCTGGACCTCGCCTGGCACCTCGTCGCGCCCGCCTTCCCGGCGCGGCTGCCACCGGGGGACAACCTGTGGCTGCACCGGGCCGTCTATGCCGCGAAACCCGGTGCGGTGCTGGTGGTGGACACCGGCGGCGGGTTCGAGTTCGGCTACTGGGGCGAGATCCTGGCCGAGGCCGCGTTGGCCAGGGGGCTGGCCGGGCTGGTCATCCACGGCGGGGTGCGCGACGCACAGCGACTGCGCGAGCTGGGCTGGCCGGTGTTCGCCGAGCGGGTCTGCATCCGGGGCACCGTCAAGGACCCGGCCGGGGACGGCGCGCTCGGCAAGCCGATCAACCTCGGCGGGGTCGACGTGGCCGAGGGTGACCTGGTGGTGGCCGACGCCGACGGGGTGGTCGTGGTGCCCGCCGCCCGCGCCGCCGAGGTGACTGCTCGCTCCCATGAGCGTGACCGCGCCGAGGCGGAAACCATCCGCCGACTCCGCGCCGGCGAAACCACCCTGGCGATCTACGGCCTGGGGTAACCCGTGAGTGGCTAGCGTGGCTCCACCAATGAGCTAGCAACGCTAGCCACTCACGGGTACGGCGGTGGCGCGGCGGTGCGGTCGGATACCGTCGCGGTGTGGCGGCACCGGATCAGCCCGACCGATCGGGCGGCGCGAAGCCCGAGCGGCCGGTCGACGTGACCAAGGCATTCGCCCTGTGGCTGGCCAGCGTGGCGGTGTCCCTGGTCGGGCAGCTGATCGCGTACCCGGCCGCGAGCGGGATGGTCCGGGACGCGGTCCAGCAGGGCGCCGAGTCGTCCGGTACGCCGATCGGCCCGGCCGAGTTGGAGACGATCACGCGGATCGGCCTGGCGCTCGGGGTGGCGTTCATCGTGCTGCTGGCGGGGGTGTGGGTGCTGATCGGGTTCAAGATGCGCGCCGGCCGGAACTGGGCCCGGATACTGATCACCGTGGTCACCGTCCTCGGCGTGATCTCCATGCTGACCACGGCCAACGGGTTCGGCTCACTGGCGGCGATCATCTCGCTGGTGCAGAACCTGCTGGCCATCGCCGTGGTGGTGTACATGTACCGGTCGGAGTCGTCGGCGTACTTCAGTCGGTCCAAATCGGGCCCCCCCAAGACCGACTGGTGAGTTGATCACTGCCGTCCGCCGGCTGGACGACTAGGCCAGGTCCAGGTCGAACGCGGCGTGGATGGCGGCGGTGAGCTCGAGCTCCTGGGTGGGCAACAGATAGCCGATCTGGCGGCCGAGCGCCGAGGTGGGCACCGTGACGATGTTGTCGCAGCTGATGACGCACTCGTGATCGAGCCCGTTGGCGGAACCCACCGGCACCTCGGTGGACAGGCCTCGGACCGTACTGGTGATGGGCGCGACGGTGACCCGGGACAGGTGAGGACGGACCAACTCCCGGGTCAGGATCAGCACCGGGCAGATTTTGTCCAACCGCGCTGTGTGGATCGGCCGCATCAGTGCAGGTCGTCCAGCGGGGTGCGCGCGGCGTGCTCGGCCAGGCTGTCGAGGTCGGGGTCCGCGCCGGCCGCCGCGAGGATCACGGCATCTCGCGCCGCGATCTCCCGGCGCCTCTCCCGCTCCAGCGCCCGGGTGACGAAGGCGGCTCTGCTGCTCGCCGAGCCACGCTGAACGAGTGCGTCGATGAACTCGACGAGTTCGTCAGGGAGCCGAACCGCGATCTGCTTGCTCATACCAAAACGGTACCGCTCTGGGATGCAGGCAGCTAGTGCCCGGCGCCCGAAGTCCGCGCCCGTGTCACAGCGGTGTGACCAGCGGGTTAGTTCGATCTTCACGCTATATCACTGGTCAGGGAACCCATTGCGGGCTAGGCGCGTTTGGTCCAATGAGGGCTGACGAAGGCCCTGAAACCTTTGGTGTCTCTAGGAGGACACGGTGCGCTCCAGCAGCAACCCCGCATTCCGCAACCTGCCCGGGCAGGGTGGGTATGCCGGATTTGATGATCGGGTCGGCGGCGCCGCCGGTGGCGCGGCCGCGTATCGCCAGACAACTCAGCCGGCCGGATTCGACCGGTCGACCACCACTGATCGCCCGCTGACCATCGACGACGTGGTCGCCAAGACCGCGATCACCGCCGGTGTAGCGCTGGTGGCTGGGGTACTCACCGCGCTCAGTGGCATGTACTGGCTGGCGCTGCCCGGATTCCTGGTCGGCCTGGTCGTCTCGCTGATCATCATCTTCAAGCAGAGCAGCAATCCCGCACTGGTGATCACCTACTCGGTGGCCGAAGGTCTGGCGCTGGGCGGTATCACCGGTTACCTGGAGTCGTCGAGCAGCTCCATGGCGGGCATCGGCTTCCAGGCGATCATCGGCACCTTCGGGGTGTTCGTCGGCATGCTGGTGGTCTACAAGACCGGCGCGATCAAGGTCACGCCTCGGCTGACCAAGATGGTGATCGGCGCGATGTTCGGCGTCGTCGGCCTGATGCTGATCAACTTTGTGGTCGGCTTCTTCAGCCCCGGCGGCATCGGCATCCGCTCCGGCGGCCCGCTGGCGATCCTGTTCAGCATCGTGGTGATCGGCATCGCCGCGTTCATCCTGCTGCTGGACTTCGACCAGGCTGACCAGGCGATCCGGGCCGGCGCGCCGGCGCGCACGGCGTGGTACATCGCCTTCGGCCTGATGACCACCCTGGTCTGGCTCTACCTGGAGATCCTGCGGCTGCTCAGCTACCTGCGGCAGGACTAACTCAGTACGGCGAGGCGGCCCACGCCGCGCCAGGATGACCCGCCGGGACCCCCCTCTCCGGCTGGAAAGCGCCGCGGGCACCTTCCGAACGGAAGGTGCCCGCGGCGTTCGACAATCCCGGCTCGGTCAGCTCAGCCGCTCGAGCACCATGGCCATGCCCTGGCCGCCGCCGACGCACATCGTCTCCAGCCCGATGGTCTTGTCGTGGGTGCGCAACCCGTTGAGCAGCGTGGTGGTGATCCGGGCGCCGGTCATACCGAACGGGTGCCCCAGCGCGATTGCGCCGCCGTTGACGTTCAGCCTCTCCTCGTTGATGCCGAGTTCACGGGCCGAGGGCAGCACCTGTGCGGCGAACGCCTCGTTGATCTCAACCAGGTCGACGTCGTCGATGGTCATCCCGGCCAGCGCCAGCGCCTTCTTGGAGGCCTCAACCGGGCCAAGTCCCATGATCTCCGGGGACAGCCCGGACACACCCGTGGATATCACCCGGGCCAGCGGGGTGAGGCCCAGCTCGGCGGCCAGCGTGTCGGAGGTGATCACCAGTGCGGCCGCCCCGTCGTTCAGCGGACAGCAGTTGCCGGCGGTGACCCGCCCGTCCGGCCGGAACACCGGCTTCAGCCCGCTGACCGCCTCGTAGGTGACCCCGGCGCGCGGCCCGTCGTCCTTCTCCACCACGGTGCCGTCCGGGAGCGTCACCGGGGTGATCTCGCGGGCGAAGAAGCCGTTCGCGATGGCCTTCTCCGCCAGGTTCTGCGAACGGACCCCGAAGTGGTCCATGTCCTCCCGGGTTACCCCCTTGGCCCTGGCCAGGTTCTCGGCGGTCTGCCCCATGGCGATGTACACGTCCGGGGTGTCGCCGCCCTCGCGCGGGTCGGTCCAGCTGTCCACACCGCCTTCGGTGAGCTTCGCGGAGCGGGCCTCGGCGTCGGCGAACAGCGGGTTGTGGGTGTCCGGCTGTGAGTCGGAGTTGCCCTTGACGAACCGGGACACCGTCTCCACGCCCGCCGAGATGAACGCGTGCCCCTCGCCGGCCTTGATGGCGTGCAGCGCCATCCGGGTGGTCTGCAGTGACGAGGAGCAGTACCGGGTGATCGTGGTGCCGGGCAGATGGTCGTAGCCGAGCAGCACAGCGACCACCCGCCCCAGGTTGAAGCCCTGTTCGCCGCCGGGCAGCCCGCAACCCAGCATCAGGTCGTCCAGCCGGGTCGGATCCAGCTCCGGTACCTGGTCCAGCGCGGCTCGCACCAACTGGACGGTCAGGTCATCCGGGCGGATGCTGCCGAGTGATCCCTTGAACGCACGTCCGATCGGGGACCGGGCGGCCGCGACGATTACTGCCTCGGGCATGGCGGTGCCTCCTTGTGTTCACACCGCTCGGTCCGCGGCGCGACCCTTAGCGCCGACCCTACTGCCCGGTATCAGCACGCGCTCCCGATACGACCGCCCGCCAGTCGTCCGTGGCGGTCGGACCCTCCTAGCGCAGCGCGTCGGCCAGCTCGTCCTCACTGGTCACCGGGCGGTCGCAGACGAATCCTCGGCACACATAGGCCGCCGCCGCGCCGCCCACCACCGGCCGGTCGGCGAGCAGCGGAACACCTGGGGCGTCCGGCTCGCCGGCCACGATCACCGAGCCACCGGGGGCGAGCCGCCGCGCGCAGCCGAGCAACGACTCGCGCTGTTCGCTGCCCTCCCCGGCCGCCGCGCCGACCACCGCGACCTGCAGCGGGCCGCGCGCCGCCGCCTCCGCCACGCTCAGCCAGTTCCCGGCGAACCGGGGGTGCTTGCCGGCCAGGACGCCCACCGCCGCCACCGCCGCCTCGCTCGCCTCGCCGTAGCGCCCGGCCCGACCCGGCTCGGCCAGCACCGACGCGGTGAGCAGCGCTCCGGCCAGCGCGGACGCCCCGGATGGGGTCGCGCCGTCGGTGAGGTCCCTCGGCCGGTGCAGCAGCTCCTCGGCGTCATCCGCGGTGTCGAAGTATCCGCCGGGCTGTTGCGGGTCGGCGAAGTGTTCCAGCGCGGCGTCCAGCAGCTCCAGCGCCGAGTCCAGCCACTGCGCCGCCCCGGTCACCTGATGCAGCGTGAGCAAACCGTCCGCCAGGCAGCTGTAGTCCTCCAGCACGCCGCCGGCGGCGCCCACCACGCCGCCCCGGGAGGACCGGCGCAGCCGCCCGTCCACCCGGTGCAGCGTGAGCACCAGAGTGGCGGCGCCGGCTGCCGCGTCCACCCAGTCCGGGCGGCCCAGCGCGGCGCCCGCCTCGGCCAGCGCGGCGATCACCATCCCGTTCCACGCGGTGACCACCTTGTCGTCGCGGGCCGGCTGCGGCCGGGTGCTCCGGGCGGCCAGCAGATCGGCTCGGGCCCGCTGCCAGCGCTGCAGGTCGCCCGGATCCGGGTCGGTGAGCAGATGCAGTGTGGAGCTGCCGTGCTCGAACGTCCCGGCAGGTGTCACAGTCAGCAGCTCGGCCGCCCACTCGCCGTCCAGGTCGCCCAGTACGTCGCGCAGCTGCTCCGGTGTCCAGGCGTAGGTCAGCCCCTCCACGCCGTCGGTGTCCGCGTCCAGGGCGGCGGCGAACCCGCCCTGCTCGGTGCGCAGGTCGCGCAGCAGGAAGGTGGCTGTCTCCTCGGCTACCCGGTGGGCCAGCACGGCCGCCTGCCCGGCGCGGTACGGCTCCGCTGGTGCGTCCTGGATGGCGCCGGCGGGGCGGCGGGCCAGGTGGGTGTAGACGCGCAACAGCAGCGCGTTGTCGTAGAGCATTTTCTCGAAATGTGGCACCACCCAGGCGGCGTCCACGCTGTAGCGGGCGAACCCGCCGCCGAGCTGGTCGTACATGCCGCCCCGGGCCATCCGCTCACAAGTCAGCGCCGCCATCTCCAGCGCCCGCGCCGAGCCGGTCCGCTCGTGGTGGCGCAGCAGGAACTCCAGCGTCATGGACGGCGGGAACTTGGGCGCGACGCCGAACCCGCCATCGGTCGGGTCGAACTCGGTGGCCAGGGTCGCCACAGCGGCGTCCAGCGCGTCCGGGTCGACCACCGTCGGTGGCAAGCTGGTGGCGGCGGACTCGGCCAACCGGGCGGCGATCTGCCCGGCGGCGCCGCGCACCCGCTCACCGTCCTCGTGCCATGCCCTGGTCACGGCGGCGAGCAGCTGGCGGAAGCCGGGCACGCCCTGGCGCGGCGCCGGCGGGTAGTAGGTGCCGCACTGGAACGGCTCACCGGCCGGGGTCAGGAAGCAGGTCATCGGCCAGCCGCCGGAGCCGGTCATGGCCTGGGTGGCGGCCATGTAGACGGCGTCGATGTCCGGTCGCTCCTCGCGGTCCACCTTGATCGCCACGAACTCGGCGTTGACCTGCGCGGCGGTCTCGGCGTCCTCGAAGGACTCGTGCGCCATCACGTGGCACCAGTGGCAGGCGGCGTACCCGACCGACAGCAGCACCGGCACGTTGCGCTCGCGGGCCTCGGCGAACGCCTCCGGGCACCACGGCCACCAGTTGATCGGGTTGTCCGCGTGTTGCAGCAGATACGGACTGGTCGAGTTCGCGAGCCTGTTCGGCATGGCGCCCAGCCTGACACTTCAGGGCGCCGCGTGCCGGGCTTACCGTGATTACACGCCGTGTTGGCCTACGTACGGGCTGTGACGGGCGACAAAATCTCGCCGTCCCGGTGGGCCTGGAGTTGGTGGCGGCCGGCTAGCTGGGTGGCGAGCCGTCCGTCGGGGAGCCGGGAGACGGCCGCGCGCCCTGCTCCGGGCTCGGCCGCGCACCCGGCACCGGTGAGCCTGCCGACTCCGCCGACTCCGCCGGCTCGCGCTGCTCGGGCTCCGGTTCGAACGACGGCGGCACCTTCCGCAGGTGCTTGTTCATCGACCGGACCAGGAAGATCAGCGCGACCAACATGAGCAGGGTCACCACCAGCCCGATCGGCGATGAGCCGCCGAACTCCGGGCCTTGCGCGGGTGGGTCCGGGTCCTGCCCGAGAAGTGGCTGCACCGCCACAACGGTGATCATGGTTGCCCTCTGCCTCGATATGGTCCGCTCATGCCGAGACCCGCTCCCGGATCCCGGCGAACAGATCGTCCTCCGGTGTGGTGCTGTCTACCAGTGACCGCACCAGCTCATAGTCCTCGGTCGGCCAGATGCTCCGTTGCAGCCGCAGCGGGACGGCGAACCAACGGCTGGTCGGGTCGATCTGGGTGGCGTGCGCCAGGAGCGCCTTGTCGCGCACCTCAAAGTAGTCCGCGCAATTCACCTGAGTGGTGACCCGGTCGTTCGGGTCCGGCTTGTCCTCGGCCCAGTGCTGGAGCCACTCGGCGTACGGGGACTCCAGCCCTTCGGCCAGCAGTGCCTCGTGGAACGCCGTCATCCGCTTGCGGGAGAACCCGTGCGAGTAGTACAGCTTCAGCGGCTGCCAGGGCGCGCCCCGCTCCGGGAACCGGTCCGGGTCGCCGGCGGCATCGAACGCGGCCACCGAGATCTCGTGGCAGCGGATGTGATCCGGGTGCGGGTACCCGCCGTTCTCGTCGTAGGTGACCAGCACGTGCGGCCGGAACTCGCGGATCAACGCGACCAGGGCGCCGGTCTGCTCCTCGAGATCGCCCACCGCGAAGCAGCCGTCCGGCAGCGGTGGTTTCGGATCACCCTCCGGCAGGCCCGAGTCGACAAAACCCAGCCACCGGTGCCGCACGCCCAGGATCGCCGCGGCGCGAGCCATCTCGTCGCGGCGGATCTGCGTCATGTTGGCGACCACCTCGGGGGTGTCCATCGCTGGGTTCAGCACGCTGCCGCGCTCGCCTCCAGTACACGTCACGACCATGACCTCGTGACCGTCCGCTACATAGCGCGCACAGGTCGCGGCGCCCTTGCTCGACTCGTCGTCGGGGTGGGCGTGCACAGTCATCAGGCGCAGGGGTCCGACCATATCCTCTTCCTCGTCTCACCGCCGTTAAACTGATAGGGCGGCGCGGTCTGGCGGCGGCGCACTCTGGCGCTTCCCTGTCTCATTCTCCTGACAGCACCGACAACCGCGAACGCTAGGTCCAACCGAGCGCACCAGGCATTTCTTCCGAGCCACATCCGGTGGGGCGCGGAGGTGCCAGTGTGACTGCTGGGACCGCACTGAGAAGATCCTCATCGACCGCGAATCTTCAACGACCAGCGGTCTCTTCCGATTCGGGAACTTCTCACGGAACTCGACCGTTCGTCGAAAGACTGCGCCGAGCGGCTAGTCACCGTGTTACGGTGGCATCCGCACGGCCCGGCGTCGGGTCGTGTTTTTCCATCTCAGGGCTTGTGTCCCTGGGGGCGGTCGGCCCGAGAACGTACACCGACCCGCAAACCGCTGGTCCGGAAAGGCTGGAGGAGTGATGACCGTGACCGAGATCCAGGTGACCTGGCTTACCCAGGATGCCTACGACCGGCTCAAGCACGAACTCGATGAGCTGATCGCGAACCGGCCGGTTATCGCAGCGGAAATTAACGCACGGCGCGAAGAGGGCGATCTCAAGGAGAACGGCGGATACCACGCCGCCCGCGAGGACCAGGGTCAGCAGGAAGCCCGGATTCGCCAACTGCAGGAGCTGCTGCGCACCGCCAAGGTCGGCCAGGCGCCGACCGAGTCCGACATTGCCGCGCCAGGCATGGTGCTCACTGTGCGTTACGACGGCGACGACGACGTGGAGAGCTTCCTGCTCGGCTCGCGTGAAGAGGGCCAGGCTGGTGGCTTGGAGGTCTACTCGCCGAACTCGCCGCTGGGCGCGGCGATCCTGGGCGCCAAGGTCGGCGAGACCCGGCAGTACCAGCTGCCCGACGGCGGCAGCATGAAGGTCACCCTGGAGGGCGCCGAGCCGTTCCGCGGCTGAGCACCCGCCGGCAGTAGCGGCGCGACCGCCGGAGCCCGTCGGCGTCAGACGAGTTCGACGCGATGACCCGAGGCCCGCAGCGCATCCAGTACCTCGATGCGATGCCGCGGGCCTCGGGTTTCCGCGCTCAGCGCCACGTCAACCTCGCCCAGCGCGAGCGCGCCGGAGATCCGGGTGTGCTCCACGTCCAGCACGTTGCAGCCCAGTTCGCCTACCAGCGCGAGCAGCTCAGCGAGCGCGCCCGGGCGGTCAGCCAACCTGACCCGGGCACTCAGGTAGCGCCCGGCCGCCGCCATGCCGTGCTGGATGACGTGCAGCATGAGCAGCGGGTCCACGTTGCCGCCGGAGAGCACGCAGACCACCGGCGGCTCGAACCGATCCGGGTTGTCCAACAGCGCCGCGACACCGGCCGCGCCGGCCGGTTCGACGACCAGCTTGGCCCGCTCCAGGCAATGCAGCAGCGCCCGGGACATGGAGTCCTCGCTGACCGTCAGCACCTCGCCCACCAGCCTGGACAGCACGTCGAACGGGGCCACCCCCGGCTCGGCCACGGCGATCCCGTCGGCGATGGTGGGGCGGGCCGGGGTACGGACCGGGCGGCCGGTGCTCATCGACTCGGGCCAGGCGGCCATCTCGGCGGCCTGTACCGCGACCACCCGGGCCTTCGGCGCCAGCTCGGCCATCGCCGCGGCCACCCCGGCGGCCAGACCACCGCCCCCGGTCGGCACCAGGACGGTGCGGACCTGCGGTTCCTGCTCGCAGATCTCCAGCCCCACGGTCCCCTGCCCGGCCACCACGGCGGGGTGGTCGAAGGGATGGATGAAATGCGCGCCGGTTCGCCCGGCGAACTCCCGCGCGGCCGCCAGCGTCTCCTCCAGCGCGGCGCCGACCAGCTCCACGTCCGCCCCGTAGGCCTGGGTGGCGGCCACCTTGGGCAGGGCGGCCCGGACCGGCATGAACACCGTGGCGGCCATACCGAGCAGCCTGGCGGCCAGCGCGACGCCCTGTGCGTGGTTGCCGGCACTGGCCGCCACCACGCCGGCGGCGCGCTCTTCGGGGGTCAACGCGTGCATGCGCACGTAAGCGCCTCGGATTTTGAATGATCCAGTGCGCTGCAGGTTCTCGCATTTGAGCTGGACCGGGCCACCCACCGTGTCGCTCAGCGCGCGGGAGTTGGCCAGCGGGGTACGGCGGGCGACGCCGTCCAGCAGCTTGGCGGCGGCCCGGATTGCGGCAAGATCGACCCAGTCGGGGGAGCGGGTGGTGCTCATCGGCGCATCCTCCCAGCATCCTCGTGCCGGCAACGGGTAGCCTCGGGATCAGCCGCACCCGCTCGGTGTGTCGGCGCAATCTGGGAGGACGCATGGTGGGGCCGAGTGCCGGCGGCTCGCGCTGGTCGGTCGTGGTCTCGTTGCTGGTCGCCGCCGCCATGGCGACGATCGCGTTCATCACCGTGCAGCAGGCCGGCTGCCACAATCCGGGTCAGTACGTGGCCCGGGGCGACGGCTACGAGCTGATCGGCGGCTGCGTCGAACCCAACGACCTGCCGATCGCGCCCGACACGGTGCCCGCGCCGCAGCCCGCCGCCCCCGACATCCGCTCCCCCCTCCGCCCCTGACCCCCGTTCCGCGAGTCGGGGCTCTGGTTCAGCGCGAGTCCCGTCTTTGTTCCGCGAGTCGGCGCTCTCAGCACACTGTGTCGGGCGTTTCAGCACACCCTCAGCCCAGTGCCCGCAGCAGATCCTCGACCAGGTCCTCGGCGTCCTCGATGCCCACCGACAGCCGCACCAGATCGGCCGGTACCTGGAGCAGGGAGCCCGCGGTCGACGCGTGCGTCATCCGCCCGGGGTGCTCGATCAGAGATTCCACTCCACCGAGTGACTCCGCGAGGATGAACAGCCGGGTTGCCGCGCAGACCCGCAGCGCCTCGGCCTCGGGATCGACCCCGCCGGCCGAGGAGACCTGGAACGAGACCATCCCGCCGAACCGCCGCATCTGCTTGGCCGCGACCTCGTGCCCGGGGTGCTCGGCCAGCCCCGGGTAGTAGACCCGGCTGACCTTCGGGTGATCGACCAGGGCGGCCACCACCCGCTCGGCGTTGTCGCTGTGCCGCTCCATGCGCACCGCCAGCGTTTTGATCCCGCGCAGCGTGAGCCACGCGTCGAAGGGCCCGGGCACCGCGCCGACCGCGTTCTGCGCGAACGCCAGCCGTTCGGCGAGCTCGCTGTCGTCGGTCACCAGGGCGCCGCCGACCACGTCCGAATGCCCGCCGAGGTACTTGGTGGTGGAGTGCAGGACGACGTCCGCGCCGAGCGCCAGCGGCGTCTGCAGGTACGGCGACGCGAAGGTGTTGTCCACGACCAGCCGGGCGCCCTCGGTGTGCGCCAGGTCGGCCAGCGCGGCGATGTCGGCGATGCCCAGCAGCGGGTTGGTCGGCGACTCGCACCAGATCATCCGGGTGGACGGGCGCACGGCGGCCCGGGTGGCCGCGAGGTCGGCAAGATCCACCGGGCTGTACTCGATGCCCCACGCCGTGAGGACCTTGTCCACCAGCCGGAAGGTGCCACCGTAGGCGTCGTGCGGGATCAGCAGGTGATCGCCGGGGCGCAGCGCCACCCGCAGCAGCGTGTCGGTGGCGGACATCCCGGAGCCGAAGATGAGCCCGTGCCGGCCGCCTTCGAGCGCGGCCAGGCATTCGGCCAGCGCGGTGCGCGTCGGATTCGCGCTGCGTGAGTACTCGTACCCGCCCCGGGTGCCGCCGACGCCGTCCTGGGCGAATGTCGAAGTGGCGTAGATCGGCACGATCACCGAACCGGTGGTCGGGTCGGGGTCCTGGCCGGCATGGATCGCGCGCGTGGAGAAGCCGTTCACGATCGCCGACGGTACGCCCCGCTGGCCGGCGGTGCGGCGCCGGCCAGCGGTCACCGTCCGCTGCCCCGCTCGGTGCTGCGTGCCTGACCCGGTGTGCTGTGAGCGCCGACACAGTGTGCTGAGAGCCCCGACTCGCGGAACGGGGGAACGGGGGTTAGCGGGTGGTGTGGGTGGAGAGGAAACCGAGGACGTCGTGTCGGGTGATCACGCCGGCGGGCTTGCCGTCGATCAGCACCAGCGCGCCGTCGCCGCCGGCCAACGCCTTCATCGCGGCGCTCACCGGCTCGCCGGCGCCGATCGTGGGCAGCGGGGCGGACATGTGCTGCTCGACCCGGTCGGCCAACCGTGCCTTGCCGGTGAACAGCGCGTCCAGCAGCTCGCGCTCGTTCACCGCGCCGACCACCTCGGCGGCCATCACCGGCGGCTCGGCGGCCACGATTGGCAGCTGAGACACCCCGAACTCGCGCAGGTACCCGGCCACGTCGGCGACCGTCTCGTTCGGGTGGCCGTGCACCAGCTCGGGCAGCCGGCCGTCCTTGCCGCGCAGCACGTCGCCCACCGTGGCCTCGCTGGACTCCGCCGAGAGGAACCCGTAGGTGGACATCCAGCCGTCGTCGAACACCTTGCCCAGGTACCCGCGCCCGCCGTCCGGGAGCAGCACCACGACCACCGCGTCGTCCGCTTCCGGGCCGGTCAGCGAGGCGGCCACGCGCAGCGCGGCGACCGCCGCCATCCCGCACGAGCCGCCGACCAGCAGCGCCTCCTCGCGGGCCAGTCGGCGGGTCATCTCGAACGAGTCGGCGTCGCGCACGGCCAGGATCTCGTCGCAGATGTCCCGGTCGTAGGTGGTCGGCCAGAAGTCCTCGCCGACCCCCTCCACCAGGTACGGACGGCCGGTGCCGCCGCTGTACACCGAGCCCTCCGGGTCGGCGCCGATCACCCGCACCCGGCCGTCGGAGATCTCCTTGAGGTACCGCCCGGTGCCGCTGATCGTGCCGCCGGTGCCGATGCCGGCGACGAAATGGGTGATCCGGCCCTCGGTCTGTTCCCACAGCTCCGGGCCGGTGGTCTCGTAGTGGCTGACCGGGTTGTTCTGGTTGGCGTACTGGTTCGGCTTCCACGCGCCGGGCAGCTCCCGCTCCAACCGGTCGGACGTCGAGTAGTAGGAGTTCGGGTGTTCGGGGGCCACGGCGGTGGGGCACACCACCACCTCGGCCCCGTACGCGCGCAGCACGTTGCGCTTGTCCTCGCTGACCTTGTCCGGGCAGACGAACACGCATTTGTAGCCGCGCCGTTGCGCCAGCATGGCCAGCCCGATACCGGTATTGCCCGAGGTCGGCTCCACGATCGTGCCGCCGGGCTGGAGCTCGCCGCTGGCCTCGGCCGCCTCGATCATGCGGAGCGCGATCCGGTCCTTGACGCTCCCGCCGGGGTTGAAGTACTCCATCTTGGCCAGCACCAGCGGGCGGAGCCCCTCGGCCACCTTGTTCAGCTTGACCAGCGGGGTGTGGCCCACCAGGTCCATGACATGTTCGGCGTAGCGCATGGCTGAATCATGCCGGGGCCGCCTGGCGTCGAGTAAGGCGATAGCGAGATGCGCTGAATCACCCGCGGTGCACCCGGCTACCCCCGCAAGGTCCGGCGCAGGCCCTTGCCGGGCCGCCATACCTGGATGACCAGCTGATCTCCCTCGTCGTTGAGCCCGATGCGGACCACCTCGTCGATGTCCACCCGGAAGCCGTCGCCGGGTTGCCCACCGGTGAGCTCGTGGGTGAACACGGCTCGGCCGGCAATCTTGGCGTCGCCCTGCCAGCTCGCCTGCGCATCTTCCGGGGCGTCGACCGACGGGCTGTGCAGCGCGAGCCGAGGATCCCGAGCCAGATCGGCGCCCTTCCGCGACTTGGGCATCGAGCCGAACGTCAACTCGCCGTCCTCGAACTCCGCTTCGATCCCACTGATCCGCGGCGACCCATCGGCACGCAGCGTGGCGATCGTCTTGTGCTTGCTCTTGCCGAATACCGCGCGCACGCTCGCGGCGAACTCCGGCTCCGCCGCCTCCACTTCCGCCCAGCTCACCATGGTGTGCAGCATGGCAGCGCACCCCGACAATCCGGCTCGGCCCGGCTCGGCTCAGCGCGGCAGGATCAGGTGCAGGTCGCCGAACTCGTGCCACCGGTAGCCGGCCGCCACGGCTTCGGCGTAGGAGTCCACCAGCAGCCGCCGACCGGCCACCGCCTCGAGCATGAGCAGGTGTGAGGCGGCCGGCTCGTGCCAGCCGGTGAGCAGCCCGTCCACGGTGCGCGCCGCACGGTCCGGGGTGATCACCAGATCGGTCCACCCCGCGCGGCCAACCGGCAGGTCCCCGTCGGCGGCCGCCTCCAGCGCCCGGACCACCGTGGTGCCCACCGCGACCACCCGGCCCCCTTCGGCCCGGGTGGCCGCGACGGCGGCCGCCGTGGACGGCGGTACCTCGAACCACTCCGGGTGTGGGCCATCCCCGGTGTCCAGCGAGGACACTCCGGTGTGCAGCAGCAGTCCGGCCACCCGAACCCCCCGGGCGGCGAGCCGGCGCAACACCCGGGGGGTGATCGCGCGGCCGGCGCTGGGCATCTCCGCGCTGCCCGGGGTGTCCGCGTACGTGGTGCGGTAGGCGGCCAGCGGCCACGGCGCCGAGACGTATCGGTAGCGGATCGGGTTGCCGTGCTCGGTGAGCCAGGCCAGCAGCGGTGCCGGGGTGCGCAGCGAGGCCACCCATAGCCGCCGGCTCGAGGTCGGCTGGAGCACCCGCAGCTGGCCACCGCCGGCCAGCCGGATCAGCGGGTCGACCCCGGGGCCCAGTCGATCGACGTCGGACGGTTCCCCGCCCAGCGGCCCGCCAGGCCCGCCGCCGCGCACCTCGACGACCCACCGGGACTCGGTGGACCCCAGCGCGATCGGATAGCCGGCCGCGCGCGACGGTTCCAGAGACGGTTCCGGAGACGGTTCCAGGGTGGACAGGTGCACCTCCACCCGCTCGCCGTCGGCTGTCACGCCGGTCACCGCGGCGGGCAGCGTGTCCGAAGTGTTCAGTACCAGCAGGTCACCGGCCCGCAGCGCCTTCGGCAGCTCGACCGCGGTCCGGTGTCGCAGCCCGTCCGGGCCGGCCACCAGCAGCCGCACCCCGTCCCTGGCCAGGCCACGCGCCTCCGCCGGGGCGGTGGCCAGCGAACCTTCCGGCAGTGTCGAGGGCAGCTCGCCCAGCGCCGGTCCGGCGCACTCGTCCCGGCACGCACGCTCGGCCGGGGCGCTCACGAACCCACCTCGCTGCGCTCGCTCACGAACCGGCCGCCACGAGCAGCGCGCCGGCGGTGTAGCGGCCGGGAGGCAAGTCGCCGTCGATCAGCCGGCGCAGCGCGGGAACCACCGACTCCGGGGACGGCCGATCGCTGATGTCCTCGCCGGGGAACGCGGCGGCGTGCATCCGGGTGCGCATGTCACCGGGGTCGACCGCATACGCCGGTATCCCCGG
>DATHIT010000173.1:0-4673 GCA_035489915.1 Pseudonocardia sp. | reverse complement strand
TCCCGTGATAGACCCGTTATGACCTGCGATAATGCTTAGTGTGATGAGAAACACGGGCCTGATCAAAGAGGCATACGTGACGAGCCTCGCAATCGGGTTTCTTGACGGATACCCACCCGCGTTACGTAGCGTGCCCTTCGGCCGGTGAACCGCCGGCCGTTAATGACACCTGAAGCGCTGCACCGAACCTTGCCCAGTGCTTCAGGGGCCACCGAGAGGAATAACCACTGGGCAAGGGTGGGGGAACCATTCAAAGGTGTGGAAGCACACCAGCGGGATTTATTCGGTGGGAACCGTCGAGCACTAGACATGTGCTCGGACCCGGCAGCTAACCCTACAAGTGCGGTGCGGAGAGCGTCATGACCCGATCTCGAGGCAAATCCCGTGCGGGGATCTTCAACGCGCGGAACATGGCTCGTGTCGTCGTCGCCGGCATCGTTGTCGCTGGTACTCCCCTCGTCCTCGCAGGTACCGCGAACGCCGCTCCGGACGAAGTCTGGGACCAGATCGCCAAGTGTGAGAGCGGCGGCAGATGGAACACCAACACAGGAAACGGATACTCGGGCGGGCTCCAGTTCGCCCCGTCGACCTGGCGCGCCTACGGCGGAAGTGGAAGCGCTTCCGGCGCGTCTCGTGCGCAGCAGATCGCTGTCGCCGAGCGGGTGCTCGCCGCCCAGGGCTGGGGCGCATGGCCGTCGTGCTCGAGAAAGGTCGGCGCCAAGGGCAAGGCCACGCCGCGCACAGTCACCGCGACGCGTGAGACCTCTGCTACCCGCAAGACCCAGACCCAGGTGAAGCCGAACACCCCAGCAGCTCCGGCTCCATCGTTGACCAAGCCGGGTGCGAACTACACGGTCGTGCCGGGAGACAGCCTGTCCAAGATCGCCGCCACGAAGAATGTGGCCGGCGGCTGGCAGGCCATCTACCAGCGCAACCAGGATGTGCTGCGCAACCCGAGCCAGCTGCGGGTCGGTCAGCAGCTGACCATCGGGTGATCGCCGAGGGGGCGGGCAACGCTCGCCCTCCGCGAAGAGTGGCCCGGCGGAACGACGACCGCCGGGCCACTCGCCGGTTTCAGCCAGAGTTCCGACGACGGGTTCGGCCACGGCGCGACGAGGCGTCGATCGACGAGCGGCGCTCACATCGGGCGGATTCGACTGGTCGCGGCAAATAGTTCGAGGTCTAACCCTGCCAAGGCGCACCCTCAATTCTGTGGACTGAGTTTCGCTACCGATAGTGCTTACCCGCTCACGGTCGCGGCTAATCACGTTCCGCCGATACCAATGAGAAAAGCGCTCAGGCGCTCATTTGAATCCATTGGCGATCCGCCCTACGGCTGATCGCCACCTGGTAAAGCGGCGCGGCCACAGATGCCCCAATCGCACCAGGGAGTAGCGGCCCATGCACAGCCTGTTCTGGCCCCGCCGATGCGCGTCGATCAGCCGGCGATAGGTGACCGCATGCCGGCAAGGGTGTGACCGAACTCCTACTGCTCGTCCGGCACAGCTCGGCCTTGCCTGCTCCCTAACGCCCGCCATTCCCCCGATGGAGCGCGCCTTGTCGCGGGGCCGCTGGCCCCGCTCCGCGTCGAGCACGTGTCCCGCGGCTCGCTGCCCGCTACGGGCAGTTGACCCACTCGTCGGTACCGTCGGCGAACACCTGCCGCTTCCAGATGGGTAGCTGGCGCTTGACCTCGTCCACCAGCTCGGCGCACACCTGGAAGGCCTGTTGGCGATGGTCGGCGGCGACCGCGCAGGCCAGCGCCACGTCGCCGATGCGCAGCGGGCCGATGCGGTGGCTGACCGCGATCGCGCGCACGCCGGTGGCGCGGGCGGCGATCTCGTCGGCCACCTGGCGGATCACCCGCTCGGCGCTCGGGTGCCCGCTGTACTCCAGCTCCTCGACGCCCCGCCCGCCGTCGTGGTTGCGCACCACGCCGGAGAAGGTCACCACCGCGCCGGCGGCCACGTTGGACACCAGCTCGGCGTGCTCATCGACGCTCAGTTCACGCTCGACAACGGCGGCCCGGACCACCTGGGTGGACAGCACAGTCACCGGTGATCGCCTCCTCTCAACTGGTCCACGGCGTGCTCCAGCACCCCGCTCAAGACCGTTAACCCGTCCCGCACCCCGCCGGTCGATCCCGGGAGGTTCACCACCAGGGTGCGCCCGGCAACCCCGGCGAGGCCACGGGACAGCACCGCGGTGGGCACCTTCGGCGCCCCGGCGGCGCGGATCGCGTCGGCCAGGCCGGGCACCTCGTAGTCCAGCACCCCCCGGGTGACCTCCGGGGTGGCGTCCGTCGGCGAGATGCCGGTGCCGCCGGTAGTGATCACCACGTCCACCTGGTCCGCCACCGCCGCGCGCAGCGCCTCCCCGACCGGCCCGCCGTCCGGCACCACCGCCGGGTCGGGGCAGTCGAAGCCGCGCTCCCGCAGCCAATTGGCGATCAGCGGGCCGCCCTGGTCCGAATACACCCCGGCGGCGGCCCGGTTCGACGCGGTGACGACTCGGGCGGTACGCGGCACCTCAGCCGGGTCAACGGGGGCAGCGCCGGCCGCGCGGGCGGGCGCGCTGGGGCCCGCGCCGCCGAGGGCGGTGCCGGGCGCGGTGCCGGGCGCGGACATCAGCGTCCCTCCGGGCGGGTCCAGCTGCCGGTCTTTCCGCCGTCCTTGCGTACCACCTGGACACCGTCCAGCACGGCGGCCGGGTCGACCGCCTTGACCATGTCGTGCAGCGTCAGGCCGGCCACCGCGACCGCGGTAAGCGCCTCCATCTCCACCCCGGTGCGGTCGGTGGTCTTCACCGTGGCGGTGATCAGGACGGCGGGCTCACCGGACCCGGCGAGCGCCAGGTCGACGGTGACGCCGGTCAGCGCGATGGGGTGGCACAGCGGCACCAGGTCCGGCGTGCGCTTGGCGCCCATGATGCCGGCGATCCGGGCGGTCGCCAGCGCATCGCCCTTGGGCAGCCCGTCGCGGCGCAGCAGCTCGATGACCTCTGAGGTGGTGCGCAGCACGCCGGTGGCCACCGCCACCCGAGCCCCGGGTGTCTTATCCGAAACGTCGACCATCCGGGCGGCCCCGGCCGCGTCGACGTGCGTCAGCTCCACCCGACCGACCCTACGTGCGGTGGGAGGGCGACGACGCCCCGGGAGAGGCGCGGAGAGCTGATGTGAACTGCATCACTTCTGCCTCTATCACGTTTCGTTTCCCTGCCGTGTCTCGTTTGTTATCAAACTGGCCGGTGAGCTGCACCGACAGTCACATGTTAGCCCGATTGTGTCACCTATTCGATCTACAACAGGGTCGAGAGAGGCACTTTTCCCGCCGAGCTCAGTCGCCTAGCGTCACTACCGGTTCGCCGTTCCCCAGCCTTGCGCGGCGGACCCCGCGACCGCCGCGCGCTCCCCTGTCCAGCGGTCGCCGGCCCCCGAGTGAAGCGTTGGACAGGGACGGGAGAGCCTTGGCTCCGGCCAGGCAACCGCCAGCTCCCCGGCGGTCTCCCGGCCGCGCGGCCATTTCTGGAGACCACGCATGGCTCGATCTGGTTTGCGCTACCGGGGCCGCCACCGCAAGCCCTCCAGTAGCGGCACCACCTTGGCGAAGACGGCACTGGCCGGCGCCGTGGTGAGCGCTCCGTTGGTCACCGCCGGTCAGGCCTCGGCCGCGCCGGACAACGTGTGGGACCGGGTAGCCCAGTGCGAGAGCGGCGGCAACTGGGCCATCAACACCGGGAACGGCTTCCAGGGCGGGCTGCAGTTCACCCCGTCCACCTGGCGCAGCTTCGGTGGCAGCCAATTCGCTTCGTCGGCCAACAGGGCCAGCCGGGAGGAACAGATCGTCGTCGCGGAGAAGGTACTCGCCGGGCAGGGCTGGGGCGCCTGGCCGGTGTGCTCCCGCAAGGCGGATGCCCGGGGCAGCTCGGCCACCCAGCGGACGGTCACCGCCAAGACACCGCCCAAGGCGGCCGGAAAGGCCCCGGCAAAGCCCCCGACAAGGGCACAGCAGTCCCCTCGGCACGCCGCACCGGAAATCCCCGCGCCCCGCCCGCCCTCGGACGCCACGGTGGTTCCGGCCGTGCAACCACCCGTTCCCGCCGCGCCGCCCGCGATCGCGCCGCTGCTGGCAGCCGCCACCCAGCCGGCCGCCGCGCCCACCCCGGCGCTCACCGCGCTACCCCGCATGCAGCCACCGGCGGCCGCCCCGGCACCGGCCGGGTCCGCCCCGAGTGGCCCGTCGGCGGGTGGGCTACTGGCCGCGGCGCCGCCCGACGCGGGGGTTCTCGCTGCCCCGGCGGCACCGGCTCCCGCCCCAGCGGCACAGGCACCAGCGGCACCGGCTCCCGCACAGGCACCGGCTCCGGCACAAGCGCCGGCACAAGCGCCGGCAAGGGCGGCCGCTCCCGCTCAGGCCGCACCAGCCCCGGCCGCCGCGCCAGCTCCCTCGGCACCCGCCACTGCCCGCACCTACCTGGTCCGCCCCGGGGACACCCTCTCCGGGATCGCCACCAGGGAGCAGGTCAACGGCGGCTGGGAGGCCATCTACCAGGCGAACCGGACCGCACTCCGGGACGCCAACCTGATTCGCCCCGGTCAGCAGCTCAACCTGGGCTGACCGGCTGACGGGTGCTCGGCCGGCTGACCGCCGCCGGCCGAGCGCCGCCGTCCACTC
>DATHIT010000172.1:0-6832 GCA_035489915.1 Pseudonocardia sp. | reverse complement strand
CTTCGGGGAGGCAGCCAGGTCGATCGGGTTCGGCATCGCCAAGCTGGCCGCGATACTTGATCCAGCGGTGTTCGTCATCGGCGGTGGGGTCTCCGACGCCGGGGAGCTGCTCCGGGACCCGGTCGAGTTGGCGTACATCGAACGGCTCACCGGTCGGGGACAGCGCCCCATCGCCCGGGTCGTGCTGGCGAAACTTCGGGGCGACGCGGGCATCGTCGGAGCCGCCGCCCTGGCCCGCCTACCGCACTGAAGCAATGGCATGACCGTCTATCTGGAGACCGATCGGCTGGTGCTGCGCCGGCTCACCACCGACGACGTGGACGCGGTGCATGCCCTGCACTCCGACTCGACGGTGATGCGCTACCTGAGCACCACCTGCCCGACCCGCAACCAGGTGCGCGACGAGGTCCTCCCCGGCTACCTCGACTGGCATCGACGCTCAGAGACCTGGGGGTACTGGGCGACCATCGAGCGCGGGACCGGCACGTTCCTCGGATGGCACATGTTCAGGCCGGTGATCTACCGCGAGCCGGCGCCGGGAGAGATCGAGGTGGGCTGGCGGCTGAACACGGCGGCCTGGGGGCACGGGTTCGCCACGGAGGGCGCTTCGGCGCTGCTCGACAACGGATTCCGCAACCTCGGCGTGCAATCCGTCCTGGCCATGACAATGACGGTCAACGAGCGGTCGTGGCAGGTCATGCGGCGACTGGGCATGCGACACGTCCAGACGTTCCACGTGGACTACCAGGACAAGGTTCCCGGCTTCGAGCAGGGCGAAGTGGAATACGCGGTGACCCGCCACCAGTGGTTGACCCGGTCGTCCGTACCTCGAGGATTCGCCGGGTAGGGCCGCGCGCTCACTGGGTTACACCTCGACGTGCGAGCCCATGATCACCGTGCGGTTCCGGGGTAGGCCGAAGTACTCGGCGGCGTCGGCGCTGATGCCGGAGGTGGCGAGGAAAAGGTGCTTGCGCCAGCGCGCCATGGTGGGCGCGTCGCCACGGCGCAACTCGATCGTGGAAAGGAAGTACGAAGCGGTGTCGACCTCGATCGGGCACTCGATCCCGGCGGTCTCCAGCAACCGCAGTACAGCGGGCACGTTCGGCGAGTCCATGTAGCCGAACCGGGCGCTGACCCCCGTGATCCCGTCGTCGGTGTAGCCGAGATCGTCGATCACGAGCCGGTCGGCCATCGCCACCCTCGGCACGGGCTGGGTCTCGATCGTGACGATCACGACGTGCTCGTGCAGCACCCGGTTGTGCTCGACGTTGGCCCGCATCGCCAGCGGTGCCGTCTCCTTGCCGCGGTTGAGGAACACGGCGGTGCCGGGGACCCGTAGCAGCGGCGGCTCGAGCTCGTGGAGCTCGTCGACGAACGCCCGCAGCGATCCCTCCTCGCGCTCGCGCTGGCGGGTGACGATCCCGCGGCCCCGCTGCCAGGTCGTCATCACCGTGAAGGCCGTGAGACCGATCGCCAGGGGCAGCCATGCGCCGTGCACCAGCTTGGTCAGGTTGGCGCCGAGGAAGAGCAGATCGACCAGGAGTATGCCTCCGGCGCCCAGGATTACCAGCCACAACGGCGCGCCCCGTTCCCGGACGACGAAGAAGAACAGCAGCGTGGTGATCGTGATCGTGCCGGTTACCGCCATACCGAACGCGAACGCCAGCGCCGCCGAGGTCTGGAAGGTGAACACCAAGGTGAGCACCGAGATCATCAGCACCCAGTTGATCCACGGAACATAGATCTGGCCGATCGCGCTCTCCGAGGTGTGCACGATCCGCAACCTCGGCAGATATCCGAGCTGAGCGGCCTGCGACGCCACGGAGTACGCGCCGGTGATGACCGCCTGGGATGCGATGACCGTCGCGGCCGTCGCCAGCAGGACCATCGGCAGCCGGCCCCATTCGGGGACGAGCAGGAAAAATGGGCTGCTGATGTTGTTCACCGGGTCATCCAGGATCAGGGCGCCCTGGCCCAGGTAGCTGAGGATGCACGCGGGGAACACCAGGATCAGCCATCCACGGGTGATCGCCCGGCGCCCGAAGTGCCCCATGTCGGCATACAGCGCTTCCGCCCCGGTCACCGCCAGCACAACCGCGGCAAGGGCGAAGAAAGCGATCGAGAACTGTCCGACCAGGAAATCCAGCGCGTATACCGGCGAGAGCGCCTTGAGGATCTCCGGATGGCCGACGATGCCCCAGATCCCACACGCGCCGATCGCCAGGAACCACGCGATCATCACCGGACCGAACAGCCGTCCCACCGCGCCGGTACCTACCCGTTGAAACGCGAACAGCACGATGATGATCACTGCGGTGATCGGCACGATCAGATACTCCAGCGATGGCTGGACGACCTTGAGCCCCTCGACCGCCGACAGCACCGAGATCGCCGGTGTGATCATGCTGTCGCCGAAGAACAGCGAGGCCCCGAAGATCCCCAGCGCGGCCAGCACCGCCGCGGCGCGCCGTCCCCCGACCCGGCGCCGCCGGATCAGCGTGATCAGCGCCATGATGCCGCCCTCGCCGTCGTTGTCGGCGCGCATCACCAGCGTCACGTAGGTGAGCGTGACGATGATCATCACTGACCAGAAGATCAACGAGATGATCCCGAACACGCTGTCCGTGCTGACCGCGACCGGGTGCGGGTCGCTCGGGCTGAAGACCGTCTGGACGGTATAGATCGGGCTCGTGCCGATGTCGCCGAACACGACACCCAGCGCGCCGACCACGACCGCCAACCGAGCCGTGTCGCGCGCGGTTGCGCCGTCGGTGTTCGCGTTCGCGCGCATCGAACCTCTTCCGCGGGTTGGGCGGCCTGACCGCACACACCCTGCCACCTGTGATCGCCGGGCCGGACGCGGGTGACCCGGACTTCGGCGCCCCGTCAACGGTCGGACACATCGCGTCAAGGTCGCGCTTCGCTGAGTCGCCACAGCCGAGCGAGCGCCCGAACGTCCTCGACAACGGCGGCCGCCACGCCGGGCAGTAGGCCTTCGTAAAAGGCTCCGTTGCGCACCGCCAGCGTAGGTGAACTGAGCTGGGTGATGATGTCCGCGGCGTGATCGGCGGGCGTCCTCGCCCAGCGATGCATGCGCACGACAGCGGGGTCGTCGCTGCCCGGGTCGACGCTGATCGCGGTGAAATCGTTGGATTCGTTCACCAGCCGATCCAGCCGCCGATACCGTTGCGCCACCTCACCGGCCATCCGCGCGATCTCACCGAGGCGAGCGAAATCTTTCCGACCGGTCATGCTGTCCCACACGTGGGCTGGGTCTCCCCGAGGGTGGCCCGACACCAGGCGCGACGTAGGGTTCGGGCCGGGGCGCCGGGAAGTCTGGTCGGCAGTGGACTGGTCGCGACACCGGAGGTTCCGCTCGACCATGCGCAGCGTCGAAACGGTCTTGTTCCTCGTGGCACTGGCCACCGTGGTGGCCACGTTCGCCCGGCGATTACAGCTGCCCGCGCCGTCCCTCCTGGTCGTCGCCGGGGTCGTCGTCGGGGTGCTGCCCGGGGTCCCCACCGTGGAGGTCACCCCGGAGATTGTCAGCCTGGTGGTGCTCCCGCCGCTGCTGTTTGCCGCCGGCGAGGAACTGCCATGGCGCGACCTGCGCGCGGTGTGGCGACCGGTCACCGTGCTCGCGGTCGGGCTGGTACTGGTCTCCGCCGCCGCCGTCGGGTTCGTCGCGGTCGCGCTGACTCCGCTCCCGATCGGGATGGCCTTCGTGCTCGGCGCGGTGCTGGCCAGCACCGACCCGGTCGCGGTCACCGCCCTGGGCCGGCGGCTGGCGCTACCGCCCCGGGTGCAAGCCCTCGTCCAGGCGGAGAGCCTGTTCAACGATGCCACCAGCCTGCTGCTGTTCAAGGTCGCGCTGATCGTCGCGGTGGCTGCCGGGGCGATCTCCTGGACCAGCACGCTGGCCACCTTCGCCGTGCTCGCCGGCGGTGGGGTGCTGGTGGGAGCGCTGGTCGCCGGCGGCGCCTTCCTGATCCGCCGGCGCACCGAGGACCCGGTGCTGGAGACGGTGGTCTGCCTGCTCACCCCCTACGCCGCCTACGTGTTGGCCGAGTCCGTCGGCGCCTCCGGGATCACCGCCGTCGTGGTGGCCAGCGTCATCCTCGGCACCCAGGCCAGCAGGCTCACCACCGCGCGCATCCGCCTGCAGCTGGGCGCGGTCTACCAGACCGTGGTGTTCCTGCTGGAGAGCGTGGTCTTCAGCCTGATCGGGTTGCAGCTGCCCGCGCTGGTCCGGCGGTTGCCCGGTAACGAGCAGCTGTGGCCGTTGCCCGCGCTGGCGATCGCGGCAACCCTGGTCGTGGTTCGGGTGCTCTGGGTGTTCCCGCTTGCCGCGCTCAGCGACCGCGACGGCGCCCGGATGTCCTGGCAGGTTCCGGCCGTCGTCTCCTGGGCCGGCGCCCGAGGCGTGGTGCCGCTCGCCGCCGCGCTGTCCATCCCGCTGACCCTCGGCGACGGAACCCTGCTCCCCCACCGCGACCTGGTCCAGCTGCTGACCACCGCGGTCATTGTGCTCACCCTGGTGGTCCAGGGCTTCACCCTCGCCCCGCTGGTCCGCCTGACCGGCATCGCGATGACCCCGAGGGACGTGCAGCAGGAACACAGCATCGCCCGCGCCCAACTGACCCAGACCGCGCTGGACTACCTCGATGAGATCCAGGAGGGCGAGTCGGCGCCGGATTTCGCCATCGACCAGCTCCGGCGCAGCTGGATCGCCCGGCTCGAGCGCATCAAGGCCGACGACAGCGACGAGCAGGGCGGGGCCTTCGCGCCCGACAGCTACCGCCAGCTCCGCCGTGACCTGCTGGCGGTGGAAAGCGCGGAACTTGACCGGCTACACAGCGCCGGCGAGGTCACCGACAGCACCCGCCGCCGCATCCAGCGCATTCTCGACCTCGAGCAAGCCGGCCTCGCCGACGACCTCGGGTAGCGCTAAGGCCGGCCGGCGTCGTGGCGGGCGAGATCCCGGACAATTCGCCGACGGGCCAACGGGTGGTGCTCCAGCCGGCGCTGCGCCAAGGTGGGCGGCACGGTCAGCACGGGGCACTGGGCTCGGCTGAGGCAGTACCGAGACACCGAACCCTTCACCAGCCGCCTCAGCGCGCCGCTGGTTCCGGCGCCCACCACGAGCATGTCGTGCTCCCGGTCGGCAAGCTGTACCAGGCGGGGGCCGGGCGTGCCCCGCAGCACGACCAGGTTGACCTCCAGGTCGTTCGGAATCCCACCGAGCGCCTCCAGCCACGCCGTGCACAGCCGCTGTGCCGCCGCGTCTCGCCACAGCCGTAACAGATCCGGGCACGGCATGCGGCGGTTCGCCGCCTCGCCACCCTGCGGCACCCAGGTGATCACCGACCAGACGACCGAGTCACGCAGCCGTGCCTCAACAACGGCCCGCCGCAGCGCGTGCAAGCTGCCGAGCGACCCGCTCACGCCGGCGATGATTCGATGCGATGCGTCCTCCACGGAGCCCAGCAAAGCCGCACAGCGGTCAGGGCGCGGGCATGCTACGCATCGTTGACGCCGCGGCCGGCCGTATTTGTCGCGGGATTGACGCTCGCCGTGCCGCGAAAGGGAGTCCCGGCTCCGTCCGCCCAGCGCGGTGCAGCGCTGGGCCACTGCCGGCAAGATCGGATAGCGAGTCAAGATTCCATCAAGGTCGGCGCCTGAGCTGTCAAGGATGCGCCTGGGCTAACCCGCGGGAATGGTTATCTGCCAGCACATTGTGGAGTTATGAGCGGGACCGACACACCTCCTCGTAGGGGCAACCTGCGCATTTGTCTCGGCTCCGCGCCCGGCGTGGGGAAGACATTCGCCATGCTCGGCGAAGGCCGTCGGCGAGCCGAGCGGGGTACCGACGTGGTTATCGGGATCGTGGAGACACACGGCCGGCCCAAGACCGCGGCGCTGCTGGACGGGTTCGAGGTGGTACCCAGACGGCGAGCCACCTACCGGGATACCGAGCTGGATGTGCCGGCCGTATTGGCTCGCCGGCCCGAGCTGGTGCTGGTGGACGAGCTGGCCCACAGCAACGCGCCCGGCTCGCCCAACCCGAAGCGGTGGCAGGACATCGACGAGTTGCTGGACGCCGGGATCGACGTGCTGTCCACGGTGAACGTGCAGCACCTGGAATCGCTCAACGACGTGGTGGAGAGCATCATCGGCGTGCGGCAGCGCGAGACGGTGCCGGACGGGTGGGTGCGCGGCGCCGAACAGATCGAGGTCGTGGACATCACCCCCGAGGCGCTGCACCGGCGATTGGCCCACGGCAACATCTACCCACCGGAGAAGCTGGACGCCGCGGTCTCGAACTACTTCAAGCCGGTGAACCTGGTGGCATTGCGCGAGCTGGCGCTGCTGTGGGTGGCCGACGAAGTGGATGTGGCGCTGCAGCGGCACCGCGCGGAACAGCACATCACCGAGGTGTGGGACGCCAGGGAACGGGTGGTCGTGGCAGTCACCGGCGGCCCAGAGAGCGAGACCGTGGTTCGCCGCGCCGCCCGGATCGCCAAACGCGCCGGTGGCGGGGCCAACGCCGGCCGAGGGGTGGACCTGCAATGCGTCCACGTGCTGCGCAGCGACGGGCTGGCCGGGGCCCCGCCGGGCGCCCTGGCGAAGCTGCGGCGATTGGCCGACGACGTGGGCGCGTCCTTTCACACCGTGGTCGGCGGGGAGGACCTGCCGACCGCGCTGCTGGACTTCGCTCGGGGCGTGAATGCCACGCAACTGGTGTTAGGGACCTCGCGCCGCTCCCGGCTGGCCCAGTTGTTCAAGCCGGGGATCGCCGCCGGGGTGATCCGCGAATCCGGCTCCATCGACG
>DATHIT010000171.1:0-5181 GCA_035489915.1 Pseudonocardia sp. | reverse complement strand
GCCGCCAGCACCTTGGCGCGGCGGATCACCTCAGCGTCGAGCTGCACCGTGAGGTTCTGCTTCACCGCCACAGCATACCGCGTGCACCACAGGAATCTACGTGGTCCTGTGCCGGCCGGCTCACGCACGCTTTCAGTACCTCGCGCGCACGTCCCAGCATGTGCGTGAGCGCGGCAAAGTGTGCGTGAGCCGCTAGGAGGTGCACCGTCAGCGGGGGAGGGCCGAGGCCCGCCAGGCTCCGGGGCCGGGGTGTTCGGGGCGGCGGAGCATCGCGGCGCGGTCGACCCATACCGAGCGCGTCCGCCGGGCGCCCGGCTCCGTGGCGGGGGCGCTTGCGGCGGCCGCGAGGACCACGGCGAGCGCGGCCAGCTCGGCGTCGTCCGGCTCGCCGCGCACCACCCGGAACAGCGCGCGCCGCTGTTCCGGGGTCTGCTCCTCGTGTTCCGTTGCGTCAGTGCTCATGGCTTGCCTCCGCGCTCGGTCCGCTCCTCGCTCGCTGGCGCTCGCTGTGCTCTCCCCACCCCGCCGGCTCCGCCGCCTACCGTCCCCCGGGATGCTCCCTCGCTGTCGGCTGCGCGCATCAGAGCGGGATGTTTCCGTGCTTGCGGGCCGGCGCGGCCTCCCGCTTGGTGGCCAGCATGCGCAGCGCCCGGCCCACGTGCCCCCGGGTGTGCGACGGCGGGATGACGCCGTCGATGTAGCCCCGGTCGGCCGCGATGTAGGGGTTGCACAGGGTGTCCTCGTAGTCGGCCTGCAGCTCGGCGCGCTTGGCGGCCAGCTCGTCGCCCTCCAGTCCGCGCAGGTCCTTGCGGTACAGGATGCTCACCGCGCCCTGTGCGCCGGTGACCGCGATCTGCGCGGTCGGCCAGGCGATGTTGACGTCCGCGCCGAGGTGCTTGGAGCCCATCACGTCGTACGCCCCGCCGTAGGCCTTGCGGGTGATCACGGTGACCTTCGGGACGGTGGCCTCGGCGTAGGCGTAGATCAGCTTCGCGCCGCGCCGGATGATGCCGCGCCACTCCTGCTCGGTACCTGGGAGGAAACCGGGGACGTCGACGAAGGTCAGGATCGGGATGTTGAACGCGTCGCAGGTGCGCACGAACCGGGCCGCCTTCTCCGAGGCGTCGATGTCCAGGCAGCCGGCGAACTGGGTGGGCTGGTTTGCCACCACGCCCACGCTCTGCCCCTCCACCCGGCCGAACCCGACCACGATGTTCGGCGCGAACAGGCTGTGCACCTCGAGGAACTCGCCGTCGTCGACCACCCGGCTGATCACCTCGCGGATGTCGTACGGCTGGTTCGGCGAGTCCGGGATGAGGGTGTCCAGCTCCAGGTCGGTGTCGGTGAGCCCGTCGGCGATGGACCCCTCCGCCGGTTCGGCCGGGGCGAACGTGGGTGGCTCGGACAGGTTGTTGGACGGCAGGAAGGACAACAGCTCCTTGACGTAGTTGAGCGCGTCCTCCTCGTCGCCGGCCAGGTAGTGCGCCACGCCGGACTTGGTGTTGTGCGCCCGGCCGCCGCCCAGCTCCTCCATGTCCACGGTCTCGCCGGTGACCGTCTTGATCACGTCGGGCCCGGTGATGAACATGTGGCTGGTCTTGTCCACCATCACGGTGAAGTCGGTGATCGCCGGGGAGTACACCGCGCCACCCGCCGACGGGCCCATGATCAGCGAGATCTGCGGGATCACCCCGGAGCTGCGCACGTTGCGCAGGAAGATCTCGCCGTACAGGCCGAGCGCGACCACGCCCTCCTGGATCCGGGCGCCGCCGCCGTCGTTGATCCCGATCATCGGGCAGCCGATCTTGGTCGCCAGGTCCATCACCTTGACGATCTTTTCGCCGTACACCTCGCCCAGCGAGCCGCCGAACACCGTGGCGTCCTGGCTGAACACGCACACCGGCCGCCCGTCGACGGTGCCGCTGCCGGTTACCACGCCGTCCCCGAACGGGCGGTTGGCCTGCATGCCGAAATTGGTGGAGCGGTGCCGGGTGAGGGCGTCCAGCTCGACGAACGAGCCCGGGTCCAGCAGCTGGTCGATGCGCTCCCTGGCGGTCTGCCGGCCCTTGGCGTGCTGCCGCTCGATCGCCTGCTCGGAGCCGGCGTGCACCGCCGCGTCATGGCGTTGGTACAGGTCGGCCAGCTTGCCGGCGGTGGTGTGGATGTCCGGTTCGTCCGCCGGTGGGTCGCCGAGCGGCTGCGTTGCGGTGCTCATAGGTGCGCAGGATAACGATCGTGTGCTGGCGGTCGGCCAGACAGTGAGCCGACTCATTAAGTTGTGCCGGGTGAACAACCCAGCGCTGGACGTCACCGAGCTGCGCGCCGCGTTGGACGGGGTGGTCTCCGGGATCGAGGTGGTCGAAGCCACCGGGTCGACCAACGCCGATCTGACCGCCGCCTCGGCCGCCGGCGCGCCGGACCGCACCGTGCTCGTCGCCGAGCTGCAGAACACCGGGCGCGGGCGGCTGGGCCGGCAGTGGACGTCCCCACCCAGGGTCGGGCTGACCTTCAGCGTGCTGCTCCGCCCCACCGAGGTACCGCCCCACCGGCTCGGCTGGTTGCCGCTGCTGGCCGGTCTGTCGTTGCTGCGCACGGTGCGCCAGCTGACCTCGGTGGACGCGGCGTTGAAGTGGCCGAACGATCTGCTCGTCGGCCCGCGCGGGGCGAAATGCGCGGGGCTGTTGGCCGAGGTCGCCGGGCCCGGCGCGGTGGTGCTCGGCATCGGGCTGAACGTGCGCACCCGCGCGGAGGAGCTGCCCGAGGGGGTGAACGCCACCTCGCTGCTCGCCGAGGGGGCCGATCTGCGCCGCACCGACCTGCTCGTCGCGCTGCTGCGCCGGCTGCTGGCCGACGAGGCGGCGTGGCGTGCCGCGGCCGGTGACCCGGAGGCGGTCGGGCTGCGGGAGGACTACCGGGCGGCCTGCGCGACGATCGGCTCGCCGGTGCGGATCGAGCAGCCGGGCGGAACCTCGACGGTGGCCACCGCGGTGGACGTGGACACCGACGGCCGCCTGGTGATCCGCGACGCGACCGGGGCGACGCGCCCGGTTGCGGCTGGCGACGTGGTCCACCTCCGGGCGATACCGTGAGCCCGTGGCCTATCCGGACGAGCTGCTGGTCACCGGCGAGCGGGTGCTCACCCACCAGCATCCGCACCCCAAGATGCTGGTGCTGCCGGCGCTGGTCTTCCTGATCACCGTCGGGTTGGCGGCCTACCTCGCGGCGCTGATCAGCCAGCAGCCCTGGCACAGCTACGGCTGGGGGGCGCTCGCCGTGGCGGCCGTCGTGCTGGTCGTCTGGTTCACCGTGGCGCCGCTGCTGCGCTGGAAGTGCACCCACTTCGTGGTCACCAACCGCCGGGTGCTGGTCCGCGAGGGCGTGCTCACCCGCACCGGCTTCGAGATCCCGATGAACCGGATCACCAGCGTGCACTTCCGCCAGACGGTGTTCGAGCGGATGCTCGGTTGCGGCACGCTGAGCGTCGAATCCGCCTCCGACGAGCCGCTGGACTTCGAGGACATCCCGAACGTGCAGCGGGTTTACGGACTGCTCTACCAGGTCGCCGACCGACCCCGCTGAGACCCCGCTGCAGCAACCTCTGTGCAACGGTGTCGCAGCTCACTTTCGGCTCGTAGCGTGAGCCCATGAGCAGACTGCGTTTCGGGATCTTCCTGGCACCGTTCCACCCGGCGGGGGAGAACCCCACGCTGGCGCTGCAGCGCGACCTGCGGCTGATCCAGCACCTGGACGAGTGCGGCTACGACGAGGCCTGGATCGGCGAACACCACTCGGCGGGCAGCGAGATCATCGCCTCGCCGGAGATCTTCATCGCGGCCGCCGCCGAGCGCACCAAGAACATCCGGCTGGGCACCGGCGTGACCTCGCTGTCGTATCACAACCCGCTCTGGGTGGCCGAGCGGATGGTGCTGCTGGACCACCTCACCAAGGGCCGGGTGATGCTCGGCGTCGGCCCCGGCTCGCTGCCCACCGACTCGGCGATGATCGGGCTCAACCCGACGCAGACCCGCGAGCTGCTGGAGACCAACCTCGACGTGGTCATGCAGCTGCTGACCAGCGACGAACCGGTAACCGTCGACACCGGCACGCACAAGTTGGTCGACGCCCGGCTGCACCTGCGGCCGTACTCGGTGCCGCACTTCGACGTGTCGGTGGCCGCCGTCGCTTCGCCGACCGGGCCGAGGCTGGCCGGCCGGCACGGCGTCGGGCTGCTGTCCATCGGGGCGACGCTGAGCGCCGACGGCTTCGACGCGCTGGCCCACCACTGGAACGTGATGGAGGAGCGGGCGGCCACCTTCGGCACCACGGTGGACCGGGAGAAGTGGCGCCTGGTCGGCCCGATGCACATCGCGGAGACCCGTGAGCAGGCCTACCGGGACGTCGAGCACGGCATCGAGCAGTGGTTCAACTACTTCAAGAAGGTCGCCGCGTTCCCGCAGATGGCCGTGGACGGCGGCAACCTCCGCGAGATGATCGACTTCATCAACGGGGCCGGCATCGGCGCGATCGGCACGCCGGACGACGCCCGCGCGCAGGTGCAGCGGCTGGTCGACCAGTCCGGTGGCTTCGGCGCGATGCTGCTGATGGCGCACGAGTGGGCCAACCCGGAGGCCACCCGGCGGTCCTTCGAGCTGATCGCGCAGCACGTCATGCCGGAGTTCCAGGGTCAGGCCTGGCCCACCCGCAACGCCAAGCAGCGCGCCATGGACACCCGCGCCGGGCACTCCGAGCAGCAGAACCAGGCCGTCGCCCACATGACCGAGAAATACCAGAAGGAACTCGCCAACAAGGACTAACAGACCCGTGAGTGGTAAGTGGTCCTATGAGACCACTTACCACTCACGGGCTGTTGCGTGTCCCGAAGAACGCGGTGAACTGGGCGCGATAGACGCAGTCCTCGGCCCGGTGCATGGTGGCCAGCACGTCCACCAGGCCGAGCCCGGGCTTGCTCCGGGACAGCCGGGCACCCAGGATGCCGGCCCGCGCGGCCAGCACGTCGCCGGCGAACACCGGGGCCGGCCAGCTCAGCGAATTGCCGCCGGGGGAGCCCAGCGCGGTGGACCGGTTGAGCACCTGCTCGGCCCAGCCGCGCATCCAGAGCGACGCGGTGAACCAACCGGACGCGCACAACCCGCCGAGCAGCGGATTGCCGGCCGCCGCCTC
>DATHIT010000170.1:0-3732 GCA_035489915.1 Pseudonocardia sp. | reverse complement strand
CGGCGTCCAGGTCCTCCAGCTGGAACAGCTGGTCGGGCAGCGAGCCGAGCGGGTGCAGCCAGGACAGCACCAGCCCGCTGGCCTGCGCCGCGACCGCCGCGCACCAGGACTCCGCGCGGTTGCCGGTGAGCACGGCGATCCGCTGCCCTCGGCGCAGCCCGCGCTCGGTGTACACCCGCTGGATCCGGCCGATCAGCTCCAGCGCACCGGCGTAGCTCAGCGACCCGCCGTCCCAGCTGAACGGGGTCCGGTCCGGGAACCGGCGCAGCGCGCGCAGCGTCACCTCGCCGACCGTCGGGCCGACGTGCAGCCGGTCGTTCGGGCCAGTCACCTCGCCGACCGTCGGGCCGACGTGCAGCCGGTCGTTCACGCCGGTCCCCTGCCCTCTCCGCGAGCCGCCTGGTACTCCTTGGCCAACCGGTCCACCAGCTCGGCAGCCGATGGCACGCCGTGCACCCCGGACACCGAGTGCCCCGCGCTCCACACGTCGGCCCAGCGCTTCGGTCCGAGCTCGGGGCTCTTGCCGCCGTAGAGCTGGGCGGCCTCGGCGGGGGTGACGTCCTCGTCCAGCGCGTCCGGGTCCAGCCCCGCCGCCCGGATCGCCGGCGCCAGCATGCTGGTCGGCAACCCGGTGAAGGCCCTGGTCAGCACCACGTCGTCGATCGAGCTGTGCACCAGCATCCGCCGGTAGGCGGGGGCGGCCATGCTCTCCGCGGTGGCGATGAACGAGGTGCCCAGGTACGCCAGGTCGCAGCCGAGCACCTGGGCGGCGTACAGGCTCTGCCCGTCGGACACGCCGCCGGCCAGCACAATCGGCCCTTGGTAGATCTCCCGGACGGCCCGGACGAAGGCGAACGGGTTGAGCCAGCCGGTCTGCCCGCCCGCGCCGGCGGTGAGCAGCACCAGGCCGTCCGCGCCGGCGGCGATGGCTTTCCGGGCGTGCTCCAGGGTGGCCACGTCGGCGAGCACCAGGGCGCCCGCGTCGTGCAGCGGACCGATCACCGGCGCGGGTGAGCCGACGCTGGTGATCACCAGCTGCACCCGGTGGCGGACCAGGCAGGCCAGGTCGTCGGCCAGCCGGGGCTGCCGGATGATCAGGTTCGCGGCGTAGGGCGCCGCCGGCCGGGCCGTCCCCGATCGCTGGGTGGCCTCGGTGATCTCGGTCAGCCAGCGGTCCAGATCCTCCAGGGTGCGGGCGTTCGCGGTGGGGAACGCGCCGATCACTCCGGCCTGGCAGGCCGCGATGACCAGCTCCGGGCCGGACACCCGCAGCATCGGCGCGGCGATGACCGGCAGCCGCAGCCGGTCGGTGATGGACGCGGGCAGGCGGGTCGGGGTCCCGTTGGTCGGCATCCGGTCAGCTCCAGAGGGCGTTGATCGGGGCGGCGGCCCGCTGTCCCTGCGCTCGGCCGGCCAGCGCCGCCGGGGTACGCACCGCCGGGTCCAGCACCTCGGTGCCGAACGCGGCCAACGAGTCGGCGTCCGGCGCGATCACCTCGACCCGGCCGGTCAGCTCGGCCAGCTGGTCGGCGAAGCCCGGCTCGGCCAGCGGCGCGATCACCAGCACCCTGCGGTAATCCTCGGCCAGGTCGACGTTGGTGAATGCCCGGACACCCCCGTCCATGTACCGGGACGCGCCGATGGTCACCGGCGGCCACACCCCGGGCACCGCGCAGCTGGCGGCCACCGCGTCGACCAGCTGCACACCGGAGTCGCGGTCGAACACGACGTGCTCGCCGGTGTGCACGTCCACCGCGACCACGGACAGCGGCCAGCTCGGCCATTCGTGCTTGGGCAGCCGGGCCTCGATCACCGCGCGCCGGGCCGCTTCCGGCGGAGTCGTCGCGGCCAGCGCCAGTTCGCCGATCCGCCGATGCCTCTGCACCGGGTCGAGCGTCTCCTCGGCGAGTTTCGCCATGGTCAGCATCAGCTCTTCCAGCGACACCCCGGTGGGGGTGAGCTCCTCGTTCTGCCGGGCCGGGTCAACCTGGCGCTCGAACAGCTCCGCCAGCGGCAGCCCGCTGCCCAGCTGAGCGGCCACGGTGGAGCCGGCGGAGGTTCCGACCACCAGGTCGGCCTCGGTCACCTCGGCTCCCGCCTCGGCCAGGCCGTACAAGATCCCGGTCTGCCAGGCAATGCCGGCGAGCCCGCCACCGCCGAGCACGAGCGCGCGTTCGGTACCCATGTCCGGGACGCTACCCCGGACGCTCGCGACACACCGGCGAGCCAATTCCGCGACTGAGAGGGATCATCGGAGTTGGCCGTGCGTCGAGCGAACGTGATCGGAGTTGATGTGGCGGACCTCCGCGCTCCCCTGTTGAGCGTCACCGGAGTGGATTTTGTCCGGGACGGCCGGGAGATCCTCGCCGGGATCGAGCTCCACGTGCGGGCCGGCGAACACTGGGCGCTGCTCGGCGCCAACGGGGCCGGCAAGAGCACGCTGCTGTCGCTGTGCGGGGCGGTCAAGCACCCCACCCGGGGCCGGGTCGAGGTGCTCGGCTACCAGCTCGGCCGGGTGGACATGCGCGAGCTGCGCGGCTGGATCGGCCACGTCGACCCGCGTCAGCCGCTGGACGGCCGGCTGACCGTCGAGCAGGCCGTGCTCACCGGCGCCACCGGGACGAACGGCTGGCTCCCCCGGTGGAAGCCGAGCGCGGCCGAGCTGCGCCGGGCCGACGAGCTGGTCGAGCTGCTCGGGATGGCGCCGCTGCGCGACGCCGGCCTGGACACGCTGTCCCAGGGCGAGCGCGGCCGCACCCTGGTGGCCCGCGCCCTGATGCCCGAGCCGCACCTGCTGCTGCTGGACGAGCCGAGCACCGGGCTGGACCTGGCCGCCCGGGAACGCCTGCTCACCGCGCTGGACACACTGCGCGCGGAGCATCCCCAGCTGGCCAGCGTGCTGGTCACCCACCATCTCGAGGAGCTGCCCGCCAGCACCACCCACGCGCTGCTGCTCAAGGACGGTCGCACGCTCAGCGCCGGGCCGGTGGAGGCCGTGTTGACCAGCGCGAACGTCAGTGCCTGCTTCGATCATCCGGTGCTCATCACCCGGTCGCTGCGGCGCTGGACGGCGCAGGCCCAGCCGGCCGAACACGCCGTGCTGCCGGACTGGCAGCCGGACGAGCTGGTGGTGCGGAAGGCAAGTCCCACGCACCGCTAGTACTTGTCATACCCTGGAGGTATCAACCCGGGGAGGCCAGCGTTGGACGTCGACCTGCGCAAGCTGAGGTACTTCGTCGCGGTGGCCGAACTGCTGCACTTCGGGCGGGCCGCTCAACGGCTGCACATCGCCCAGCCGGTGTTGTCCCGGCAGATCCGGGCGCTGGAGGACGAACTCAAGGTGCAGCTGTTCGTCCGCAATCGCCGGGCCACCGAGCTGACCAGGGCCGGGGAGCAGTTGCTTGCCGACGCCCAGCCGCTGCTGGCTAGCGCCGAGGCGCTGCGCCGCCGGGTGGGCCGGGCAGCCAGGGAGCCGGACACCTTCACCGTCGGGTTCGTCCCGGGGTTGATCGTCACCGGCCCGGTGCGCCTACTGCGCGAGCGACACCCCGAGCTGACCGTGGACGTGGTCCGCACCGGCTGGGACCCGCGGGTCGAGGTGGTGCGCAACGGCCAGGCGGACGTCAGCTACGCCCGGCTGCCGATCGACCAGCGCGGATTGAGCACCCGCCCGGTGCTGTCCGAGCCGAGGGTCGCGGTGCTGCCCATCGAGCACCGGCTGGCTGGCAAGGA
>DATHIT010000169.1:0-6077 GCA_035489915.1 Pseudonocardia sp. | reverse complement strand
CTGGCTACCTGGCCGACCATCCGCCGGAGGAGCTGGCCCGGCTCACGCCGGGCCGGGATCTGGGCTGGCCGTACTGCAATCCCGATCAGGACGTCGAGCCGGGTGTGGCCGGCACCGCCTACAACCACCTGCGGCCCAGGTTCGTGCCGGACGTGCAGACCAACCCCAACGGTGACCGGCTCGACTGCGCCGCGCTGCCGCCGATCGAGCGGACCTTCGACGCGCACGCCGCCCCGCTCGGGCTGAGCTTCACCACCACCCTGCCGGACCCGTACCAACAGGGCGCCCTGGTCGGCATCCACGGCTCGTGGAACCGCACACCGCCGCGCGCCCCCGAGGTGTCGTTCTTCCCGTGGGCGGACGGCACGCTCGGGCCGCAGCAGACGCTGGTCGGCGGGTTCCAGGCCGCGAACGGCTCGCGGTGGGGACGCCCGGTCGCGGCGGTGCAGGGTCCGGACGGCGCGGTGTACATCACCGACGACGATGCCGATGCGGTGTACCGGTTGGCCCCGCCCGGGTCGTGATCACCAGTTGCCGATCGGGGCCGCCTGCTGAAGGGTGGAGATCCGGTTCGACAATGGAGGTCGCGTCGTGGCGCTGGAGATGTCGTGTGCGTTCAACACCTCGTTGGAGAGCCATCAGCACGCCGCGATCGCCGAACAGCTCGGCTACCGCCGCGCGTGGTTCTACGATTCCCCGGCGCTCTACGCCGATGTGTGGACGCAGCTCTGCCGGGCGGCCGAGCGGACCGAGCGGATCGGGCTGGGCCCCGGGGTGATGGTGCCCTCGCTGCGGCACCCGATGGCGAACGCCGCGGGCATCGCCACGCTGGTCTCCCTCGCCGGCGCGGACCGGGTGGCCATCGCGGTGGGCAGCGGGTTCACCGGGCGGCTCACTCTGGGCCAGCGTCCACTCCCCTGGCGCCAGGTGAGCGAGTACGTCCGGGTACTCAAGGCCCTGCTGCGCGGCGAGGACGCCGAATGGGAGGGCGCGGTGATCCGGATGATGCACCATCCGGGCTTCGGGCCGGACCGCCCGATCGACGTGCCGTTCCTGTTCGGGGTGCAAGGCCCGAAGGGCATCGCCGCAGCCAAAGAGCTCGCCGACGGGGCGTTCAGCGCGGCACGTCCGGTCCCCGGCTTCGACTGGAACGCCGTGCTGAGCATCGGCACCGTGCTGGACGACGGCGAAGATCCCGGCTCCGCGCGGTCGATGGCCGCCGCCGGGCACGCGGCCGGCGTGCTGTTCCACTTCGCCTTGGAGTTCGACCTGCTGGATCAGCTGCCCAACGGCAAGCAGTGGGCGGCCGCCTATGACGGGGTCCCTGCGCGGGAGCGCCACCTCGCGCTGCACGACGGGCACATGGCCCTGGTCAATGAGCGCGACCGGCCGTTCGTGACCGGGGAGACCCTGGCCGGCGGCGGCTTCGCGATGGACCGGGCCGGCTGGCGGGCCAAGCTCGCCGAGCTGGAGGCCGAGGGGGCCACCGAGATCGCCTACCAGCCGGCCGGACCTGACGTGCCGCGCGAGCTGGAAGCCTTCGCCTCGGTGGTGCGGGGCTGACGACGAGGTCAAGCGCAAGCTGATCGACTCTGGGACGTATCGGCGGCGATGCACGGTCCGGTTGCGGACCAGTTCCCGACCGATCGTGGCGGGGTGCCGTGATCGAACAGCCCTGTAGTTAAGTACGGCGGGCAAACCGGGCGGTCCCGATGCCCGCGTCCGGACCGCGGGCGCCCGTGGGAGACGCGCTGTGGTTACCGAACTACACACGCGGCACGTTGCTCGCGCCGGAGACATGTCTCCTGTGCAGTTCGGCAACACGCGGCCGGCCGGGAAGCCGGCAGCGAGATTGCGGCGGCGAGGGTCAAGCCCCTAGCGGCGGCGCCACTCCTCGGCCAGTAGCTGGTAGGACCGCACCCGGTCGGCATGGTCGTGTGTGATGGTGGTGATGATCAGCTCGTCCGCCTCGGTGGCCTCGCGCAGCTGCTCGAGTTGGTCGGCCACCTGGCTGGGCGACCCGACGAACTGGGTCTCCACCCGGTCAGCGACCAGCGCCCCATCCTCTTCGCTCCATTGGTGGCGCTCCGCCTGCTCGGGCGTGGGGAACGGGATCGCCCCCTCGCCGCTACGGATACTGCGCACCCAGAGGCCGTAGCCGGTGGCCAGCCGGCGCGCGGTTGTTTCGTCGTCGGCCACCACCACGTCCGCGGACACGCTCACATACGGACGCGGCACCCCCACCGACGGCACGAACGCGGCCCGGTAGCCGGCCGCCGCCTCCAGCACGGTCGCCGGGCTGACGTGGTAGTTCGCCGCGAAGCGCAGCCCGTTGCGGCCGGCCACCGTCGCGCTCACCCCACCGCTGCTGCCCAGGATCCACACCTGCACGTCCGCCCCCTCGCCGGGGATCACGTGCGCCTCCAGCCCGTCCGGGGTGCGGTAGCTACCCCGCAGCAGGGCGAGGATGTGGTCGATCTGCTCGCCGTAGTCCTGCGCCTGGGCGTGTGGCTGCAGCAGCAGGTTGCGCTGCAGGACGATCCGGGGTGAACGCAGCAGCCCTTCGAAGGAGAACCGGGCCGGAATGCGCAGCCCGTTGGGCGCGTAGCCGGCGTTGGCGGACACGCCGGCCGGCACGGCGGCGGGCGGGCGCGCACCGGAACGGCCGAGGCCCAGGTCCAGCCGCCCCGGGTGCAGGGCGTCCAGCAGCCCGAACTCCTCCACAGTGGACAGGGCGGTGCGGTGGCCCAGCTGGACCGCGCCTGAGCCGATCCGGATGGTCGAGGTGGCCGAGGCGGTCAGCGCCAGCAGCATGGCCGGTGAGGTTCCAGCCACTCCCGGGTTGAGGTGGTGCTCGGCGAACCAGTAGCGCGTGTAGCCGAACCGCTCGGCGGCCTTGGCCAGGTCGATGCTGTTGCGCAGCGCCTGGGCGGCCGTGGACCCGGACGAGATCGGCACCAGGTCGAGCACGGCCAGCGGAGTGTCGGTCATGTCGTTCTCCCCATCAGCGACGGCCGGCGTTCCGGCGGCTCATCGAGTCGGGGCGTTGTGCAGCGCCCGATCGTTCCGCGCGGTGGACTTGAGCAGGGCGCCGAGCGGGTCGGCGTAGACCGGTCGCAGCGCCGCGATGCACGCCGCGAGTGCCTGCACCCCACTGCCGAGCGAGCTGACCCGCAGGCTGATCGGCTCGAGCATGCTGTGCGCCGCGAAGCTGGCCGACACGTGGGCCAGCCCGGGGCGGTAGCCGGTGAACGCCTGCCCGAGCAGCACCACCCGGTCGGGGTTGAACACGTCCCTGACCAGCGCTACGCCACGGCCGAGCAGCCGGGCCCGGTCGACCAGCAGCTCGTGGGCCGCCCTGCTGCCGCCCTCGGCGGCCGCGATCACCCCGGCGATCGAAGGCTCCGCCACAATGCCGGCCCGGTACGCGGCGGCCGCCACGGCTGCGTCACCGACGGAGGCCTCCAGGCAGCCGGTGGAGCCGCAGTGGCAGCTCACCGAGCCGCCCACCGGCAGGTGGCTGATCGTGCCCGGTCCGGTGGCCGGCACGTCCATCGCGCCGTCCACGGTGAGCACCGCGCCGACCGCCTCCCTGGCGTAGACGTACAGCGTGCTGCCGGTGGCGTGCTGCCGGGTGAGCAGCGTCTCCGCCCCGGCCATGGCCTCCACCTGCGGCACCACCACCACGTCGGAGTCGGCCACCCGGTCCACGATCTCCGCCACCGGAGCGGACTCCCAACCCAGCCTGGGATGCCGCAGCCGGGTGCGGTCGGCGGAGAGCTGGCCACCCACCACCAGGCCCACGTGCAGCACCCGCCGGCGCGGCCAGCGGGCGCCGAAGCGGCGCAACCGACGGGTGAGCAGGGCGACCACCTCGGCGGGATCACCGGTCGGATTCGGCACGTCGACCGCGCCGATCACCCGCCCGCGCAGGTCGCCGGCGCTGAGTGTGGTCCGGCGCAGGCCGATGTGCATGCCCAGCACACCGAACTCGTCCGCCTCCACCTCCACCGGCACCCGGGGACGGCCCACCGCGCCGGCCGGGGCCAGGTCAGGCCGTTCGCGAAGCAGGCCCAGCTCGAGCAGCCGCGCGACCTGCCGGTTCACCGTGGCGTGGCTCAGGTCGGTGGCGCCGACCAGCTCGTCACGGAAGACCGGCCCGTCCAACCTGGCGGCGGTCAACACGGCCCCCGCCGCCGAGCGGGCGGAGGCAGCCGCCGTGCGGGACCGACCGCTCGGTACCCGGGACGCTGTGGACGACCGGCCGAACGGCGGCGCGGGTGAGGGGTTCGCGGACCGGGCCCGCGAGGGGACCGGGGATGGGACGACGGGAGATGGTGCTGTGGTGGCAGGCACGGGTGTCCTCGCAGGTCGCCGCCCGGCTCACCGCGCTATCGAGAACGCGCTCACGCTCAGCGGGAGTCAACGGGGCGGTCGGGTCGGATGGGGTCAGCTCGGGTGGGCGAGTCAGACCCGACAGATAGCCGTGGCCGTGCGGCAGAAGTCCACGTGACGGCGGCTGCGCAGCAGCGTGACGTGCAGCGGGCGGGGGTGCTCGCCGTCACTCATGAGAGTGACGCTAACACGGCGCCGGGGAGCCGTCGACGACCTGAAGCCGAATACGGATCACATTGAGAAAATCCATCGGTTAGGTCAGCATACGAGCCTCTGAGCGGTTTCGATCCGAGTGAGCCCAACTGTTGTTGCCTCCGGAGCCGGGTTCCTACGGTCGGTGGCACCGTCCGGTCAGCCACCGAATCGAGGATTCCGCCGATGACCTTGCAAGCCGACAACGCCACCGCGCCGGCCCCGTCCAGCAGCCCGACCGTCGTCCAGCTGGGCGGCCGGATCGGCGCGCGCGTCGATGGGGTGCGGCTGGGCCCGGATCTGGCCCCGGACGCGGTGGCCACGATCCGCGCCGCGCTGCTCAAGCACAAAGTGATCTTCTTCCGGGAGCAGCGGCACCTGGACGACGATGGTCAGCTCGGCTTCGCCCGGCTGCTCGGCAAGCCCACCGCGGCGCACCCCACCGTGCGTGGGTCCGGCACGCACATCCTGCCGATCAACTCCGAGCGGTCCAGGGCGGACAGCTGGCACACCGACGTCACCTTCGTGGACCGGGTCCCGGCCGCGAGCATCCTGCGCGCGATCCACCTCCCCCCCTACGGAGGCACCACCACCTGGGCGAACACCGTGGCCGCCTACGAAGCGCTGCCGGTGCCGCTGAAGAACCTGGCCGACCAGCTGTGGGCGGTGCACACCAATGCCTACGACTACGCCGCCGAGGCCGAGGTGGTCTCCGACGAGATCGACGAACAGCTCGCCGCGTACCGCGAGGAGTTCCGCTCCACAGTCTTCGAGACCGAACACCCGGTGGTCCGGGTGCACCCGGAGACCGGCGAGCGCGCGCTGCTGCTCGGTCAGTTCGTCCGCGACTTCGTCGGGTTGAACACCAAGGAGTCGCACGCGCTGTTCCACGTGCTGCAGGACCGGGTGATCCGGCTGGAGAACACCGTGCGGTGGAGCTGGGCACCCGGCGACGTGGCGATCTGGGACAACCGCGCCACCCAGCACTACGCCGTCTCCGACTACGACAACCACCGCCGGCTGCTGCACCGGATCACCCTGGCCGGCGACGTCCCGGTAGGCATCGACGGCGGCCGCAGCATCATCCGCAAGGGCGACGCCGCCCACTTCTCCACTGTCTAGATCATCGCGTGTCAGACGGCCGAGGTGGACAGGGCCGGGGTGACCAGAGCCGGCGTGGCCGGGGCGGGGGTGGACGGCTGGGCGGTGTCCAGCAGGTGCAGCACCCCTGGTGGCCCGTCGTGCCGATACCACTCGATCCCGTACGCGCCGGCGAACTCGTCGATGGGCAGGTGTCGAGGGTCCACCTGGCTGCCGTGCGCGGTGATCGCGGCGTGCTTGCTCGCCACGTGCTCCGCCGTGCCCCCGACCGCGAGGGTGATCTCCGAGCTGGTCCGTCCGAAGTGGACACCGGCGGCCTCGGCGGCGCCGTGGATCAGGTGCCGATCCGGCGCGCTGACGTGCAGGTGCTCCCGGTCGACGGTGATCTG
>DATHIT010000168.1:0-3677 GCA_035489915.1 Pseudonocardia sp. | reverse complement strand
GCCGACCGCGACCGCGCCGATCGTGTCGCCTGGGCGGTAGGCCCAGCCGGGCGCGGCGTTGTGGTCCATCCGGCTCCGGATCACCGGGTCCACGGCCACAAAATGGTTGCCGACCAGGACCTCGCCGGGCTCCGGGGCCTGGAGCGGCACCACCTCCCGGCGGAAATGCTCCAGGCGCAGCGGACCCACCACCGGCTCGGCCAGTACATATTGCGTCGCGGTGCGGGGGAGTGTGCCGCTCGCTGCCATCCTGGGACCGCCCTTCGTCGCCGTCCGCTGTGCCCTGGGTAGCCGCGGACATCTCAGGTGGCAACGCCGCTCGCCACTCGGGTAATCCACCGGCGTTGCTGATAGTTCGCTGATGCCCGCCCGCCGTCACGAACAGGGGAAGCAAGGGCCTCGCTGGCCCCAGCGGGCTTACCGTCTACCTGTCTTATCCGCTCACATCCTCCGGAAAGGGGAGATAGATGGGCAGCACGACGGAAAGCGCGGCTCCACCAGGGAATACCAGGGCAGTTCCCGCGCCGAGGTTCGGCAAGGGGCTGCGTACGGCTCGAGGCGCGGCCACCCGGCCGCTCCAGCAGGCCGGCGAGATGCTCGAGCTGTTGATCGCGGTGATGAAGAGCGCGATCACCAAGCCCTTCGGTTACTGGGGCGACGTGCGCGAGCAGATGTTCGACATTCTCAAGCTCTGTTGGCTTCCGATGATCATTTCCTGCACGGCGTTCGGCTTCGGCGCGCCGGGTCTGCAAGGCGGAAACATCTTCCTGCTGTTCGGGATCCCCGAGCGGCTGGGTTCGTTTTTCCTGATGGCCAGCGTTCGTGAGTTCGCTCCGTGGATCAACGCGATGGTCGTGGCCGGTGTGATGGGCACGGCGATCACGGCGGACCTGGGCGCGCGGCGCATCCGGGAGGAATTCGACGCCATGGAGGTGCTGGGCGTCGACCCGATCCGGAGCATCATCCTGCCCCGGGTGATCGCGTTGACGATCATGACCGGGCTGATGGACGTGGTGGCGCTGTGTTTCGGCGTGTTCGGCGGGCTGCTGGCCGCGTGGGAGCTGGACGCCAACACCAACGCCTACTTCGGGAACTTCTGGAACAACGCGACCACCACCGACATGTGGTGCAGCGTGGTCAAAACGGCGCTGTTCGGCCTGATCATCGGGGTGGTCTGCTGCTACAAGGGCTACCGGGCCGAGGGCGGGCCGATCGGTGTGGGGCGCGCGGTGAACCAGGCCGTGGTCATCGCCTTCGCCGGGATCTGGATGTTCAACTTCGCCTTCACCACCTTGATGTTGGGGCTCAACCCCGACATGCAGGTCTACCGGTAGGCGGCGGAGATGACCACAACAGAACAGACCACCCCGCAGCCGGCCACACCGGCCGCACCGGGCACCGCGACGCGGGATAGCCGCGCCGCCGGCATCAAGGAAGTACTCGGCTCGGTCGGCGAGATCGCCCGGTTCTCCGGTTCGGTCATCAGGTCCCTGCCGGACGTGCGCAAGTACTCCACCGAGGTGCTGCACCAGGCCGGCATCCTGGTGCTGTCCAGCGGCCTGATCATCTGGGTGATGCAGGGCGTGATCGGGTTCGAGTGCGGCCTGGAGGCGAGCTACACGCTCAAGCAGATCGGCGCGCCGATCTACTCCGGTGTGTTCAACGCCTGGTGTTCGCTGCGCGAGATGTCGCCGTACATGTGGGGCTACATCTTCGCGGCCAAGGTGGGCTGCGGGCTGGTTGCGGAGATCGGCTCGATGCGCATCGCGGACGAGATCGACGCCATGGAAGTGATGGGCATCAAGTCCCGCAGCTACCTGGTGGGCACCCGGGTACTGGCGGTGTGGATCTGCATCCCGTTCCTGTACACGGTCGGCCTCGGCATGACCTACATCGCCGCGTACATGGTGACGGTGGTCAACCTGGGCGGTGTCTCACCCGGCGGGTACCTGTACATCTTCTGGCTGTACCAGAACCCGGCGGACTTCCTCTACTCGCTGATGAAAGTGATCACGATGAGTACCGTGATCACGTTCGTGGGCTGCTACTACGGGTTCACGGCTCGAGGTGGTTCGGTCGGCGTGGGACGAAATACCGCGAAGTCGATGATGCTCAACATGGTGCTCATCCACATCGTGGGAGTACTGGGGACCCAGCTGTTCTGGGGGCTCGCCCCGAACGCACCGATCGCCAACTGACCGTACTGATTCGACCGTTCTGATTCCGGAGAGGCCAGCGGTGGCGTGGTGTCCGCCGCTGGCCTCTTTCGGGCGGTTCGCAAACCCCTGACCAGCCCAAAGCCGTTCACCCAGTCGAACTGTGTTCATTTCGCGGCTGGAAACGTATCGTTCAGAACCCCGGGCGTTACGTGGAGAAGGTGTCGCCATGGCCGAGCTTGTCGCGGTGCGCTACCCGACGCTGGGCTCGGCCGAGGCCGGGTGTTATCGACTCGCGGCGGCGGTCACCCGAGGTTATGTCTCCGCCCGTGCGGTGGCCATCGTGTGGGTCGACCGGAAATCGCGGCATCGCGTCCGGCAGGGGCTGCCGCCCTACATCGAGCGCAGCTGGTCGACCTGGCTGGCGCTGACAGCGGCGTCGCTGTACGGGTGCCCACCGGATCTGATCGAGTGCCACCACGGGCCGCTGGTTCCCGAGCCGCTCGACCCCGCTGTCGCGGTGGACATCTGCCGCGGTCTGCGGCGGGGTGAAGCGGCGGTGGTGGTCATGCTCGCCGAGTCCACCCCGCTGCTGCTCGTCGAGGTGCTGCGGTTGCCCGGCGTCGGTTTGTTGCGGACCACGCTGCCCAAGGCCGACGAGGAGCTGGTGTCGGCGCTGTTCCGGGAAGGCCACCTGGCCTGAAGATGCGGGTGAGCCGATGAAGCTGGTGTACTGCCTGCGGCGGCTGGTCTCGCTCTCCCCCCAGGAGTTCCTCGACTACTGGCACACCAACCACGCGCCGCTGGTCCGCGAACGGGCGGCGACGCTGCGTATCCGGCGATACGAGCAGTCGCATCCGGTGTCCTCCCCGGTGGCCGAGATGGCGGCCGTTTCGCGGGGCGCGCCCGAGCCGTTCGACGGGATCGCTTCGCTGTGGTTCGACAGCGCCGATGACTTCCAGGCGGTGGGTGCCACGCCGGAGGGACGCCGGGCCGCCCGCGAATTGCTGGAAGACGAGCGGCGCTTCATCGACCTCACCCGCTCGCCCATCTGGGTCGTCGAGGACCACCGGGTGGTGTAGTTGGCCAGGAGAGTCAGCCGAGCTTGAGCTTGTGCTGGTCGAAGAACGCCATGATCAGCGGGGTCGCGTCGAGCACCGTGGGCGTGGCGGAGTCCAGGTTGGGCTGGGTGCTCGGCCAGTCGTGACCAAGTCCATCGATCTTGTAGTGCACGATCTCCGCGTCGCCTCGGCACGGCTGCCAGCGGCTGACCTGCACCCGACCGCCGAACTCGTTCCGTACCGCCGGCGCGCCGGCGCAGCCGTTGCGCCCGGCCCACCCGGCCAACCAGTCGGGGATGGCCGGCAGTCCCTTCGCCGGGTCGCCGGCGTAGGGAATGGTGGTGTCCGCGCCGCCGTGGAAGTCGATGATGGGCACCGGCCGGGTCGGGTTGCATGCGCCGCCCTCGGGATAGAACGCCCCGGAGACCGGCGCGAACGCGGCGATCCGGTCGGCCATCCG
>DATHIT010000167.1:0-11741 GCA_035489915.1 Pseudonocardia sp. | reverse complement strand
GTCGTGGCGGTGCCCGCCGAGCTCACCGGCTGACGGTCACCGGTGTGCTGAGAGCGCCGACTCAGTGTGCTGTGAGCGCCGACTCGCGGGAAGGACGGACGACCCTGAGGCGCGGGAGGGTGGCGGCGCGGGTGAGGTGGCGCGTTTCGGGGCGGGGGGTTACGGTCTTGGTCACAACTCCAGATCACGGGAGCTCGTAACTCATCGGGCTGAGAGGGCGGCTTGGGTGCCGCCGACCGTACGAACCTGACCGGGTAATGCCGGCGTAGGGAGGAATCGCCATGACAGCTCTTGACGACCGCACAGTCACCCCCAGCGTCACCACCGGGCCGATCCAGGGCTCGCACAAGGTGTACGTCGAAGGGTCGGACGGGTTGCGGGTCCCGGTGCGCAGGGTCGAGTTGACCAACGGCGAGCACTTCGACGTGTACGACACCTCCGGGCCGTACACCGACGACACCGCCACCATCGACCTCCGCGCCGGGCTGCCCAAGACCAGGCAGGACTGGATCGACGCCCGCGAGCCGGTTGACGGCGCGGCTACCCAGCTGGCCTGGGCCAGGGCCGGCATCGTCACCCCGGAGATGCGGTTCATCGCGATCCGCGAGGGCGTGGACGTGGAGCTGGTGCGCAGCGAGGTGGCCCGGGGCCGCGCGGTCATCCCGGCCAACCGCAACCACCCCGAGTCCGAGCCGATGATCATCGGCAAGAAGTTCCTCGTGAAGATCAACGCGAACATCGGCAACTCCGCGGTGACCTCCTCCATCGAGGAGGAGGTGGACAAGATGGTCTGGGCCACCCGGTGGGGCGCGGACAACGTGATGGACCTGTCCACCGGCAAGAACATCCACGAGACCCGCGAGTGGATCATGCGGAACTCGCCGGTGCCGATCGGTACGGTGCCGATCTACCAGGCGCTGGAGAAGGTCAATGGCGACCCGGCGGAGCTGTCCTGGGAGGTCTACAAGGAGACCGTCCTGGAGCAGTGCGAGCAGGGCGTCGACTACATGACCGTGCACGCCGGGGTGCTGCTGCGCTACGTGCCGCTGACCGCCAAGCGGGTCACCGGGATCGTCTCCCGGGGCGGTTCGATCATGGCGGCGTGGTGCCTCGCGCACCACCGGGAGTCCTTCCTCTACACGAACTTCGCCGAGCTGTGCGACATCCTGCGCGAGTACGACGTGACGTTCTCCCTGGGTGACGGCCTGCGCCCGGGCTCCATCGCGGACGCCAACGACACCGCGCAGCTGGCCGAGCTGAAGACCCTCGGCGAGCTCACCCACATCGCCCGCGCCAAGGGCGTCCAGGTGATGATCGAGGGCCCCGGCCACGTGCCGATGCACAAGATCGCGGAGAACGTCCGGCTGGAGGAGGAGTGGTGCGGCGAGGCGCCGTTCTACACCCTCGGCCCGCTGGCCACCGACATCGCGCCGGCCTACGACCACATCACCAGCGCGATCGGCGCGGCGATCATCGCCCAGCACGGCACCGCGATGCTCTGCTACGTCACCCCCAAGGAGCACCTGGGGCTGCCCAACCGGGACGACGTGAAGACCGGCGTGATCACCTACAAGATCGCCGCGCACTCCGCCGACCTGGCCAAGGAGCACCCGCACGCACAGTCCAGGGACGACGCGCTGAGTCAGGCCAGGTTCGAGTTCCGCTGGGCCGACCAGTTCAACCTGTCCCTGGACCCGGACACCGCGCGCAGCTTCCACGATGAGACGCTGCCCGCCGAACCGGCCAAGACCGCGCACTTCTGCTCCATGTGCGGGCCGAAGTTCTGTTCCATGAAGATCACCCAGGACGTCCGGGACTACGCCGAGAAGCACGGGCTGACCAGCGTCGAGGCCATCGAGGCCGGCATGGCGGAGAAGTCCGGCGAGTTCGGTGAGCAGGGCAACCGGCTGTATCTGCCGATCGCCGGCGAGTAACCGAGTAAGCGAGTACAGATGGCACAACCGACCGTCGGGGTGACCCCACCCAGGGCGATGACCATCGCCGGCACCGACTCCGGCGGCGGCGCCGGCATCGCCGCCGACCTGCGCGCGTTCACCGCATGCGGCGTGCACGGCTGCCTCGCGGTGTGCGCGGTGACCGTGCAGAACTCCGTCGGGGTCACCGGTGTGCACCCGATCCCACCGGAGATCGTGGCCGCGCAGATCGCCAGCGTGGCCGGCGACATCGGGTTGCAGGCGGCGAAGACCGGCATGCTGGCCAGCACCGAGATCATCGAGGCGGTGGCGCAGGCGTGCGACCAGGCCGGCATCGGAGCGGCGCACAAAACGCCGCTGGTGATCGACCCGGTGGCCGCGTCCATGCACGGTGATCAGTTGCTGGCCGACTCCGCGCTGGACGCGTTCCGGGATCTGTTGTTCCCGCGCGCCACGGTGATCACGCCGAATCTGGACGAGGTGCGGCTGCTGATCGGGCTGGACGTGCACGACCGGGCGGCGCAGTACGAGGCGGCCAAGCTGCTGCACGAGCTGGGCCCGGAGTACGTGCTGGTCAAGGGCGGGCACCTGCGCGAGGACACCGACGTCTGTGTGGACCTGCTCTACGACGGGCACAGCTTCACCGAGCTGCCCGGGCCCCGGTTCGAGACCGGCAACACGCACGGCGGCGGCGACTCGATGGCCTCGGCGATCACCTCCGGGCTGGCGCACGGGATGCCGGTGCCGGACGCGGTGGCCTTCGGCAAGCGGTACATCGTCGAGGCGGTGCGGCACTCCTACCCGCTGGGCGCCGGCCACGGCCCGGTCTCCGCGCTCTGGCGGATCAAGGACGACCCCATATAGCCCGTGAGTGGTATTGGTCGCTATAGCGACCAATACCACTCACAGGGTTGTCAGCGTCCGCCTCGCCGGCCGCGGGCTCGCATGGTCGAATGAGGTCGTGCCGGTCCTGCAGCGAGACGACGCGACCATTCACTACGACGAGCACGGCGCCGGGTTCCCGGTGTTGGCGTTGGCGCCGGGCGGCATGCGCTCCGCCGGGTCGTACTGGGAGCAGGTGCCGTACAACCCGGTCAAGGAGCTGGCCGGCGACTACCGGGTGGTCACCATGGACCAGCGCAACGCCGGTTCGTCCACCGCCCCGGTGACCGGCGGCGAGGGCTGGCGCACCTACGCCGAGGACCAGCTCGCCGTGCTCGATCACCTCGGCATCGAGCGCTGCCATCTGGTGGGGATGTGCATCGGCGGGCCGTTCATCCTCAGCCTGCTGCACACCGCGCCGGACCGGTTCGCCGGCGCCGTGGTGTTGCAGTCCATCGGCCTGGACGCCAACCGGGACGCGTTCCGGGACATGTTCAACACCTGGATGACCGAGCTCGCGCCGGCCCACTCGGAGGCGGACGCCGGCGCCTGGGCGGCCTACCGCTCGTCGATGTACGAAGGCGAGGACGTGCTGTTCAGCGTGCCGGATTCGGTCCTGCCGACGATCACCACCCCGATGCTGGTGCTGCAGGGCAACGACCAGTACCACCCGCGCAGTGCGTCCCGGCTGCTGGCCTCCTCGGTGCCGGGCGCCCAGTTCGTCGAGCGGTGGAAGGAGCAGGAGCACCTGCCTGCCGCGACCGCCACCATCGCGGAGTTTCTGGCCGCGTCCTGACCGCCCCCCGCACCGAGGGGCGGCCAGTCCGGGCTCAGGCGCTCAGACGCCGGCGGGCTCGGTGATCTTCTCGACGTCGACCAGGTTGTCGGAGTACACGCCGGCGAAGCCGAGTGTGCAGTGCCGGTCGGAGGTGATCGAGTTGACCGTGCTGCCGGAACTCTTGTTCTGCCAGTGCCCGACGTTGGCCATCACCAGGCCGGGCATGAGCGCGTCGTCTAGCGCGGCGGGGCCGGAGAAGGCACCCCGGTCGTTGAACACCCGTACCAACTCGCCTTCGGCGATTTCCCGTTCGGCGGCGTCGGCGGGGTGGATGAACACCCGCTGTTCGCCCTGGGCGCGCTGCTTGTCCGCCGCGTTTCCGTATTGGCTGTTGAGGAACGCGTGCGGCTTGGGCGAGACGATGTTGAGCGGGTACTTCTTTGCCAGTTCCGGGTTGGAGTCCGGGGATTCGAACGGCGGTAGGTAGTCGGGCACCGGGTCGACATAGCTGCCGTCCTGCATGGCCTCATACATCGAGCGCCACACCGGCACGACGAAGTTTCCGCCCTCCGCGAGGCTGGACTTGAATTCGCATTTGCCCGATGGGGTCGGGAAGTTGCCCTGCGCGTGCGGTGCACGTTCTTCCGGAGTGCCCACATTGAGCCGCATCCAGCCGACCTCCTTCAACTTCTCGAAGGTGATGCCCTGCAGCGCGGGTGCATCCCAATCGTGGAAGTCGATCAACATCTGTTCGTCGGTGCGGTCCCAGTAGTCGTCGTCGAAGCCCATGGTCTTGGCCAGGCGACGGAACAGCTCGGAGTTGGGCACACAGTCCTCAGGCGGTTCGATGGCCGGCTGGTTCAGCGAGATGTACAGGTGTCCCCAGGTGACCATGATGTCGAGCTGTTCGGCTTGCATGGTCGCCGGCAGCACCAGGTCGGCGAACTTCGCGGTGTCGTTGATGAAGTGGTCGCTGACCACCGTGAACAGGTCCTCGCGCATGAGGCCTTGCATCGTCTTGGCCTGCGCCGGGCCCTGGGTGACCGGGTTGGAGTTGTAGACGAACAGCGACTTGATCGGCGGGTCGAGCGCCGTCTCCCCGGTCAGCGCCATGCCGAGGTCGAGTTCGTTGACCACCCGGGTGCCCTCCGGGATCCACTGCGGCATGCAGATCTTGTCGAACAAGGTGGGAAACTCCCAGATCGGCATCTCCATCGTGCCGCCGCCGACGTGGCGCCACGCGCCGACCAGGGCGGGCAGGCAGGTGATCGCGCGAATCGCGTCACCGCCGCCCCGGCTGCGCTCGATCGCGACACCCTGGCGGATCGCGGCGGGCTGACTGGTGGCGTACTCCCGGGCGAGGGTGCGGATGTCCTCGGCGGGGATTCCGGTGATCTCCGATACCCGCTCCGGAGGGAAGTTCGCGGCGCGCTCGGCAAGTTCGTCGTAGCCGACGGTGTAGTTCTCGACGTAGTCGGTGTCGGTCAGCCCTTGGGCGATGATCTCGTGGATCAACCCCAGGGCCAACGCACCGTCGGTGCCCGGACGGATCGGGATGTGCCAGTCGGCCTGCCGGGCGGTGCGGGTGCGCACCGGGTCGATCACCACGATCTTGGCGCCGTTGTCCTTGCGGGCCTTGAGCAGGAATGGCCAGCCGTGCAGGTTTGTGCTGGTCATGTTCATGCCCCACACGATGATGTACTTCGAGTAGGCCATGGACTCCACATCGAGCCCGCCGGTGCCGCCCACGGTCATGTGCCACGCCGTGGAGGACCCGGACTCGCAGTAGGTCTTCTCCGCCACGGTCGACCCGAGCCGGTTGAAGAACGCGTCACCCGAGGTCAGTCCGTTGATCACGCCCTGGTGGCCAAGGTAGGCGTGCGGCATGATCGCCTGGCTGCCGTACTCGTCGATGATCGAGCTCCAGCGCTGTTTGATCTCGGCGAGCGCCTCGTCCCAGGTGATTCGTTCGAACTGCCCGGCGCCCTTCGGCCCGACCCTGCGCATCGGGTGCATGAGCCGGTCGGACTGGTAGTGGTGCTCAGGGAAGTTCTTCAGCTTCACGCACAGACCACCCTGGGTCATCGGGTGGTCCGGGTCGCCCTTGACGTCGACGAGCTTGCCGTCCTCGACGTGGTAGAGCATCGCGCAGGTATCCGGGCAGTCGTGCGGACACGCGCCGCGGACGATCTTCAGTTCCTTGCCGGTGGTGCCGGCCTCGGGTGCGAGCGTCATCGGGAGAGCCTCCACTGGGTCCGAGCTAGTGAATAGATCGACCGGAGTGCCGAATAGAGGGCCCAGTGAGCCAAGCTCGCGTTACAGCACTATGACACGGCGATGAAGCTGTGTAACTCTCGGGAAATCTCCGATCGCATTCACGATCAACACCTATAAATGCAGGTCTCACCTGTAAATGGCGTGCGTCGTTGCTGTTTCGCTTCGGTAAAGTGCCCGTTCGGGGCCTGCTGCCGGGCGGGAAAAGGCCGCCGCGTACATATTTGCAGGTGTTCCTCAATGAACACTACCCGGATAGAGTTCGTCATGCCGCGAGGGCGTGAAGTGAGCTATGGATTCGACGCTCGCAGGCTCCGCAATCTTCGAATAGAACCGAGAGAAGAAAGAGTGGCGATGACTACCCAAACCGCCGAGTACGCGCGCTCCACGGTCACTTCCGAGGATTACGAGCCGTTCGTGGTGGGCGGCGAGGCCATCGGTGAGGTGCATTGGATCCGCACCGAGGGCGCAGAGGGCGCCACCCTGGCCGTCGGGCTGTGGCGGTCGGAGCCGCAGAGCTTCCCGTATCCGTTCACCGCCGACGAGACAATCCACGCTCTGCAGGGCGAACTGGTCATCGACCTGGAGAGCGGGGAGAAGGTGACCCTGCGCCCCGGTGACATCGCCTCGTTCACCAAGGGCACCAAGTCAACCTGGACGGTCATCCAGCCGTTCAAGAAGCTGTTCGTGATCAGCGGCTGACCGAGTGACATCCCCCCGGCCCGAGCCTGACACCCCGCCGCGCGCGGGCGAACACGCCTGCGCCGACGCGGACCGGGTCGCGGCTGAGCCCGTCGCGGAGGCCTTCCGTACCTGGATGCGCGCCTGCGCCCGGGCCGGCTGGGCCGGGGTCCTCGGGGTGGAGACCGTCGCGGTCACCACGGCGCGCGGTCGGGTCACCGCCGAGCCGGTACGCGCGCGGTGGTCGGTGCCCGCGTACCGAGCCGCGGCCATGGACGGCATCGCGGTGACCACCACACAGCTCAGCGGCGGGGCCGCCGACGGCACGATCAGGCTCTCGCCGGAGAACTTCGACCCCGTCGACACCGGCGACGTGGTGCCCAGCGCCCGCGACGCGGTGGTCATGCGGGAACAGGTGACGTTCACCCAGAGCGGCTTCGCGGAGATCAGCGGCCCGGTGATCGCCGGCCGGCACATCCGCCCGGTCGGCGAAGACATCGAGGCCGGCGCGGTCGTGCTGCCGGCCGGGCACCGGGTGCGGCCGGCGGACGCCGCCGCGGTGGCCGCCGCTGGCCACCTCAGCGTCCTGGTCCGCCGTCGTCCGAAGGTGGCGATCCTGCCCACCGGCGACGAAGTCCGTCCGGTCGGGGCGAGCCTGGCGCCAGGGGAGATCCTGGACACCAATTCGATCATGCTCGCCGGTATGGCCGAGGGCGCCGGCTGCAGCACCGAGACGCTGCCGGTTGCCCCGGACGTACCCGACCAGATCGCCGCCGCGGTTGCCGAGGCCGCGCGCACCGCCGACCTTGTGCTGGTCATCGCCGGGTCCAGCGCAGGTCGCGACGACCACACCTCCTCGGTGATCAGCCGGCTGGGGCGGGTCGCGGTGCACGGCGTGGCGATGCGCCCCGGCCACCCTGTTGTCCTCGGCGTAGTCGGCGGCGCCGAGGACAACAGGCCCGGAATGGTCGCGGTTCCGGTAGTGGGCATTCCCGGCTACCCGGCCTCGGCGGAACGCGCGTTCAGCTGCTTCGTTCACCCCTTGCTGCGTCGGATCCTGGAGACCGGCGCGGCCGGCGAGCATGCTCTGGCCGCCCGCCTGGCTGCCCCGGTCGTCTCCGCCGAGCACGTCGAGGAGTACCTGCGGGTTCGGCTGGCCCGGGTCGTCGCTCCGCGCACCGGGCAGCTCAACCTCGTCGCTGTCGCCCTGCCGCGTGGGGCGGGTGCGCTGGGCACGCTCGCGCAGACCGAGGCGATGTTGCGCATCCCCGCCGGGGACGCCGGCTACCCCGCCGGCACGACCGTGCGGCCGGTGCCGTTGCACGGCGCGGCCTTCGCCGGCGGCACCACCATCGTGACCGGATTGCGGTCCCCAGCCACCGACGCGCTCACCGACCTGCTCGGCGCCGACCGGCCGATAGCCGCGGTGCACTGGCAGCCCTGCGACGAACATGCCGCCATCGAGGCCCTGGCCGACGGCCTCTGCCACGCCGCCGCCGTCCGGATCGATCTCGCCGGGGAACGACCCGACGAGCGGTCGGCCGCCGGGTTGGTCGAGCGCCTCGGGCCCGTCACGCTGCTCGAACTCGCCCACCTCGCCGGGCAAGCCGAAGTGCTGGTCATACCCGCCGCCGCGTTCGACAGCCGTGCCATCGAGGACCTGCGCACGGTGCCGAGGTCGATCGGGTACCGGCGGGCGCTGCGCGAGCTTCCCGGCTACACCGGGCGCGGCGCCGGCCATGAAACATGGCACGGCCCGGCGGCGGATCTTGAAGACCTGAACTCGGACTCGGACTTGGCGGACGGAGCGACAAGATGTGCTACACGGTGAGATCCATCGACGACGTCCGCAACCTGGTGATCGCCACCCGCGGCCTGTCCGGGCTGTGCGACCTGCCCGCGCTGGTCACCAAGGCCTGTGGCCGGATGTTCGACCTGATCGGCGCCGATGTCGCGGCCATCGCGATCTACGACGGCGCGGACACCCTCATTCTCGGAGCGTCGGAAGGCAGCACCGCGCCGCTGGCCGGGATCCGCCTGCCGCGCGGCTCGGGCCTGGGCTGGCGCGCGCTGGAACGGACCATGCCGACCACCACCGGCAACTGCGCCGCGGACGACGAGCACCTGGACGACCTCGTCGAGCTGCTCATCTCCGAGGACATCCGCGGCCTGGCCGCCGTGCCGATCGAGTTCGGCGGGAACTGGCTCGGGGTGATGTACGCGGGCATGCGCGGACGGCGGGTGTCGCCGAGGACCACCCTGCTGATGAACGAGTTCGGCGCCTCGCTGGCCCCGCTGATCGTCACCGCCGTGCGGGCCGATCGAGCGGGGCAGCTCGCCGTCGAGGAAGACCGCCAGCGCATCGCCCAGCAACTGCACGACACCGCCGGCCAGCTACTGTTCAAGATCTCCATGTCGGCCAAGGAGATCCAGCAGACCGCCGCCGCCGACCCGGAGACGGCCACCCGGTCCGCCCGCTCCATCGAGGCCGACGCCGCCGAAGCCTCGGCCTACCTGCGCGAAGCCATGCACAGTCTGATGCCGTCCGCCGCGGCGCTGTCGGTCACCATGCGGCGCGACGTGGCCACCTTCGCATCCCGCACCGGCATCGCCACCGAGGTCGTCACCCTCGGCACCCCGGCCCCGGCCAAGCCGGAGCTGGAAGCCGTCCTGCTGTGCACGCTGCGCGAGGCCCTGCACAACATCGAGAAGCACGCCGGGGCCAGCGCGGTACTGGTCTCACTCGCCTACCAGCCACACCAACTTGTCCTCGCCGTCGAGGACGACGGCAAGGGCCTGCCCGCGGACTTCGAGCTCAATCCGGTTCCCGGGCGCCGCTCCGGCCTGGGCATTCCCGGCCTGCTGCAGAAGGTCAACGGGGCCGGCGGCGTGCTGCGACTGGCCACCAACGATGACGGCGGCACCAGCCTGCGCGTCACCATCCCGTTGGTGGACTGCCCGTGACCGCCGCGCCGATGAGCTCCGTGCTGATCGCCGACGACCACCCGCTGGTCGCGCACGGCATCGAGAAAGTCCTGGCCGCAACGTCGGAATTCAACGTGATCGCCGCTTGCTACTCCGGGAGGGACGCCCTCGAGGTCGCCCAGCGCACGCACCCTGACCTGGTCCTGCTCGATGTCCGCCTCGGTGACCTGAACGGCGCCGACGTCTGCCGCGAGCTCGGCACCACCAGCCCGGCGGCGAAGGTGGTCATGCTGACCGCCTTCGGTGACACGGAGAACCTGCGGCGATGCCTGGAATCCGGCGCCGCCGGCGTCCTGCTCAAGGGCACCCTCGACCTGGACCTCATCCAGGCCCTGCGCGACGTGCGCGACGGCCAGATGGTGGTCGACGCCGGGATCGCCCGAGCGTTGGAAACCGCGAGCGGGCTACTCAAGGCCGACGAGCCCACCTACCCACAGCTGCGCCCGCGCGAGGTCGAGGTGCTGCGGCTGATGGCCGCCGGCATGACGACCAAGGACATCGCGGGACAGCTGGACCTCACCATCAACACCGTGCGCAGCTACACCCAGGCGCTGATGGAGAAACTGGGCGCACACACTCGCGTCCAGGCCATCGTCTACGCCCAGAAACTCCAGCTCATCTAGCCCGACATAGAGTTCGGCGCATGCCACTGTTCGCCTTCGAGGGCACCGCGCCGACCGTCGACCCCTCCGCCTGGATCGCGCCCACCGCGACGCTCGTCGGCGATGTTCGCGTCGAGGCCGAGGCATCTGTCTGGTACGGCGCGGTGCTGCGCGGCGACTTCGGTCCGATCGTGATCCGGGCCGGGGCCAACGTGCAGGACAACTCGGTGCTGCACGGCGGGGAAGACCCGCTGATCATCGGCCCGGGCGCGACCGTCGGCCACCTGTGCGTGGTGCACAACTGCGTGGTCGGCACCGAGGCCCTGATCGGCAACGGGGCGACCGTGCAGGACGGCGCCCGGATCGGAGACCGCGCGCTGGTCGGCGCCGCCGCGCTGGTCCCGCCGAACATGGTGGTGCCGGACGAGCAGATGGCCCTGGGCGCGCCCGCCAAGCTGCGCCCGATGACCGAGTCGGCCGGCTGGTGGGTGCGCTCCAACCCGGCGATCTACCGCGAGCTGGCGCAGCGGCACCGCAACGGGGTGAAGGAGGCATGAAGCTCTACGCCGAGCGCCCCGGACGGGCCGTCCGCCAGCTGCTGGCCGACCTGCTCGCGGTGGGTTGGCTGGCCGGCATCGGCTGGCTGGCCGAGCGGTCCAGGCAGCTCATGCTCCAGCTGCAGACCCCGGCCACCGGGCTGACCAACGCCGGCACCGAGATCGCCGACGCCTTCGCCAGCGCCGCCCGGACCGCCGCGCGGGTGCCGTTCGTGGGCGACCAGTTGGCCGCCTCATTGGACACCGGCCGGGCCGCCGGGCAGTCGCTGGCCGGTGTCGGTGAGCAGCAACTGACCACGATCTCCATGCTGGCCACCGGTACGGCTGGGCTGGTGCTGCTCACCGGGGTGATGCCCGTGCTGGTGCTCTGGCTGCCGCTGCGGATCCACTACTCCCGGATGGCCGGCGCGGCGGCAGCCTGCCGGGAGCGGGACCCGGACCTGCTCGCGCTGCGGGCGCTGACCGGGACGTCGGTGCGCCGGCTGCGCGCGGTCACCGAGGACCCGGCCAGCGGATGGCGCCGGGGTGACCCCGAGGTGGTCCGCAAGCTGGCCGCCGTGGAGTTGCGCCGGCTGGGGCTGCGCGCCAGGTAAGTCCCCTTTGCGCGGGCTTACCGGACGGTGATCGACTTGCTGTCGCTGTCGGGTGGGCCGCCCTCGCCGCCGGATGGGTCGTCCTGGTACACCCGCAGCGTGTAGCTGCCCGGCTCCAGGGTGAGGCTGAACGAGTACGGGCTGAACTTCTGCCCCTCGGCGGTGGTGGCGAACCCGTGCCGCACCACGGTCGTGCCGTTCAACACCTGCCACAGCACGGTGGCCTCGAACACCGCCGCCTCCCCGGAGACCTGGAAGGTGCGGCCCAGGGTCACCCCGCTGCCCGGGTTGTCGATCTGCACCAGTGAGCGGCTGGTGTACGGGTCGCCCCTGGTCAGCGGCTGATCGACGGCGACGCTGCCCCACAGCTGGCGCACCTGCCGGCCGTCCACGAGCACCCGCACCGGATCGGTGGCACGGAGCGCGCCCTGCACGGTGTACACCAGCTGCCGGGT
>DATHIT010000166.1:0-2359 GCA_035489915.1 Pseudonocardia sp. | reverse complement strand
CGCAGGATGCGGTTGGGGATCAGTTCCACCGCCGGCGGGTAGGTCCACACATCCCCGCCGAACTTGGTCTTGAACAGATCCGGCCCGGCCAGCGAGTCCAGATCGACCACGCCGGGAGCGCGCAGCGCGGCCACCGACTCCGCGTGCAGGCCGCCGAAGTCGAACGCGTGGTACCCGTTCGCCTTGCCCCAGCAGATCGCTTCCCAGATCATCGCGCTGGCCACGTTGAGCTTGCCGGCCTCCGAAGACGACCGGTCCAGCCCGGTGATCCTGCTCTTGAGCACCCCGCCGCACCCGGTGAGCAGCTCAGCGGCCACCGGCGAGCCGGACAGCTCGCCGAGCAGCAGCACCACGTGCCCACCGGCGGACAGCTCGGCGTAGGTGGCCTCCAGGTAGCTCTCCGGGAACGGGGTGAAGCCCTGGTAGCTCGCGGTGCTGGCGGCCAGCTTGGCCAGGACCGGGATGTCCCGCTCGTCGCCGACCCGCACCTTCACCCCGCGCTCCGGCCACTGCCGGGTCCAGGTGCGCAACCGGCGGCTCAGGTTGCCCCGGAGCTCGTCCTCGGACTGGGTCAGATCCACCCGGATGGTCGCGGCGGGGGCGATACCGGCCTGGGAGAACCGGAAACCGCGCTGCAGCATCGCGATGGTGATGTCCTCGCCACCGTCCGGCGGCTGCACGAACAACACCGTGTGCGAACGGGCCAGCGTGTGCAGCGTGTCCACCAGCTGCTCGCGCACCGACGCCCGGATGGTGACCAGGTCGTCGGCGATGGTGGGGCCGTAGGGCAGGTAACCCACCTTGCGGAGGCCGGGCACCCGCCGACGCAGCAGCGTGGCCCCACCGAGCACCTCGTCCCCGGACGTGGCCAGTACGTAGAGCGGCTGGTAGTCGGCCAGCCGGCGCAGGGTGGCCCAGGCGGGCAGCTGAGCGACGTCACTGTTGGCCGTGCGGGAAACCAGCTGGTCCCACGCGGCGAGCAGCTCCGGGCCAGGATTCTCCGTGACCGTCATGGTCAGCTGGCTGAGCAGCCGCTTCTCCCGCGCGCGCCCGGCCGCGGTCACACCGGCGCCGCTTGCCACGCCAGCCTCCTTCGGCAACCCACCGGGCCCGGTCGGTTGCGATGCGGAGTGGACCTGCATGGTGGAGAGCATCCTTAGCTACAACGAGGGGAACAAGCCGTGGGTGCGCTCACCGAGGCTAGGCGAACTGCCCGCGTACACAATAGGGATTAGTTCGCCCCGGCGCGGCGACCGGATCCAGTTCGAGCCGCTGACCTGGGCAGATGCGTGCCTAGGTGGGCCGGCGGCAGGTGTCCGGCGGCCTTCGCGCGGCGTTCAGGCGAGGCCCAGCGCGGCCAACGCGGCCGGGTCGGAGTCGGCGAGGAAATTCCGGCAGCGGGTCGCCTCGTCGTCCTCCCCGATCGCGTCCGCCGCCTTGGCCAGGGCGGCCAGCGCACGCAGGAAACCCTGGTTGGGCTCGTGCGCCCAGGGCACCGGGCCGAACCCCTTCCACCCGTTTCGGCGCAGCTGGTCCAGCCCTCGGTGGTACCCGGTGCGGGCGTAGGCGTAGGCCGCCACCGGCTCGCCGTTGGCCAGCGCCCGCTCGGCCAGCGCCGCCCACGCCGCGCTCGTCGCCGGATGCGCCGCCGCCACATCGGTCGGATCGGCGCCGCCGTCCAGCGCGGCGTCCAACGCCGCGTCGGCGGGCAGCAGGGTCGGGTCAGGGCCGAGCAGGTTGCCGTGCAAGCTCATCTGTCCTCCGTGTGGTGAGTGGCAATGGTCGCTACCGGCGTCCATCGCCACTCACGGGGCATCATTTAAGGGTGCGGCCGGCCGAGTTGAGGTTCTGGCAGGCCAGCACGATCCGGTCGGCCATGGCCACCTCGGCGGCCTTGAGGTAGGTGCGCGGGTCGTAGACCTTCTTGTTCCCTACCTCGCCGTCCACCTTGAGCACGCCGTCGTAGTTGGTGAACATGTGCCCGGCGATCGGCCGGGTGAAGGCGTACTGGGTGTCGGTGTCGATGTTCATCTTCACCACGCCGTAGCTGACCGCCTCGGCGATCTCCTCCGGCAGCGAGCCCGAGCCACCGTGGAAGACCAGGTCGAACGGCTTCGCGTCGGCCGGCAGGCCCAGCTTCCGGATCGCCACCTCCTGGCCCTGCTTGAGGATCTCCGGGCGGAGCTTGACGTTGCCCGGCTTGTAGACGCCGTGCACATTGCCGAAGGTCGCGGCCAGCAGGTACCGGCCCTTCTCGCCGGCGCCGAGTGCGTCCAGGGTCAGCTCGTAGTCGGCCGGCGTGGTGTAGAGCTTCTCGTTGATCTCGTTCGCGACGCCGTCCTCCTCGCCGCCGACCACG
>DATHIT010000165.1:0-15037 GCA_035489915.1 Pseudonocardia sp. | reverse complement strand
CAGCTGGCTGGTCATCGTGTCGCAGGCGATCCCGGCCATCTTGGCGGCCCGCCGGGGGATCACCCCCTGCCAACCCAGGAACGGCTTGCGCCCGACGAACTCCAGCGGTCGGAACATCATCTCGATGGCGACCAGCTTGGTCACGTAGCCGATCGCGGCGGCAATGATCGGCATCGAGGCGTAGATGGGCCAGTTGCGGCCGACATCCTGCAGGATCTCGGCCGGTGCGATCATGGGGGTCCGCCGGCTGCTCCGGACGAGGGCCTGGCGCTCGGGGCGCCGTTCAGGCTGCCGCTCAAGCTGGGTCGGTATGCGGTGTCCGGGTGAAAGTGCGGGCCGGGCACCGGGGACCGCAACGCTGGGGCCACCCCGTCAGAATCCAGTTCCTGCTCGTCCGAGACGCTCTCCGGCCCGGGCTCGGGCAGGTCGTCGGGCCGGCAGGCCTTCCACAGTTCGCGGCCCAGCGGGGAGATCCGCAACGTCCGGCGCACCACCTTGGCGCCCAGCCGGCCGTGCACCTTGGCCTCTTCCTCGGCCCGCCGTACTCCGGGCTCGCCGAGCAGGATGTCGTATTGCACGCCGAGCGCGTCGTCGGCCGGCCCCTCCTCGGCCAGCCCGAGCGCGCGCAGGTGCGCCACGTAGGTGCCGACCGCGTCCGGAACCTGTACCCCGGCGGCCCGGCCCACGGTGGAGGCGTTGGCCAGCACGGTCCGCCCACCGTTCGCCCTGGACTGCACGTGCACCAGCGGATATGGCGTGCCGTCGGACAGTGCGGCCAGGATGCGCGCCTCGTCGGGGACCAGCCGGAGCAGCAGCGAGCGGTACAGCTCCTCCCTGCTGCCGGCGGTGTCCGCGTCGATGGACGCGCCGAGCAGGTCGTCGAGCAGCTGCGCGGGCGACGGTTTGGCGCCGGACCGGGGTTTCTGATGCGCGGGGCGGTAGTCGTTCGGCGTGTCGACCTGGTCGAGCCGGCTCTTGACCTCCCGCAGCACCGCGTCCTCGACCCGGGTCCAGCCAGTGGCCAGCTGGTCGATCGGTGGCAGCGGCACCTGGCGGGCCAGCTGCGTGCCGGCCACGGTCAGATCGACGGCGAGATTGCGCATGTCACGGAACACCGCGGCCCAGGAGGCGGTCAGCCCGCCAGCCGGCGTCGATGTCTCATCGTCCCGGTTCTGGCGCACCGCGTATCACCTCTTGCTGTGAGTGGGTTCAGTGATCGTGGTGTGCGGTGCCGGCGGATGCAAGTTCCCGCCCCCAGCGGTAGTGAGCGCCACGCCATAGGGCGGAAAACCGGCACCTGCCGGGGAGAATAGCGGGCGTCAACGGCGCGGACGGTGCGCCACGCGATCATGTCGGGCGGGCGGCGGGGCGGCGACAGGGGGTCGGCTGCCGGCCGGATTGCTGAGAGGGCGCCAGGCCTTCACCCCGGCTACATGCCCGGGCGGGTTCACTCGCGGTATGGCCATCGACGGGTTCGCCCAGCCGTGGTGGCTGGTGCTGCTCGTGCCGGTCGCCGCCCTGGTTGTCGGCTACCTCTGGGCGCAGAAACGGCGGCACCGCGCCGCGCTGCGGTTCAGCAACCTGGCGTTGCTCGAGCGGGTGGCGACCCGGCTGCCGGGCTGGCAGCGGCACATCCCGGCGGGGCTGCTGGCGGTGGCGCTGCTGCTGCTCACCGTCGGGCTCGCCGGGCCGACCGCGGAGACCAAGGTCCCCCGCAACCGGGCCACCGTGGTGCTGGTCATCGACGTGTCGCTGTCCATGCAGTCCACCGACGTGTCGCCCTCCCGGTTGGCGGCCGCCCAGGACGCGGCGTCCACCTTCGTCCGTGGCATGCCACCCACCATCAACCTGGGGCTGGAGTCGTTCGCCGGCACGCCGGCCATCCTGGTGCCGCCCAGCACCGACCGGGAGGCGGTGGTGAGCCAGATCCAGACCCTGAAGCTGGCCGAGTCAACCGCCACCGGGGAGGCGCTGGCCGCCGCGCTGAACGCGATCGATGCGTTCAACGCGCAGATTCCGGGCAGCGAGGGCGGGCCGCCGCCGGCGCGGATCGTGCTGATGAGCGACGGCAAGCAGACGGTGGGCCAGGATGAGTTCGCGGTAGCGGCCAGGGCGGGCCAGCGGCACATTCCGATCAGCACGATCTCCTTCGGCACCCCGTACGGCTCGATCGACCTGGACGGCCGGCAGATTCCGGTTCCGGTGGACGACCCGTCCCTGCAGCAGGTCGCCCAGATGTCCGGTGGGCAGTTCTACCCGGCGCAGAGCAACGCCGAGCTGCACCAGGTCTATGACACCCTCGGCGAGCAGATCGGGTACCAGACCGTGCACGCCGACGTGAGCAAGCCGTGGTTCATGCTGGGCACGTTGATCTGCTTGCTCGCCGCCGGCCTGGCCATCGGCCGGTCGCAGCGGCTGCCCATCTGAGACCCTGTCAGCGCGCGTCGCCCAGGTGCCGTGCCGCGCCCTACCGTGGCGAGCGATGTCGACTATCAACTACCTCGAGGCGATCGTCATCGGCGCCCTGCAGGGTGTCAGCGAGCTGTTCCCGGTGTCCAGCCTGGGGCACAGCGTGTTGTTCCCGGCTCTGGTCGGCGGGCGGTGGGCGGCCGACCTGAGCATGGCCGGCAGGGACTCCCCGTACCTGGCCGTCCTGGTCGCGATGCACGTGGCCACCGCGCTCGCGCTGGTGGTGTTCTTCTGGCCGGACTGGGTGCGGCTGGTCGGCGCGCTGTTCGGTTCGATCCGCCGGCGCCGGGTGCGGACCCCGGAGGAGCGGCTGGTCTGGCTGCTCGTGCTGGCCACCATCCCGGTGGGGTTGGCCGGGTTGGCGCTGGAGAGCGCGCTGCGCGGCGCGCTCGGCCGGCCGATCCCGGCGGCGATCTTCCTCACGCTGAATGGCCTGGTCCTCTACGCCGCCGAGCGCATGCGACGCCGTGTCGCCGCGCCGGTGGACGTGCCGGTGGAGAACCGCCCCGCCGGGGAGGCGCCCTCCGCCCCGGCGCCGCCGGACCCCGACGCGCCGACCCAGATCATCGACATCGCCGGTCAGGAGACCGTGGTGATGGCTGGGCTGGTGGACGAGGTGGGCACCGAGCAGGGGGCCGACCGGCGGCTGGCGCGGCTGTCCGTGCCCGAGGCGGTGCTGATCGGCGCGGCGCAGATCCTGGCGTTGCTGCCCGGCATCAGCCGGTCCGGCATCACCATCGCGGCCGGGCTGGCCAGGGGGTTGCGTCACGATGACGCGGCCCGGTTCGCCTTTCTGCTGTCCACCCCGGTCATCCTGGCCGCCGGCGTGCTCAAACTGCCCAGCCTGCTCGCCCCTGAGTACCACGCGGTACTCGGTCCGGCGCTGGCCGGCAGCCTGGTCGCGGGCGTGTGCGCCTACTTCTCGGTGCGCTTCCTGACCTCGTACTTCGAGACCCGCACCCTCACCCCGTTCGCCATCTACTGCGTGATCGCCGGCCTGGGCAGCCTGATCTACCTGGCTGGGTAAGAGAACCCGTGAGTGGCTAGCGTTGCTATGGCAACGCTAGCCACTCACGGGCCACGGATCAGAAGTGCGCGGCGAGTGCGGCGAGGTGCTCGGTGGTGAACTCGTCGTGGTCGGTGGAGGCGCTCAGCTCCCGCCAGCGTGCGTCCTCCTCGCCGAGGCGCTGGTGCAGGGCGGTGGCGATCGTGTACGCGTCGCTGCCGAGTAGTAGCCGCAGCGGCGGCTCGTCCATATCGGCCAGCTGGAGCACCACCTGGGCCACCTTGGCCGGGTCGCTCGCGCCGACGTCGCTGTTGGCCCGGGTCATCTCGGCGAACGCTCCGACGGTCTGCTGGTAAGGGGCGCTGACCGGCGGGATGTCCATCGACGAGCCGGCCCAGTCGGTGCGCATGCCACCCGGCTCCAGCACGGTGACCTTGACGCCCAGCGGGGCGACCTCCAGCGCCAGCACCGTGGAGAATCCGCCGACCGCCCACTTCGCGGACTGGTAGGCGGACAGCCCGACCGCCCCTATCCGGCCGCCCACCGAGGAGACCTGGATGAAGTGCCCGGAGCCCTGTTCGCGCAGCACCGGCAGGGCCGCCTTGGTCACGTTGACCACCCCGAACAGGTTGGTGTCGAGCTGCCGGCGGAAGTCCTCGGCGGTGATGTCCTCGACGGAAGCCAGGTTCGCGTAGCCGGCGTTGTTCACCACCACGTCCAGGCGGCCGAAGGCCTCTACCGCGACCTGAACGGCCGCCTCAGCCGCCGCCGGGTCCGTCACGTCCAGGGCCACCGTGCGCACCTGGTTGCCGTACTTTCCGACCAGGTCGTCGAGCTGGCTGGGCATGCGGGCGGTGGCCACCAGCTGGTGGCCGGCCTCCAGTACAGCCTCGGCGATTGACCGGCCCAGGCCCCGGGAGCTGCCTGTGACCAGAAAGACCTTGCTCATCGCTGCTCCTCCACAAAGCTCTTTCTAAACGGTTAGTTAGATTGAAGCACCGGCGCGGCCAAGTTGTCAACTAGACGGTTAGTCAGCTACTCTGCGGCATGGTCGGAGACGCTGAGGCCACCAAGAAACGGCTGCTTGACGCCGCGACGGCGGAGTTCGCCGGGTACGGGATCGCCGGTGCCCGGGTTGACCGGATCGCCGAGCAGGCCAGGGCGAACAAGGCGCAGATCTACCACTACTTCGGCAGCAAGGACGCGCTGTTCGACGCGGTTTTCGACGCCATCGTGGTGAACACCGTGCGCGAGGTTCCGATCGATCCCACCGACCTGCCCGAGTACGCCGGCCGGATCTACGACGGCTACGAGGACCATCCCGAGATTCCCCGGATCGCCACCTGGTACCGCCTGGAGCGGGCGGACACCACGTCGCTGCTGGACATCATCGTGCAGAGCAACCGGCACAAGGTGGCCGCGATCGAGGCGGCGCAGCGGGCCGGTCAGCTCACCACCCACTGGTCAGCGGCGGACCTGCTCGGGTTGGTGCTCACCGTGGCCGGCATGTGGTCCACCATGACGCCCGAGTTCACCGTGCTGTTCAGCCGGCACAGCCGGGCCCAGCGGCGCAAGGTGATCACCGACGCGGTCGCCACTTTGCTCGCCCGTGCGGCGGACGACCCAACTGTGGCCGACGAGCCGACCGCGGCGGATGGGGCCGGTCAGGCCCGGTTCGCGGAGGGGACGGCCGGATAGGTCACACCGGTGAGCCGCTCGGAGAGCTCCCATAGCCGCCGGGCAGCCTCGCGGTCGCGGGCCTGCCGAGGCATGGCCGCCGGGGTGACGCCACCGGTGAGCTCGCCGAACCCGTCCGGGCCGTAGTACCCGCCCCCCACGGCATCCGGGCTGGTGGCCGCATAGAGGGCGGGCAGGATGCCTTGCGGGACCTCCTGCCACAGCCAGCGCACCTGGTGGAACAGCGCGCCCAACCGCATCGGCAGGCCAGGCGAGCTCCGGCCCCGGCTCGGCCCGGTGGTCGCCAGGTTCGTCCTGGTCAGGCCGGGGTGGGCGGAGTTGGCCAGGATGCCCCAGCCGCCCGCCCGGCTGCGCCGGTCCAGCTCGAGGCCGAACATCAGGGTGGCCAGCTTGGTCTGCCCGTAGGCGCGCCAGGAGAAGTAGAAGCGCTCGCTCTGCGGGTCGTTGAACTGGATGTGCCCGGTCCGGGCGGCCAGGCTGGCCAGCGTGGTGACCCGCCCCCCGGCGGCGCGCAGCAGCGGCAGCAGGTGCGCGGTGAGCGCGAAATGGCCGAGGTGGTTGCTGGCCAGCTGCAGCTCGAAGCCGTCCTCGGTGAGCTCGCGCTTCGGGGTGGCCATGATGCCGGCGTTGTTGACCAGGATGTCGATCGGCCGGCCGTCCGCGTTGAGCTGTTCGCTCAGCTCGGCCACGCTGGCCAGGGAGGCCAGGTCCACCCGGCGGATGCTCAGCCGGGCGTCCGGGAGCTCGGCGTGGATCTTCTCGATGGCCTCGGCGCCCTTGCTCTCGTTGCGTACGGCCATGATCACCTCGGCGCCGGCCCTGGCGAACCGGCCGGTCAGTCCGAAGCCCAGGCCGCTGTTCGCGCCGGTGATCACGGCCAGCTTGCCGGTCAGGTCGGGGACGACGACGTCCGGTGGTGCCATGGTGGCCTCCTCAGTGCTGTCGGTGGCGCCGCCGACAGTAACGGACCGGTGGGCTATAAAACAAGAGACGCTTGGTCTATTAATAAAATTCTGCTGGTCTGATAACCTCGGCCGATGACCGCCGGGCCGTGTGGATTCCGCCGTGCCCGTCGGCCGGAGCAGGTCGCGGCCCGCCGCGCGGCGATCTTGGAAGCGGCCGTCGCGATGCTGCGCGAGCGCCCCGTCGCGGAGATCAGCCTGCGTGAGCTGAGCGACCAGGTAGGGCTGGCCAAGTCGAACGTGCTGCGCTACTTCGACAGTCGGGAGGCGATCTTCCTCGAAGTGCTGGACCGCTCCTGGCAAGCCTGGCTGGACGGACTGGAAGCGATCCTCACCGCCCCTTCGGCGGCCGGTCCTGGATATCGGCGCGAGGTCGAGGTGGCCTCGGCGGTCGCTCGTGCGCTGCTGGCAGATCCGCTGCTCTGTGAACTGATCTCGGCGATGGCCGGGGTGTTGGAGCGCAATATCTCGGTCGACTTCGCCAGAACGTTCAAGCGGCGGGCCGCCGAGCACAGCGGCCGGCTCGCCGCACTGGTCCGCGCCCAGCTGCCACATCTGGATCCGATCGCCGCGCTCCACTTCGCCGGTGCGGTGGTCGTGATCGTGGCCGGGATGTGGCCCTTCTCCCGGCCGACCGAGGCGGTGGCCGTGGTGATGGGGGAGATGGGCATGCCGAGCGCCCAGGAGATGTTCACCGCCGCGTTGACCGACGGGTTGATCAACCAGCTGGTCGGCCTGGTCGCCCGGGGCGCGGCGAGCTGAGAGAGGTCGGCGCCACGCGGGGCTGGTTTTCGGGGGCGCCGGAGGCGCTTGGATACCCAGCGTGGTTGAGTTGGTCGTGTGGGTGGTTTTGTGCGAGCTGGAGATTCCAATGGACTTCCGGCTCCTCCAGAGCTCCTGGCGGCGCCGGGCTATGTAGCTCGGCGATTGCACCAGGCGTACGTGGCGGCGTGGGTGCGGCTGGTCGACGCCACGCTCACCGGGCCGCAGTTCGCCGTGCTCACCGCGGTGAACGCCTATCCCGGGGTGGAGCAGGGCTCGCTGGCCTCCTCGGTGGCGCTGGACCGCTCGACCATGGCCAGCATCGTGCGCCGCCTCGAGGACCGTCGGCTGATCACCCGTGAGACGCCGGCCGAGGACGGCCGCAAGCGGCTGCTGTATCTCACCGACGAGGGCGTAGCGACTCTGCGCGACGCCGACCGGCGGGCCAGGGAGCTCGACGTGCTGCTGATGAAGGGCTACGACGCGGACCGGCAGACCGACCTGCTCCGCGAGCTCACCGCGCTGAGCGAACACTGGGAAAGCCTGGTGGACGACTGAGCTCGGCGGCCGTTGAGTTGAGCCGGCTGGTGAGTTTCTGACGCGTTACAGGTCCGATTGGCACTTGCTTTTTCGGATCGTCAGTGTTCGGATTATCTCCCGTGGGCGCCGAACTGGACGCCCTGAGCTGCCGAGAGACCGTCGGCAGGTCGCCCTGGCCAACCATCCACAGTGGACGTCCAGGGAGCGGTTCCGGCACGTCGACGCGTAATGGAGGAAGCTGTGCCGCCCAGTCAGTCGTATTCAGTCACCATCGCCGGTGGCGGTCTCGGCGGGCTGACCGCCGCGCTCGCGCTGCGCCAGCGCGGGTTGCGCACCACCGTGCTCGAACAGGCGCCGGAACTGGGCGAGGTGGGGGCGGGCATCCAGACCGCGCCGAACGCCAGCCGCATCCTGCTCGGCCTCGGGCTGCGTCGGCGGCTCGAGCAGATCAAGACCGAGCCGCAGGACCAGGTGCGGCGGCGCTGGCGGGACGGCGGCATCATCGCCCAGATCCCGCTGGGTGACCGGGTCAAGCACGAATTCAACGCGCCGTACTGGCACTACCACCGCGCCGACCTGCACCGCGCCCTGCTGGACGCCTGCCTGGACCCGGAGGGCCCCGGACCGGTGGTCGAGGTGCACACCTGCGCCAAGGTCATCGACATCGACCGGGCCGACCCGGCCCGCCCGGTGGCCGTCACCGAGGACGGCCGGCGGTTCGGTGGCGACGTGCTGATCGGCGCCGACGGCATCCGGTCCAGCGTGCGTGACGCCATGGGCCTGCCGGACACCCTCGTCTTCTCCGGGGAGATGTGTTACCGCGCGCTCATCCCCGGGGACAAGATCGCCGCCGACCCGGCCACCCGGTTCCTGCTGGACCGCTACCACTCCACGATCTGGTACGGCCCGGACCGGCACCTGGTGCACTACTGCATCCGCGGCGGCGAGTTCCTGAACGTGGTGGCGATCGTGCCGAACACGCTGGACATCGAGCAGACCTGGGCCGCCCCGGCCACCGCCGACGAGCTGGCCGAGGCATTTCCCGGCTGGGACGACCGGGTCCCGGCGATGTTGTCCAAGGCCGAGGGGGACACCTCCAAGTGGGCGCTGTTCCGCCGCCGCCGGGACCCGGTGTGGGTGGACGGGCACGTCGCGCTGCTCGGCGACGCCTGCCACGCGATGCTGCCCTACCAGGCCCAGGGCGCCTCCCAGGCCATGGAGGACGCCGCCGTGCTGGCCGAGGAACTGGGCGCGGTCACCACCGACGGCATCGCCCAGGCGCTGGTCCGCTACGTCGGCCGGCGTGCCAAGCACGCTGGCATGGTGCAGGACGCGTCCTGGGCGAACATGCACTTCTACCATCTGCCCGACGGCCCTGAGCAGGAAGAGCGGGACCGCAAGCTGCGCGAGTTCAACGGCGAATCCGACGTGTCGTACGACTGGCTCTGGCAGGGGACGCCGCTCAACGATCCCGACCTTGAGTCCTTCCACTACCCGTTCGTGCGCTGAGCGCACCTGCTGACCGACCACACCGAACGGAGCGACCACGCGATGCGCACCGGAGACCAGGTGGTACAGGACCTCCCGTGGAAATGGGGCGTCCAGGGCAAGATCTTCATCATCGGCGGACTGGGCTACATGTTCGACGCCTGGGACGTCAGCCTGAACGGCTTCCTGACGCCGCTGCTGGGCACCGCGTTCCAGCTGAGCACCGCGGAGCGCGGGCTGATCGCCACCGCGAACCTGATCGGGCTGGCCGCCGGTGCGATCACCTGGGGCACCATTGCCGACCGGTTGGGTCGCAAGCGGGCCTTCGGGCTGACCCTGCTGATCTTCGCGCTGTTCTCCGCGCTGGGCGCGCTGTCGCCCAACTTCGAGGTGTTCCTGGTGCTCCGGTTCATCGCCGGGATCGGCCTGGGCGGCTGCATCCCGGTGGACTACGCGCTGGTCAGCGAGTTCAGCCCACGTAAACAGCGGGGCCGGGTGCTGACCGCGATGGACGGCTGGTGGCCGATCGGGGCCACCCTGTGCGGAGTGTCCGCCACCCTGCTGCTGCCACTGGCGGCGAACTGGCGGTGGATGCTGGCGGTGATGATCGTGCCCGCGGTGCTGCTGTTCTGGGTGCGCCGAGGGGTGCCCGAGTCGCCGATCTTCCTGGCCAGGGCCGGCCGGGAAGCCGAGGCCCGCGCGGTGATCGACGACCTGGTCGCGCGGACCGGTGCCACCCCGGAGCCCTACCACATCCCGGCTGTGCCGCCGGAGCGGTCAGCCCGGCGTGGGCTGGTCGCCGGGCTGATCGGCGGGGTGGACCAGCTGCGCCGGGTGTGGGCGATCAACCCGGTACTCACCGGCATGATCTGGCTGCTGTTCTGCACCGTGCTGCTGGTCTACTACGCCGCGCTGAGCTGGATGCCGTCCATCCTGCGCGCCCAGGGCATGGGTGACTACGCCGCGTTCGCCGGCACCACGGTGATGAACGCGGTCGGCATCCTGGGCGTGCTCGTCTCCTGGGTGCTGGTCGAGCGGGTCGGGCGCAAGTGGGTGATCGGGGTGTCCGCGCCGCTGGCCGCGCTCGCGCTGGTGGTGTTCGCCCTGGTGCTCGGGGTGCCGGCGGCGGCGGTGACAATGATCGCGGTGTTCGGCTTCCTGATCCTGATGGTGATCCCGGTGATGTACGCCTACGTCTCCGAGCTGTATCCGACCGAGCTGCGAGCCAGCGGCTTCGGCTGGGCATCCTCGGCCAGCCGGGTGGTCACCGGGTTCACCCCGTTGATCTTCGGCAGCCTGCTCTGGCCGGTGCTCGGCCTGCCGCAGACCTTCACCGTGCTCGCCGTGGTGGTGCTGGTCGCGGTGCTGTGGATGGCGGCGGTCGGACCGGAGACCCGAGGCCGCGAGCTGGACCGGATCACCCCGGAGGAACCGGCCGCGGTGGCCGCCCCACACTCCGGCGACACAACGGTCCAGGCTTGAGGCCATGAAGCCGGCCGCCTTCAGCTATCACCGCCCGGGATCCGTGGCGGGCGCGGTGGGCCTGCTGCGCGACCTCGGGGACGACGCGAAGATCATCGCCGGCGGCCAGAGCCTGGTCGCGATGATGAACTTCCGGCTGGCCCGCCCCGAGCACCTGGTCGACATCCGCCGGGTGCCCGGGCTGGACCACATCCGCCGGGACGGCGACGCGTTGCGGATCGGCGCGCTGGTCACCCACCACGCCGTGGAAACCGCCTCGCTCGGGGCCGACTTCGACGTCCTCTCCCGGGCCATGCGTTGGGTCGGTCACCTGCCCATCCGCACCCGGGGCACGATCGGCGGCAGCTTGGCGCACGCGGACGCCACCGCCGAGTGGTGCCTGCTCGCGGTGCTGTTGGACGCGGTGATCGTCGTGGAGGGGCCGGCCGGGCGCCGTTCGGTGGCCGCCGGCGATTTCTTCCATGGCGTGTTCACCACCGCGCTGGCGCCCGACGAGCTGATCGTGGAGGTGGTCTTCCCCCGCCCGGCGCCGCGGGCCACCCTGACCGAGTTCGCCGAGCGGCACGGCGACTTCGCCACAGTCGCCGCCGCCGTCGACCTGGACCTCCCCCGAGTAGTGCTCGGCGGCGTAGCCCCCGTCCCGTTCGTACTCCCCCACCTGCCCGCGAGTCGGGGCTCTCAGCACACTGAGTCGGCGCTCTGGGCACACCTGGCGGAGGCCGCGGCCGAGGCGGTGCAGGTGCGCGACGAGCCGGGGGTGAGCGCGCACTACCGGCGGGGATTGGTGCGCACGCTGGTGCAACGTGCCTGCGAGGAGGCCGAACAGATGAGCGCCCGCCGATGAGCGGCACCCGGGAGCCGGGGTTTCGCCGGGACGGCAGCTGGGTGGGCGCCTCGGTGCCCCGCAAGGAGGACCCCAGGCTGCTGGCCGGCCGGGGCCGCTTCGTGGACGACATCACCCTGCCCGGGATGCTGCACGCCCAGTTCGTCCGGGCCAGCGTGGCGCACGCCCGGATCACCGGGATCGACCTGGACGGGGTCCGCGAAACGCCAGGCGTGGTCGCCGCGTTCACCGCTGAGGACCTGGGGCTGGCCGACATCACCGCCGTGCTGGACCGGCCGCCGCACGAGTTCGTACCCACCGCCATGCCGGTGCTGGCCAGGGACAAGGTGCGGTACGTGGGCGAACCGCTGGCCATCGTGGTGGCCCGCGACCCGTACGCGGTGGAGGACGGCGTGGAGCTCGCCGTCGTCGAGTACGACGAGCTGGACCCGGTCATGTCCGACACCGCCGCGCTCGCCCCCGGCGCGGTGCTGGTGCACGCCGAGGCGCCGGCGAACACGCTGGTGGACGTGTCGATGTTCGCCACCGAGGGCATCGACGAGGTCTTCGACGACGCACACACCGTGGTGCGGGTACAGGCCAAGACCGGCCGGCAGAACGCGCTGCCGCTGGAGACCCGGGGCGTGGTGGCCGACTGGGACGACCGGGACGAGCAGCTGCGGGTGCGCACCTGCACGCAGATCCCGCACCAGGTGCGCACCGTGCTGGCCCGCTGTGCCGGGTTGGCCGAGCGGCAGGTCCGGGTCACCGTGCCGGACATGGGCGGCGGCTTCGGGCAGAAGTGCGTGGTGGGCCGGGAGGAGATCGCCGCCGCGGCCGCCGCGCTCAAGCTGCGCCGGCCGGTCAAGTGGATCGAGGACCGCCGGGACGCGCTGACCGCCGCGTTCCTGGCCCGCGAGCAGCGCTACGACGCTCGCGCCGCCTTCGACGCGGACGGCGCGATCCTCGCCCTGGACGTGGACATCGTCTGCGACATGGGCGCCTACTCCTGCTACCCGTTCACCGCCGGCATCGAGCCGCTGATGGCCTCCGCGGAGATGCCCGGGGTGTACCGGCTGCCCGCTTACCGGGTGCGCGGCCGCGCGGTCACCACGAACAAGGCGCCGACCGGGCCGTACCGGGGGGTGAGCCGGCCGCAGTACGTGATGGTGATGGAACGCCTGATGGAGAAAGCGGCTCGCGCGTTGGACCTGGACCCGGTGGAGCTGCGTCGGCGCAACGTGATCACCGTGTTCCCGTACAAGGGCATCAACAACATCACCTACGACCCCGGTTCGTACCGCGAGTCGCTGGATCTGTGCGAGCGGGTGCTGCGCGACGAGGGCTGGTGCAAGGTGCGCGCAGAGTCGGCGGACCGGGTGATCGGCATCGGCTACTCCTGCTTCTCCGAGCGCACCGGGTACGGCTCGGGGGCGTTCGCGGCGCGCAAGATGTCCGTGGTGCCCGGATTCGACATCGCCGAGATCAAGATGGACGTCTCCGGCACGGTGGTGGTCACCAGCGGCACGATGAGCCACGGGCAGAGCCACGAGACCACGTTGGCGCAGATCGTCGCCGACCGGCTGGGCCTGGACATCGACCAGGTCAAGATCGTCCAGGGGGACACCGACCGGGTCACCTACGGCTTCGGCTCGTTCGCCAGCAGGTCGATCACCATTGGCGGCAGCGCGGTCGGCGCGGCGTCCGGGAAGCTCGGCGAGACGCTGCGGGAGATCGCCGCGCACCTGCTGGAGACCGACCTGGACAACACCGAGCTGGACGGCGCCGGCGGGATCCGGCTGCGCGACGACCCCGACCGGGGCCTGTCCTACGCCGACATCGCCGAGATCGCCTACCTGAAGGCGCACCTGCTGCCCAAGGGCGTGGAACCGGGGCTGGCCGCGACCGCGAGCTTCGACGTGGCCGGCGACGGCACGTTCGCCAACGCCACCCACGGCGTGGTGGTCGAGCTGGACCGGGGCACCGGCGACGTGCGGATCCTGCGCTACGTGTGTGTCGAGGACTGCGGAGTGGCCATCCACCCCCAGGTGGTGGAGGGCCAGTGCCGGGGCGGCATCGCCCAAGGCATCGCCGGCGCGCTGTTCGAGCAGGTCACCTACGACGACACCGGGCAGCCACTGTGCCCCAGCTTCATGGAGTACAAGGTGCCCACCGCCGCGGAGATCCCCGAGGTCGCCATCCACCACCTGGAGACGCCCTGCGCGTTCACCGAGAACGGCGCCAAGGGGGTCGGCGAGGGCGGCACCATCGGCGCCCCGGCCGCCGTGCTCAACGCGGTCAACGACGCCCTGCGCGACACCGGGGTGGAGCTGGACGACACCCCGATCCCGCGCGAGTCGGTGTACCGGGCATTGGAGGGGACCCCGGTCGAGGTCCTGGAGAGGCAGCCGGTGTGACCGAGCACCCGCTTGTGCCCCGGAGGGAGGCTGTGTGACCGAGATCCAGCTGATCGAGCTGACGGTGAACGGCGAGCGGCACGAGCTGGCCGTCGAGCCGCGCCGCACGCTGGTCGACGTGCTGCGCCACGACCTGCGGCTGACCGGCACCCACGTGGGCTGCGAGCACGGCATCTGCGGCGCCTGCACGGTGCTGGTGGACGGCGCCCCGGCGCGGGCCTGCCTGATGTTCGCCGCCCAGGCCGAGGGCTGCGAGGTGCGCACCGTGGAGTCCCTGGCCGCGCCGAACGGCGAGCTGGGCGACCTGCAACGGGCGTTCAGCGCGCATCACGGGCTGCAGTGCGGGTTCTGCACCCCGGGCTTCCTGATGCTCGCCGAGGGCTACCTCAGCGAGCGCCCGGACGCGACCAAGGAGGAGATCCGCGAGGTGGTCGCCGCGAACCTGTGCCGGTGCACCGGCTACCAGACCATCGTCGAGGCGATCGACGCATGCGCGAGCGCACGGAGGGAACACGCATGAGCCTGCACGGCAGCGAGACCGACCAGACCTACGCACGCGCCGGATTCGGCGGCACGGTTCCTCGCGGGAAGCGGCCGGCGATCGTGGTGGTGGACCTGACCAACGGATTCACCGACCCCTCGTTCCCCACCGGGGCGGACCTGTCCGATGTGGTCGCCGCGACCGCCGAGCTGATCACCGCCGGGCGGGCGGCCTCGGTCCCGGTGGTGTTCACTACGATCTCCTACAGCGTCGCGGAGATCGACGGCGGCGGGGTCGCCTGGCTGCGCAAGGCGCCCGGGATGCGGGTGCTGCTGGACGGCACGGCGGCCGCCGAGGTGGACGCCCGGCTGCCCAGGACCAGCGCGGACCACGTGATCAACAAGAAGGGCGCTTCGGCGTTCTTCGGTACCGGGCTGGCGGCGCTGCTGGCCGGGCTGCGGGTGGACACCGTGCTGATCTGCGGGGCCACTACCAGCGGGTGTGTCCGGGCCAGCGCGGTGGACGCGGTGCAGTCCGGCTTCGACGTGCTGGTGCCCGAGGACTGCGTGGGCGATCGGGCGGACGGGCCGCACCGGGCGAACCTGTTCGACATCCAGGCCAAGTACGGCGATGTGATCGAGCTGCCCGACGCGGTCGGCTACCTGAGCTCGCTGGCCTCGGCCGGGGTGGCGGTCTGATGGCCCGCTCGGTGCTCCAGTCCGCGCTGGCCGATCTGGCCGACGTGCCGGCGACCAGCCGCTGGGTGCACAACGGCGCGGTCCGGCTGCACACGCTGGACTACGGCGGCGACGGCGTGCCGCTGGTTGTGCTGCCCGGGATCACCAGTCCGGCGATCACCATGGACTTTGTGGTCCGCGAGCTGACCGACCTGGTGCGGCCGATCGTGCT
>DATHIT010000164.1:0-19076 GCA_035489915.1 Pseudonocardia sp. | reverse complement strand
TTCGGCAGGATCCTGACCGACCTGGCCGCCACCAGCGACGGTGGCATCGAGCTGGCCGCCAGAGGCAACCTGGACGTCGGCCGGCGTAACCCCAGCATTGTTCGGTCCGGTGCACAACAGCGCGCCGGACATCGCCAGCCAGGGCGTCGCTGACCCGACCGGCGCAGTGTCTCTGTCTGTCTCTGCCGTGTCTGCATGATGGCGCTGTCGACATCGTGTCCCGCAGGAGTGTGTCCCCATGTGGCCTGTGGCCCTGTCTGGGTTCAGATGATGCGGGACGGTTTGGCGTCACTTGAGGGGTAACGGTCCCTAGCCAGTGTTGCGGTTGTGGTTGACACCGTAGGCCCTGCGATGCGTTCTCAGCCCGGAGCATTCGCTTCTCAACCGTGCGCCTCGACCATAGGCTCGCCAGTGTGATCGAGCTCCGGGATTTCAAAGTTGACATCGCCGACGCACAGATCAAGGACCTGCGCGAGCGGCTGACCCGAGCGCGACTGCCCGAGGCCGAGACCGTAGACGACTGGTCCCAGGGCATCCCACTGGCCTACCTGCGCGAGCTGTCCGAGTACTGGGCGCGGGACTACGACATGGGGCGGTTGGCCAGCCGGCTGAACGCGCTGCCCCAGTTCCACGCGGCAATCGACGAACTCGGCGTGCACTTCCTGCACATCCAGTCGCCGCACCGCCAGGCCCGGCCGCTGATCATGACGCACGGCTGGCCGGGCTCGGTGCTGGAGTTTCTCAACGCGGTCGGCCCGCTGACCGACCCACCCGCGCACGGGGGCGCCGCCGAGGACGCCTTCCACCTGGTCATCTTCACGTCCTCCGCGGTGACCTCCCCGACCAGGAGCTGGTGCTGCTCGCGCAGGTAGTGCGCCACGGCCAAGGTCATCTCGTCACCAGCGACCCGACAGGACCGGTGCGCAAGAAGTCCGCCGAAACAGAACGTGGTCACCTCCGCGGTGCCGCCCCCGATGTCGACCACCAGGTGTGCCCGGCGCTCCATCGGGTCGAGCCCGCAGCCGACCGCCCCGGCGATGGGTTCGTCCAGCGTGATGGCGCGGACGATGCCCGCTTCGTCAGCGGCCTCCAGCAGGGCTCGGCGTTCCAGCTGCTCACCTCGTCCCAGCCGCGCCGTACCGGCGCCGCGGCACCGAACAGGGTCACCGGGTCGCGCTGCGACCATGTCCCCGAGCGGGGCCTGGCGTCGCCGCGGCACAACGCGTGTTCGGCTGCCAGCTGCCGCGGCAGCATCCCGACCAGGAACTCCTCGACCTCGGATACCATGACCAGACTCCGATACAGCAGCGCTGGATCTAATACAGTTAGGATGTATCCGATGGACGGCGGCGTCAAGAGGCGCTACGACTCCACCCGGCGCCGGCAGCAGGCGCGGGAGAACCGCGGTCGGATCCTCGCGGCGGCGCACGAGTTGTTCGTGGACAAGGGCTACGGCAGCACGACGATCGCCGAGGTCGCCGCGGCTGCGGGGGTCGCCGTGGAGACGGTCTACGCAACGTTCCGGAACAAGCCCACCCTGCTGCACCGCGCGTGGGACGTCGCGGTCGGCGGCGACGAGCAGGACGTGCACGTCCTCGACCGGTCCGAGATGCGCGCCGTGCTCGGCGAACCCGACCTCTCTATCCGATTCGGGCGGTTCGCTACCGTCAACGCGGCGATCATGCGGCGGACGGCCGGGTTGCGCCTGGCCGTGCAGGGCGCCGCCGGTACCGACCCGGCTGCGGCAGCGCTCCTGGCGGAGATCGACCGTGCGCGGCTCGGGGCGATGGGTGTGCACGCTCGGGTCGCCGCGGCTACCGGGCAGCTGGCCGTACCGGAAGAGGAATGCCGCGACGTCCTGTTCGCCACGACAGACGGGTCGCTGTGGCATAACCTCGTCGAGCGGCGGGGCTGGTCAGACGAGCGCTACGCGGCCTGGCTCGGCCGCCTCTGGGTGGCAATGCTGGTCGATCCAAACCGACAAGCCTGCCGAGGCGTAGGACGGGGCACGGCCGGTGGGGGCGTCGGGTAGTGGCTCGCCCAGCATGTGGCAGGTCAAGGTGCGTAGCTGAACGCTGGGGTACCGGAAGGAACCGTCTCTAGGAACCTAGCCTCTCCTATCTTCTTGCTGGACGATGCGTAGCCGGCGGCGTTGCGGCGCAGATCTCCGCGAGTCGCCGAATGATCTCCAGGTATGGCGGACATAATGGGGTTGTGACAGAGGTGCATGAGAGTCGCCCCAGTGCGGAGGTGTCCGCCACACCGGATGGTCGGGTGACGATACCTGCTCAGGTTCGCCGGGCGGCCGGGATCGAACCGGGGCAGACGTTGGTGGTGTATGTGGAGGGCGGTCGGGTGGTCCTGGAGGAACGGGCGCATCTGTTGGCCCGCATCCAGGATCAGGCCATCGGCGCAGCAGCCGCTGCCGGGCACACCGGCAGCGTGGTCGATGAGCTGATCGCCGAGCGGCGAACCGAAGCAGCGCGCGAGGATGCTGAGGGAAACAGGACGTGACCGCGGTACTCGACGCCAGCGCGGTGCTGGCGCTGATCTATCGAGAACCGGGCCATGACCAAGTCGGCGAGCTGCTGCCGGGGGCTGTGGTATCGGCGGTGAACTGGGCCGAGGTCGTGGCCAAGCTCGCCCAGCGCGCGCACCCCGAGCCCGCCGCAGCGGCCGACGGTGTGCGCTCGCTAGGGGTGCGAGTCGAGGCGTTCACCGTGGCCGATGCGGTGCGGGCCGGGCTCTTATGGCCCAAGACCCGGAGCGCCGGCCTCTCGCTCGGCGATCGATCTTGCCTCGCGGTCGCCCGCCGAATTGCTGGCGGCGAAGCGGTCACCGCCGATCAGGCTTGGGCCGAGCTGGACCTGGAGATTGCGGTACGGCTCATTCGCTGACCGGGCCGGCCGATACCAGACGCGCCGGCGGCGCGTGGACCTGTGCCGCTCGGAAAGTCATCGCTGTACGTCAGGCTGCGTATCGGTATTCGTTGATGAGGCCACCGAGGACGGGGGTGCGGATGTCCTCATCGGCGCGGATCTTGGGCGGCTTACGTTTGATCGGGACAGCCAGGTCGCTGATCGCAGCGCCCTTCCCACCGCAGATCAACTCGGCCCGTCCACCGGTGTCACGCTCGACGGTGATGTTCACTTCTTCCAGCAGGGTTCGCAGCACCCGAAAAATGGCTCTGTGCCAGAGCCCGAATTCGGCTGATCATGTGTTGATCAGGTCGTCGTGGACTCCCACCCCTAGTTGATTCGATGATCGTGTTATCCGATAAGCTAGTTACCCGGGTTGGTCATCCCAGCTGGACAGCCGAGGTGCGTGTGGACCCGTTGGTGTCTTCTGTGCGTGGAGTCGTGGAGGCGATCGAGGCCTACCGGCGGGTGGTGGCTGAGGTCCTGGGTCTCGGAGCATCCGAGATGAACGCCCTTGTCGACTTGTGGTTTAACGGACCGTGCACCCCCAGGACCTTGGTCGATCGCCTTGGCTTGACTTCGGCGGGCGTGACGGCGTTGGTGGACCGCCTGGAGGCAACCGGCCTGGCCGCTCGGGGCGGGCATCCAACGGACCGGCGCAGCGTGATCGTTGAGCTGACAGACACCGGGGCGACCACGCTGCGGGCTGTTGTCGGGATAGCCGATAGCCACATTGCCTCTGCCGCCGGGGGCACGAAACCCGAATACATCCGGGAACTTGACCGGCTGCTCAAGCAGATCGCGGCAGCGTTGCGGGCCGGTACTGCCGACCGCGCCAGCCTCACCGCCGGGCTGAAGCACGCAGCCACCGTGAGACCGCCCAGCCACAATGACCTCGATGGGTAGCGAATGACCGACCTTCCGCTCTCGGCGACGACATCTGTCGGCCGAATGAGATCGATTCGTCGCTGGTCGCGGACCCTCGAGGCGCCCACCCCTCGAACGGGCGCCTCGACCCCCGACCCCGGCGTCGTGCAACTCCGCCTCCGTTAGGAAGGATCGGAGCGAGGCGCCCACCCGCTAGAGCCCGTAGCGAACGAGCCGCCATGCCGCGTTCTTGCCCAGGTAACGGGGCATGACCTGGCCGGCAGAGATCGAGGCGCTGATCCAATCATGGCCAACCACAGTCCACGAACCGCCCTCGGGGCACTTCTCGCCGGTCCGCACCGTGGTGCCGACCGGATACCAACCGGTCCGAGAGGTGATGCCCATCGGGGACGTGTCCGAGGTTGTCGCGTTCATGCTGGGTTCCACCGCCCGACGGTCGCCGCTCCCTGTACTTGTGACGCAGGCCACAGTGCCTGCAGGCTCCGTATCGAGTCCAGACCGAAGGGGCGAGCGGTGCTCGCCGCGCGACGATCGGTAGACCAGCATGCTTTCAGCTCAGCGTAAGACACGATGAGTGCATTACTAGATTACCGAGGGACTCGCCTGGATCGCGCCTGCCGGTTGAGCTGGGACTTCGTCTGAAGCGCTCCAGTGATCAACAGCTGTTTCTGAACTCGTTCAAATAATCGACCAGTGCGCCTGAACGTGTTCAGTTTTCCCTTCACGACCGCTCCAGGCCGTGCACAAATGGCCAGGTCACAGCTGCTGGCCGACTTTTGGCACCCCACAGGGGTTTTGGTGCCGCTGAAGACATAGGTGTCGTTTGTGACCGCCTGGTCCAGCGCCTCGAGTCGCTCGGCGACGCGGACGCGATGGGTGCGGAGGACCGTGACCGTCTCGGAGTCGAGTGCGATGCGGCGCATCTGGTGGGTCTTGGTTTCCTTCTCGATGCCTACGCCTTTGTGGAGTATGTAGTTGCGACGGATCTCTACGATCTCTTCGTCCAAGTCGATGTCGCGCCAGCGCAGGGCACACACCTCGCCGCGCCGAAGGCCCGTCGTCATCACCAGCCAGACCAACGTGCCCCAGTCCTCGTCGATCTCGAACGCGGCGTCGAGTAGCTGAGCCGCTTCGGTCGCGGACGGTGGATCGGGCTCGGGGGCCTTGGCCCTGGGGCGCTGGGCGATGCGGGCGGGGTTGGTGTCGATCCATTCCCAGCGGACCGCGGCGGTGAGTGTGCCGCTGATGATCGAGTGCATCTGGCGTACCGTGGATGCGGCCATCGGTTTGCAGACGTGCGGCTTGCACTCGGCTTTCCCGCAGTCGTGATCACCGGCGGTTGTGTGCTTCTCGATTTGTGGTCGGCCGTCGCAGCGGCTGCGGCAGCGCCGTAACTCGCGGTATAGCGACTCGAGTGTTCGGGCGTTCAATCGGTCGATCGGCTGGGCTCTGATGGTCGGCTTGATCGTTCGTTCGATGTAGCCGACGTAGGTGCGCCGTGTGGTGTCTTCGATCTCGTTCGTAGCCAGCCACTCATCGAGTGCGCGAGCAAGGCTGACGGAGGTCTCGGGGGCCCGCTGCTTATCCACCTGAGCTTGCAGGCGGGTGAGCGTCTTCTCCGCGCGACGGCGGGCGGCACGGTCGGTGCCGGCGATCGATTCGGTGATGTAGCGCTGCTTCCCAGTCACCGCGTCGTAGCCGGCGAACACCCGGACCTGGAGCGTGGCGCCCCGCTCGCGGATGCTGCCGCGTGGCCGTCCGGTGCTGGTCATGGGCTCACCGTACGGCACTGCTCATGGACGGAATCATGGACAGACTTACTGCAGTGATCTTGCGATTTGCTGTTTTCGCTGGTCAGGTGGTGGGGCGGGTGGGGCTCGAACCCACGACCTGACGGATTATGAGTCCGCTGCTCTGACCAGCTGAGCTACCGCCCCCGGCGAGTGTTGAGGTTAGCGTAGGGGGCTGGGTGCGGTTCGCGGTGTCGGCTGGGTTGCCAGAACCGGCGATGGTGTCAGCTGGCCGCCGATGGGCGCGGATCCGTTGAGGGCGTTGAGGACGGACGGGAGCAGGCCGGGGAATCGGGCGTTGAGGTCGTCGCGGCGCAGGCGGACCACTCGCGCGCGGCCGACCAGGGCGGTCAGGGTGACGCCGGCCTCGCGCAAGACCCGGTAGTGGTGCGACATGGTGGATTTGTGCAGCTCGATGCCGCTGCACGCGGTTCCGCAGTTCACCCCATCGCTGGTGGCCAGGCGGGCCACGATTTCGAGGCGGGCCGGGTCAGCGAGCGCGTGCATCACCTGTGCCAGCTCGATGTCCTCGGTGGCCGGGTGCCAGAGCTCGCGCATCACGTCCCCCTCGGTCAAATAGTTGGAAGCTTGTCCAAGTATTGACTAGTTTGGCAACTATCCAACTGTGCGGTTCACCCGCCCGGAGGCTGATTGATGTCCGCGCGTACTTATCTGCTCGCCGGTGGTGCGTTCGCCGTCGGGACGAGTGCTTACGTCGTGTCCGGCGTGCTTCCCTCGGTCAGCGCTGACCTGAACATCTCACTCAGCGCGGCCGGGCAGCTCGCCACCGCGTTCGCGCTCAGCTATGCGGTCGGCGCCCCGGTGTTGGCCAGCCTCACCGGGAGTTGGGACCGCCGCGCGCTGCTGTTCGCCGCGCTGTTGGTCGCGGGTATGGGCAACCTGCTCGCCGCGCTGGCCCCGAACTACCCGCTGCTGCTGGCGGCCCGGGTGATCGCCGCGTTCGGGGCCGCCGTCTACACACCGGCGGCCACCCTCTTCGCCACCGCGATGTTGCCGCCGGAGGAGCGCGGCCGGGCGGTGGCGCGGGTGTTCGGCGGGCTGACATTCGCCCTGGTCCTCGGGGTGCCGGCGGGCACCATGTTGGACGGTCAGATTGGCTATCGGGGAGTGTTCGGGCTCATTGCGCTGATCTGTGTCGCGTTCGCCGTCGCCTTGTGGCTGCTACTGCCCAGGCTGGCCGCGCCGGCGCCGGTCAGGTTCCGGGAGCGGTTCGCTGTGGCGGCCGACCGCAGGGTGCTCACCGTGCTCGCGGTCACCGTGTTCGGCGTGCTCTCCACCATGAGCGTCTATACCTACGCGGTTCCACTGCTGACCGCGACCACCGGTGCCACCGGGGCGACGATCGGGGTGTTGCTGCTGGTCTATGGCGCTGGGGCGCTGCTCGGCAACGTACTGGGCGGCCGGGCCACCGACCGCTTCGGCATCATGCCCACCATGCTGGTTGCCACGGCGGGCTTCGTCACGATGGTGGCCACGCTGCCGCTGACCGCGAGCACCGTGTTGGGCGCCGGCCTTGCGCTGTTTGCCTGGAGCGCCTTCAGCTGGGCGTTCAACCCGCCCGTGCAGAACCTGCTGATCGAGCTCTCCGATGGCAGCGGCCTGTTGCTCTCGCTCAACGCATCAGCCATCTACTTCGGCGCCGGGTTGTCCGGTGTGGTGGGCGGGGTGGTGGTCAGCGTGGCCGGCGTTCGGCTGCTGCCGGTGGTGGCCGCCGGACTCGGTGTCGTCGTGGTGTTGCTTGTGCTGGTCCTGCGTCGGCTTATCCGCGCCGGCGCCACGGCACCGTCGGCGGAGCCCGTGCCGGTCGGCCGGAAGCCGGTGGCCTGTTCCTGCCCGACCGCGGGACCCTCCTAGTCCGGGATTCCGATGGCGCGTTCCTTGCGCCGGCGCTGCTGGGCGATCACCGCGATGAGCAGCAGGGTGCCCTGGGCGACGTTCTGCCAGAACGTGTTGATGTTCAGCACGTTCATGCCGTTCTCCAGGAACCCGAGCAGCACGATCGCCAGCACCGCGCCGAGCACACCGCCCCGCCCGCCGCGCAGTGACGCGCCGCCCAGCGCGGCCACGGTGACCGCCTTGAGCTCCAGTCCGTCCACCGAGCCGGTCTGCTGCCCGAAGCCCTGCCGGGCCATCAGGATCACCCCGGCGATCGCCGCCACGAAGCCCACCACCAGGTACACCGCGAGCACGTACCGGTTGATGTTCACCCCGGCCAGCCGCGCCGCCGTCGGGTTGCCGCCGATCGCGTAGATGTTGCGCCCGATGTCGGTGTAGAGCAGCAGGAACGCCAGCGCCAGGGCGACGATCAACAGGATGAACAGCTGCGTCGGCAGACCCGCGATGGAGCCGCGCTGGATGAAGATGAAGATCGCGTTGGAGGAGAACCCGCTGCCGATCGCGCCGCCGTCGGAGAGCACCTGGCCGACGCCCTTGAAGGCGGCCAAGGTGGCCAGCGTGGCGATGAACGGGTTGACCCGCCCATAGACGATCAACAGCCCGTTCACCAGCCCGCAGAGCAGGCCGACCAGCAACGCGCTGAGCACCGCCAGCCCGCCGTTCTGCCCGGTGTGCGTCCACACCAGGGCGCCGACCACCGAGGTCAACCCGACGATCGAGCCGACCGAGATGTCCAGGCCGCCAACGATGATCACCAGCAGCTCGACCAGCCCGGTCAGCCCGAACAGGATGATCGTTCCGGTGACCGCGATGCTCAGGTTGCCCCAGGTCAGGAACGCCGGCTGGCGGGAGGTGACAAACGCGGCGATCAGCACGATCACCACGAGCAGGATGAGGTTCTGCACCCGGTCGGCGTTGGTGAGTATGCCGAGCACCCGAGCCACCACGGTGCGCCGGCTCTCCGGCGCGGCGGCTTCCGGGGCGGCGGCTTCCGGGGCGGCGCCGTCCGGGGAAGCCGAGGCCGGCACCGGCGGCTCCGGCTCGCCCGGGGTGTTCTTCGCGGCGGTCACGGTGTCGGGATCGGTCACGGGGTAGCTCCGGAGGTCTCGGTCTGCAGTCCGACCACGAGGTCGGACAGGTCGTCGGCCATGGCCAGCGCGAGAACGCCCTCCTCGGTCGCCTCGGCGCGGGTTAGCTCGCCGGTGATCCGGCCGTTCTGCATGACGATGATGCGATCCGCCAGCCCGAGCACCTCGGGCAGCTCGGAGGAGACCATCAGGATCGCGATGCCGGCGGCGGCCAGCTCATGGATGATCGCGTAGATCTCCGACTTGGCGCCCACGTCGACCCCCCGGGTCGGCTCGTCCAGGATCAGCAGCGCCGGGTTGCGGGCCAGCCACCTGGCCAGTACGACCTTCTGCTGGTTGCCGCCGGAGAGGTTGGCCACCGGGTATTCCATCCCCGGCGTCCGCACCCGCAGCCGGTCCAGGAACTGCGCCACGGTGGCCCGCTCCTTCTTCCGGTTGATCACCCGGGCGGTGCGGATCCGGTCGTAGATCGCGGCGGCGGTGTTCTCCCGGACGCTGCGCTGCAGGAACAGGGCCTCGGCCTTGCGCTCCTCGGGGGCCAGCCCGATGCCGGCCCGGACGGCGTCGCGGGGGGAGTGGAACCGGCGCTGTTGGCCCTGGAAGGTCACCGTCCCGGCGGTCGTCGGCTCGGCGCCGATCAGCGCCCTGACCAACTCGGTGCGCCCGGCCCCGATCAGCCCGGCCAGCCCGACTATCTCGCCGGCGCGAACCTGGAAGCTGATGTCGCGCACGTCGGCCGAGGACAGCCCGGACACCTCGAGCACCACGTCTCCGGGGGCCGGCCGGGCCAGCTCGTCGTGGTAGAGGCTGGACAGGTCGCGCCCGACCATCATCCGGATCAGCTCGGCCTCGGACGTCCCCTCCACCGGTCGGGTGCCGACATGGGCGCCGTCGCGCAGCACCGCGATCCGGTCGCCGAGGGCGAACACCTCCTTGAGCCGGTGGCTGACGTAGATCACCGCAACGCCCTGCTCGCGCAGCCGGCGGATCAGGGTGAACAGCAGCTCCACCTCACCGTCGGCCAGCGACGAGGTCGGCTCGTCGAACGCGATGACCCGGGGCTGGTCGGTCAGCGCGCGCAGGATCTCCACCAGCTGGCGCTGTGCCGGGGTGAGCCGGGAACCGAGCGTCTCCGGATGCAGCACCTGCCCGAAGCCGCTGCGCAGGATGAGCTCGGCAGCCTTGGCCACCAGCTCGGCCTTGCGGAACAGCCGGCCTCGGGCGGGCAACGCCCCGACGAAGATGTTCTCCGCCACGCTGACGTGCGGAATGATCTCCGGCTCCTGCGCGACCACCCGGACGCCGGCGGCCCGGGACGCGGTCGGGTCCGCGAAGGTGACCGGTCGCCCGTCCAGCTCCACGGTGCCCGCGTCGATCGACAGCGCCCCGATGAGCACCTTGAGCAGCGTCGACTTCCCGGCGCCGTTCTCGCCCATCAGCGCGGTGACCTCGCCAGCCCGGAAGTCGACGCTCACCTCACGCAGCGCGTGCACCGGGCCGAACTGCTTGCTCACCCCGATCATCCGCAGGGCCGGCTCGGTCCCGGGCGTTCCCGCCGGCTCGGGCGTCACCGGCTTCACCGGGTCTGTGGCTGGCACCTCGACAGCCCGCTCAGGTGCATTTCAGGCTGGAGGAGGCGGCGTTGGCAGCGTCCACGATCTGCGTCTTGGCGATCGTCTTCGGCGGCAGCGGGGTGCCGTTGCGGATCTTGGCGACCAGGGTGCGCACCGCGTCCCCGCCCACGTCGTGCCCGTCGATGTACAGCGCGGACATGAACCCGTCCGGCGCGGATCCCGGCTGCCAGGACTTGCAGGCGATGTACGCGCCCAGGCCGACGCCGATCACGTTGCTGGCCGGGACCTTGGCGTTGGACAGGGCCTGCAGCACGCCGGAGACGTTCTCGTCGTTGCAGCCCATGACCACCCAGTTCTTCACGCCCGGGTTGCCGGTGATGATGCCGGAGGCGGTGCTCTGCGCGCCGTTCACGCTGTTGTCAGTGCCCACGTCGATCACCTTGCCGACGCCGCCGCCCTTGGTGTACTGCTCCTTCTCCCCGCGCACCCGGTCCTGGCAGACGGTGAGGTCCTGCTTGGAGGAGTAGAGCACCGCGGTGTCGGCCGCGGTCCAGCCCTTGGGGGCGGCGAGCTTGGCGGCCGCGGTGCCCACCTTGGAGCCCATGTCGTAGCCGTCGAATCCGACGAACGGCACGTCCGTGCCGGAGCCGTCCTTGATCGAGTCGTCCGAGGAGACCAGCGGCACCCCGCCGGTCGAGGCCGCGTTGGCCACCTGCGGGCCGATCTTCTGGTCCGGCACCACGATGGCGATCCCGTTGACCTTCTGGGCGACCGCCGAGTCGGTCTCGGTCACCGCCTTGTTGGCGTCCTGCCCGAGGTTGACCACCTTGACGTTGACCGTGGACTGCGGGGTGGACAGCTCCTTGGCGGCGGCCACCGCCCCCGCCGCCTCGTCGATGAAGTACTGCTGGTCGCCCTGCTTCTGCAGGTACGCGATGGTGATGTTGCCGCTGACCGGGCCGGCGGTCTGTGCGCCGGAGCTGGTCTGCTGGCCGCTGGAGCACCCCGCGATGAGCAGTGCCGAGGCGCCGAGCGCGCACCCGATGGCGGGAATCCGAGAAGGTCTCATGGAGTGCTCCTTTGCACCGAGTGCACCGAGCGGCTGCACCGAGCCGCATGTGCTCACCGGGAAACGTTGACCAGCAGCATCACCGATGACCGACGAGAAAGTCAACATTTCTCAACAAAGAAGCTCGATCATCACCAGTATTTCCGGCGTGAAATGTTCGATCTTGTTGACTTTGTTCAAGGTTCGGGGACATCATGTGCCCATGAGTACGCCCGGCCGCGCGCCGTGCCGCCCACAGAGCCATCCCGCCCCCTGGGCCGGCTGATGCTGGCTCGGCAGCGCCAGCAGCTGATCCTGGACGAGGTGGCTCGCAGCGGCGCGGTGAAGGTGACCGACCTGGTCAGCGAGCTGGGTGTATCGGACATGACCGTGCGCCGGGACATCAGCGAGCTGGCCGGACGGGGGCTGGTGGACCGGGTGCACGGCGGTGCCGCGATGCCCCGGATGGCCAGCGTGCACGAGCCGGGTTTCGCCACCAAGGCAACCCAACAGGTCGAGGCCAAGACGGCGATCGCCAAGGCGGCCGCCGCGCAGGTCCGCCCGGGCAGCTCGCTGGGGATCTCGGCGGGCACCACCACGCACCTGGTCGCCACCCAGCTGTTGGACATCCCGGAGCTGACCGTGGTCACCAACTCGCTGCCGGTCGCCGACGAGCTGCACCGCAACCGCCGGGTCGAGCAGACCGTGCTGCTCACCGGCGGGATGCGCACCCCGTCCGACGCGCTGGTCGGGCCGCTCGCGGTGGCCGCCCTGCAGGGCATCCACCTGGACCTGCTGATCCTGGGCGTGCACGGGATGGACGCCCGCGCCGGGCTGACCGGCCCCAACCTGCTGGAAACCCAGACGAACCGGGCGCTGATCGACTCCTCGCGCCGCATCCTGGTGGTCGCCGACCACTCCAAATGGGGCGTGGTCGCGCTGCAGACCGCCGCTCGACTGACCGAGGTGGACGTGTTGGTGACCGATGACCAGCTCGACGAGGGTGCCCGCGAGCAACTGGCCGGACTGGTCGGCGAGCTGATCGTCGCGTCGTCGTGAGTGAGCTTTACGTGTCCTCCGACGCCGCGTCCGTGCAAGTTCGCAAGTCCGCCATCCGGCTCTCCGACGGCCGCGAGCTGATCTACTTCGACGACCGGGAGCCGTACGTGTCCGGTTCGGCGGATCGAACAGAAACGGACATTCGCGGGTTGGAGCCGCTGGACATCCAATCGGAGATCCGGCTGGACGCGCTCACCGGCGACTACGTGGCGATCGCCGCGCACCGGATGAACCGCACCTACCTGCCGCCGGCCAACGAGAATCCGCTGGCGCCCAGCCGGGCGGGGGAGCCGCCGACGGAGATCCCCGCGCCGGACTACGACGTGGTGGTGTTCGAGAACAGGTTCCCCACGTTCTCCGGCGGAGCCGGGCGCTGCGAGGTGGTCTGCTTCACCTCCGATCCCACCGAGAGCTTCGCGACGCTCAGCGAACGCCGGGCCCGCACGGTGATCGAGGCCTGGGCGGACCGGACCGAGGTGCTGTCCGCGCTGCCGGGCACCCGCCAGGTTGTCCCGTTCGAGAACCGTGGCGAGGAGATCGGCGTGACGCTGACCCACCCGCACGGTCAGATCTACGCCTACCCGTACCTGCCGCCGCGCACCCAGGCGCTGGTCCGGCAGGCCCGCGCGCACCGGGCGGCGGGCGGCAGGTCGCTGCTGGCCGACGTGCTGGCCGAGGAGCAGCGGGCCCGGGTGCGGATGGTGCTGCGCGGCGAGCGGTGGAGCGCGTACGTACCGCTGGCCGCCAAGTGGCCGCTGGAGCTCATGCTGGCGCCGCACCGGGACGTACCCGACCTGGCCGAGCTGACCGAGGACGAGCGCGCCGAACTGGCCGTGGTGTACCTGGACCTGCTGCGCCGGGTGGACCGGTTCTTCCCCGGGGTGGCCCGCACCCCGTACATCGCGGCGTGGCACCAGGCGCCGGTGGGCCAGGACCGCGAGCTGGGGCGACTGCACATGCAGCTGTTCTCGGTGATGCGCGCACCCGGGCGGCTGAAATTCCTGGCCGGCTCGGAGTCGGCGATGGGCGCGTGGATCAACGACACCACTCCGGAGCGGATCGCCCGGCGGCTGCGGGAGGTGGCGTGACGGCCGGGCTGTCCGACGGCGTGACCTGGCACCTGCCGTCGGACGACACCTCCCCGGCGACGGTGACCGAGTTGTTCACCGGCTCGTTCGGCGGTGACCCGGCCGGGGTGTGGTCGGCGCCGGGACGGGTCAACCTGATCGGCGAGCACGTGGACTACGCCGGCGGCGTCTGCCTGCCGTTCGCCCTGCCGCACCGCACCTGGGCGGCGGTGCGGCCCCGCTCGGACGGGGTGCTGCGGGTGGTGTCCGGGCAGTTGGACGAACCGTGGAGCGGGCCGGCGGACGAGGTGCGCCCTGGCCATCCGGCCGGCTGGGCGGCCTACCTCGCGGGCACCGTGTGGGCGCTGCACGGCGCAGGGATGCTGGGCCGCCACTCCTTCGGTGGGGTGGACGTCGCGGTGCACTCCGAGGTGCCGGTGGGTGCCGGGTTGTCCAGCTCGGCGGCGCTGGAGTGTGCGCTCGGGGTGGCGCTGCTCGACCTGTTCGGCGGCGGCGCCGGCCAGCCCGGTTCGCCCGCGCGCGAGGGACTGGCCCGGGCCGGGGTGCGCGCGGAGAACGAGATCGCGCTGGCCTCCACCGGCGGGATGGACCAGGCGGTCGCGGTGCACGCGCTGGCCGGGCGGTGCCTGCGGTTGGACTGCCACACCTTCGAGGCCGTGCAGCTGCCGCTGCGGCTCTCCGGGGTCGACGCGGCCACCGGGCTGACCCTGGTGGTGGTCAATACGAACGCGCCGCACCGGCTGGTGGACAGCGAGTACGCCGACCGCCGCGCCGCCGTGGAGCACGCCACCGCGCTGCTCGGGGTGCCCGCGTTGGGCATGCTGGACTCGGTGGAAGCAGCCTGGGCGGGGTTGGCCGAGGCCGGCGAGCGGGACCCGGTGCTGCGCAAGCGGGTCCGCCACGTGATCACCGAATCGGCGCGCGCCAGGGCGGCGGCCGAGCTACTCGCGGCTGACCGGGTCGCCGAACTGGGCCCGCTACTGGACGCCTCGCACACTTCGCTGCGGGAGGACTACGCGCTCAGCTGCCCCGAGCTGGAGAGCGCGGTGGAGGCGGCCAAGCTGGCCGGTGCACTTGGTGCGCGGTTGGTCGGCGGCGGGTTCGGCGGCTCGATCATCGCGCTGGTGGCCAGCGCGACGGTGCCCGCCGTGGTCACCGAGGTGCGCGCGGCCGCCGCGAAACGCGGGCTCACCGAGCCGAGCTTCCTGATCGCCGAGCCGTCCTCGGCCGCCGGGCGCTGGTGACCGGCGAGGCCGGCGCCGGATCGGTGACCCGGAACTCCGCCGTCGTCCCGATCACCGCCCGCCGTGAGCCGTCCGGGTCCACCGTGTCGCCCAGGTAGCGCACCCGGAACCGGCCCTGGGTGCCGTCCGGGATGTCCCAGGTGATCGTGGCCGTCCCCGATCGCCGGCGCCTCCCCGGTACCCAATGGAACCGCGTGCTCCAATCACCGTCGTCGGCCACTACCCGCCACCCACCGCCCGGCTCGGCGCACTGGATCTCCAGGTAGCTGTCGCCCCGGCGCAGGTCGTTGTTCGGGTGGGCGGCCCGGAACGCCGCGGTGACCCGCTCGCCGGCTCGATAACCTGGCCGGGGTTGGCGCAGCACCTCGCCGAGCCGAGCGTCCGGGTCTTCGGTGGGAGTTGCCGCGGTCCGGGTGAGCCGCCCGCCGAACCGGGCCAACCCGGTCAGCCGCGGCGGTGGGTCACCTGGCGACACCGGGCGCCCGTCGGCCAGCGCGCCGGCCAGCTCGGTCACCGTCTGGGTCACCGCCGGCAGCTCCCAGCGGCCGAACAGCGTGCTGCCACCCTCGTACTGCTGGCTGTCGTACTCCTCCGGAGTGGTCAGATAGTGCAGGTATCCATTGCTGTAGCCGGCTACCAGCACCCGGTCCAACTCCGCTCCCAGTGCGGCGGCCACCGCCCGGCGCACCCGCAGGCCAGCCACGATGCTGACCTCGGCGGGCACTCCGACCAGGTACAGCGGCCCGATCCGCAGCAGCTGCAGCGGGGCGTGTTCGGCCACCACCGGGCGCACCCGGTTGAGCCTCCGCGCGCCGAAGACCAGCGCTTTCGGCGCCTGGGCGTCCCGCAACGCTGCCGAGCGCCGATAGAAAACCCGGCTGGACAGCGCATCCCAGAACCGGTTGCGGCCCTCGTGGAACCCGGGGAACGCCGGGCCGTCCTCCTCGCTGCCGGCCAGCGCGGCCGCACCCACCGCCGGCCCGCCGGTGCGGTGCGCGCGGCCGTCCCCGGTGAACTCCGGGCGCACCGTCACCTCGGACAGCCGCACGGTGGTCAGCCGGTGATCCACCCCGCCGGGCAGCGGCTCACCGTCCGCCGCGCACAGCGCCTCGGCCGCCGCGAACTGGCGCAGGCCGATCAGCCTGGTGTTCTCGAACTCGTCGTCGGTGGGTCCGCTGCCCGGGCGCAGGTTCAGGTTGGGAGACAGGTCGCCGGCATTGGTCTGGGCGAACGCGGCCATCCAGCCGGGCGGTTCGGGGGACCGGTAGTCCTGCCCGTGGGTGTGCCGTTCCCAGTGGTAGGCGGCGTAGCCCTTGTTGTCCGAGCTGATCAGCCGGTTGCGGTTGGTCATGCTGGTGTTGTGCACGGCGAACCAGGTGATCGCGCCGACCGGTTGCCCGGCCCGCTCGATGCGCAGCACGGTGACCAGCGGGTCGATGCCGTCCGGGAAATGGGCGCGGTCGGCGGCCGGGTTGCGCTCGAACGCCGGGCGGGAGCGGTTGGCGCTGGCGTCGTGCAGCTCGCCCTGAGTCAGCACCAGCGCGGCCGGAGCCAGGTCGGCGTGCGCCCACTCGACCGCCTCGCAGATGCCGTCCACGATCGCGGCGAACGTGGCCGGCCGGAAGCCGCCCGTGGTGGTGTTGTACAGCAGGTGGTGGGAGTAGCCGCCCGGCCCGCAGTGCGTGTGCGTCGCGGTGAGCATCACGTTGGCCTCGGCGTACGTGTCGCCGTACCGGGTGGCCAGCCGGTCCAGCACCGCGCGGCGGATGCTCTCGAAGATCAGCGGTAGCTCGGCGATCACCAGCAGCACCCGCTTGCGCGCGCCCGGCCCGGGCTCGGCGATCACGAACGCGCGCGCCCGCAGCCGGGTGTGGATGCCCTCGGTGCGCTGGTCGGCCTTGCCGTAACCGAGCATGCCCACCCCGGCGGGCTCACCGGTCACGTCCGCGAGGCCGCGCCCGACCAGAAAGTTCTCCTCGGCCATGGCACCATCGTGCTGGTCATGATCGTGACGCCGCGATCCGCCGTTCGTGGCACGTCCGTGGCGGACGGTAGGGACCCTCGGTCGACAGCAGTGCCTCGGGAGGCGGCGGATGACAGCGCAGGATGTCGAGTACCGCGATATTGCCGGAATGCGCACCGCGGTGCGGGAGCGCGGCACCGGTGATCCGGTGATCTTCGTGCACGGCAACCCGGACTCCGCCGACGAGTGGGCACCGTTCCTGGACCGGGCCGAGCAGCTGGGCCGGGTGATCGCCCCGGACATGCCCGGTTTCGGCCGCTCGGTGCGCCCTCGGCTGGTCGACTTCGCCGTGCTCAAGATGTGGTTCCGGGCGCTCGTCGACGATCTCGGGGTGGACCGGTACCGGCTGGTTGTGCACGACTGGGGCGCGGTGGCGCTGGCCGCTGCCGCGCTGCGCCCCGAGCAGCTGGAGAAGCTGGTGGTGATCGACGCGATTCCGCTGTCCGCCGCATATCGGTGGCACTGGCTGGCCCGGGTGTGGCGGGTGCCGGTGTTGGGTGAGCTGGCCGTGTTCGGGATGAACCGGGCCACGCTCAAGCAGGTCTCCCGGCTGTCCAGCCCGCGCCCCGGCCCGATGGACGACGCCTTCCTGGACGAGGCCACCCGGTACCTGAACGCCGGCATGCGCCGCGCCATCCTCGGGCTGTACCGGTCGGCGGACCCCGGGGTGCTGCAGGCCGCCGGGGTGGCCCTGGAGGAGGTGCGCTGCCCGGCGCTGGTGATCTGGGGTGAGGGCGACCCGTACCTGGGCACCGACGAGGCCTATCGTTACGGCGCCGCGCTGACGAACTCCACGGTCGAGGTGGTGCCCGGGGTCGGGCACTGGTGCTTCCGGGAGGACCGGGCGGTGGTCGACCGCGTGATCAAGTTTCTCGGTGCAGGTTAGGAGACGGCATGCCCACCCCACCCCCGCGCCCGAAGCAGCTCGACTCCCCGCTGATCCCGAAAATCATGAAATACCTGGCCAAGGCCCAGGTCTGGGCCTACCGGCGCAGCCGCGGTCGGATCGGCGGCACATGGCGCGTCGGCGCCGGCTTCCGCAAACCCGTCCCGACCCTGCTGCTCGACCATCGCGGCCGGAAGTCGGGCAAGGCATTCGCCACCCCGCTGCTCTACATCACCGACGGGCCCGACGTCGTTGTGGTGGGCTCCCAAGGCGGCTTGCCCAAACACCCCCAGTGGTATCTCAACCTGCTCGCCCACCCCGACACGCACATCCAGATCCGGGCCGACCGCAGACCCGTCCACGCCCGAACCGCCGACCCGGGGGAACGAGCCCGCCTCTGGCCCCTGCTGGTGGCCGCCTACGCCGACTTCGACAGCTACCAAGCCTGGACCGAACGCGAGATACCCGTGGTGATCCTCGAACCTCGCTCCGGATCGTCCTGACCGGCGCTGGTCGACGGGGAGCCGGGCAAGGCGGCTACGAGACCACCGTCGGGCGATCAGATGAAGGCAGCCCAGGAGGTCACGGAACTCTGCGACGCTCAGACCTGCCTGGCGCAGTATCGAACTGAGAGTTCCGCGCTTGACGGTGCCGTGCTGTGGGACGACGACAACGCGCCCGTCGTCATGCCGATAGACAGAGTGGCTGCCCTTCGTGCGGACATGGGCGAAGCCCGCCGATTCCAGAACACGAATAACCTTACGGAGAGGCAGGTCGGATAGGGCTGGGCTCACGCGGCGCCGGTCACCTGAAACGAGGTGATGAGCGGAGTGGCGGTCGGGTGCGGGTCGTCGACCTCATCGAGGTACAGCTCAACAGCCTCGGTCAGATTGCTCAGAGCTTCGGCGATGGTCGCGCCCTGACTGGCGACGTCGACCTCCAGACACTGCGCGACGTACCAGTCGTCTTCCTGATGCACGGCCGCGGTAAAGACCCTCTCCATTCGTATAAGGCTACCCGCCCCGACTGGCTATACAGGAGTTGTCTGCGGCCAGGGACCCACCGGTGTCGCTACCCATGCCGAGGAAGCACTCACCGGCCACGACCGCCGCGCCCGAACTCCCGCTCGACCCGCCTGGCACCAGATCCGAGCCGAACACAGGCCCGCCCATGCCCGAACCGCCGACCCGACTCAGCAAGCTCGCTTCTGGCCCCGCTCGTGGCCGCCTACGCCGACTTCGACAGCTACCAAGCCTGGACAGAACGCGAGATACCGGTGGTGATCCTCGAACCTCGTCCCTGACCGGGCCAGGGATCAGAGGAAGTAGAGCCGGGAGAGGGAGACGGTGTCCGAGGGGGCGGAGTAGACGGGGGTGTCGTCCAAGGTGACGGCGCCAGTGGCCGGGTTGACCTGTACCTCGCCGAGGCGGGTGTTGAGGTGCATGTCGGACAGGCCGATGGCTCGGGTGCCGCGCACCGCGACCCGGCGGCGGGCCGTCGGGAGCACGTCCACCTCGGACTCGAAGGCGGCTCGGCTGACGAAGGCGACCGAG
>DATHIT010000163.1:0-12427 GCA_035489915.1 Pseudonocardia sp. | reverse complement strand
CCGGGACACGTAGTCGATCTCCCGATCCGGGTCGCGGAAGGTGCTGGCCATCATGGTGAGCAGGTCGTGTGCGGTGGCCACCCGCATCGCGCCGGCGGCGATCGCGGAGAAGTACGGGTCGTCGACCGCGTGCACGATCAGTCCGACCACCGTCGAGGTGGCCCTGGCCAGTGCCTGAGCCGGCGCGTTCGACACGTATCGCAGCGACTTGGCGGCCCGGACGACCCGGTCGGCCAGCTCCGGGCCGACCACCCGGGAGCTGCCGTTGAGCACCCGGGAGGCGGTCGCCCGGGACACACCAGCGGTGTCCGCGACGTCCTGCAGCGTCACCGGGCCGACCGGTGACCCCGCCGAGGCACGCTCGGCTGGTGACTTGCTCGCTGGCATGCTCCTCACCTTAATGGCCGGAAAGCGCGTTCCACCAGCTGATCGGCGCGGTTCACCCGCTGTTGACAACAACCGTGAACTCGACAAACGGAGCCACAAATCGGCTCCGGCGCTCAACGCGATTGCCGAGATGCGGGTGTTGAGCTAGTAGGGGCCAACACGTGTTGCGCGGGCTAGCGCACCGACCGGAACCCGGGGCCGGGCTCCGGGGTGACGTTGTGGGCGGTGATCTCCTCGCCGCACTCCCGGCAGGCCAGGTAGGCCTCGGTCGGACGCCCGCAGTTCTGGTGACGCAACACGATCGGCGGGCCATCCGGGCCGGCCCGATAGGTATCCCCCCAGCGCATCAGCGTCACGATCGCCGGAAACAGGTCCAGCCCGGCGCGGGTCAGCCGGTACTCGTGCCGCTCCGGGTCGGTGGCGTAGCGCACCCGCTCCAGCAGGCCGGCCTCGACCAGGGTGCGCAACCGGGCGGACAACGTGGGCCGGGGTATGGCCAGATTGCGAGCCAGCTGGCCATAGCGGCGCACCCCGAAGAACGCCTCCCGCATGATCAGCAGCGTCCACTTCTCGCCGAACAGCTCCAGCGCGCGGCCCACCGACTCGCCGGCGAACCGGTGGGCCAGGTCGATGCCTACCCACCCCGCCGGCTCCGCAAGCTCCGCCGGCTGCCGTCCCCCGGTGCCTACCCAACCCGCCGGCTGCCGTCCCCCGGGCTCGCTCATCCGACTACTCCCCCGGTGGCCAGCGGGGCCAGCGCGGCGAGCAGTGCTTTGCCGCCGGGATCCGCCGCTGTCGCCGGGACCAACCCGACGTGGTCCGCGCCGGCCCGGTGGTAGGCCGCGATCCGGTCGGCGATGCGCTCGACCGGGCAGATCGCGCCGATGGCCTCGAGCAGCGCGGCCGGGACCTGTCCGGCCAGCTGCGCCCTCGACGCGCCGCCCCTGGCCCGCTCCACCAGCTGGCCGTGGCCGAGCTCGGTGAACATCTCGCCGTATCCCGGCGGCGCCAGGTACACCGCGAGCTGCGCGGACAGCTGGCGCATGGTGGCGGGGTCCAACTCCAGCGCGACCGGCAGCCAGACCGCGATGCGCGGCGGCCGCCAGCGCGCCGCCGCCGCGTGCCGGTCCACCGCGGCGCGGACCCGGGCCACCTGCTCGACGGTGACCAGGTTGAGCACCAGCTGGTCGGCCTCCTCGGCAGCCACCCGGATCATCGCCGGCCCGAACGCGGCCACGGTGATCGCCGTGTCGGGCAGCGGGCGGCGCAACCGGAACCCGTGGGCGCGGATCTGGTCGCCCTCGAAGTCGGCTCGCTCGCCGGCCAGCAGCGGTCGCAGCGCGCGGACGAACTCGCGCATCCGCGCGGCCGGGCGCCCCCACTGGCGGTCGTGCCAGTCGGCGACGATGGCGGGGCTGGACGCGCCCAGCGCAACATCCACCTTCCGCCCGGTCAGCGTGGCAACCGAGGACAGCCCGAGCGCCACCGCGACCGGACCGCGCACTCCAGCGGCCAGCGGCCCGATCCTCAGCCGGATCCGCTCGGTGACCGCGCCGATCGCGGTGGCCAGCGCGAAGGCATCGAAGGTGGCCATCTCCCCGATCCACATCAGCGGGAAGCCGGCCCGGTCGGCGGCCACCGCGATGTCCACCGCCTCGGTGTCCGGGCGGTCCAGCCAGAACGGGGCGACCACGCCGACCTCGGGCCGGCCGGGCTCGCCGATCACAGCTGCTCGGTCCGCGCCGGCCGGCCGAGCAGCAGCCGGCCGAGCAGCTCGTAGGTGGCCGGGTTGACCTGGAAGTGCGCCGTGGCGGTGTGCGCGTCGCGGAACCGGCGTTGCAGCGGCGAACCGCGGTAGATGGCCGAGCCGCCAGCCAAGTCGTACATCGAGGCGACCACCTCGGCCGAGGTACGGGTGGCGTGCGTGGCAGCCAGCCGCAGTGCGACCCGCGCCGAGTCCGGCACCGGCTCCGGACCCGAGGCGGCCGCCCAGGCGTCGTCCACGGCTTGGAACAGGAACGCCCTGGCGGCGCGGAGGGAGGCCTCGGCGGCGGCCACGGCGGCCTGGACCTCACCCCGCTCGGCCAGCGCGCGGCTGGAACCCAGGGAGCGCTTGGCGGCGGCGAGCTCCACCAGTTCGTCGACGGCCCCTCGGGCGTTGCCGAGAGTGGCGACCGCGATGGACAGGGCGAAGAACCCGAACACCGGGAACCGGTACAGCGCGGCCGCCCCGGGCCGCGGCCCGTCCAGCACCGACAGCATCCGGTGCTCCGGCACGAACAGCTCAGTGGCCACCGCGTCGTGGCTGCCGGTGCCGCACAGCCCGGAGGTGTGCCAGGTGTCCAGGACGTTCAGTTCCTCGGTCGGGATCGCCAGCACCTTCAGGACTGGAGCCCCGTTGGCGCCGTCGCCGGTCGCCTGCAGCACGCAGCCGGCGAACAGCCAGTCGGAGTGCGAGATCGCGCTGCAGAACGGCCATTGCCCGGACACGACAACGCCGCCCTCCACTGGGCGAGCGGCACCCCGAGGCGCCCAAACCCCGGCCGCGACGGAGCGCGGGTCGCCGAACACCTCGGCCGCCCCCCGCTCAGGCAGGTACGCCGACAGCAGGCTGCTGGTGGCGTTGATCGACACACACCAGCCGGCCGACGCGTCACCCCTGGCCACCGTCTCGGCGCAGCGCAGGATCACCCCCGGAGGCAGCTGGGCGCCGCCGAGCGCCTCGGGCACCGCGGCACGCAGCAGCCCGCCGTCGCGCAGCGCGTCGACCAGCTCCTCAGGCAGGCAGCGACGCTCCTCGGTGACCTCGGCGAGCGAACGGGCCAGCTCGGCGGCCCGCTCCGTTGCCCGCTCCAGGCCGGGAGGACCGTCGATGAGCCTCCCGGCGACGTCAGTTGTGGTCACGCTCGCCTCCGGTTCAAATTCTTTACTGGTACAGAATTCTTACCGGTACGAGACGAGCTCCGTCAAGGCCCGCAGCAGCGCGGGGAGCACGGTCCCGTCGTCCCAAGAGGTGGTCATGCCCTGAGCATCTATGCTCCCGTTGACGTCACCTCGCGCGCACCGCACAGCCTCGGGAAGTCATGGCAGCCAGTCCGCTCCGCGTCCCGACCGCGCCGTGGGCGCGCTTCGACGACGTGCCGGGCAACCGGGCGCTGCGCTTCCCACCCCCGCACCAGGTACTCACCGCTACCCGGCCGGCCGAGGTGGTGCCGGTGCTGGCCGAGGTCGACCGGGCCACCCGCGACGGCTGCTGGGCGTTCGGTTACGTGGGCTACGAGGCGGCCGGAGGCCTGGACGATCGGCTGGTCAGCCACCCGCCGTCGGCGGAAGGGCCACCGCTGGTCTGGTTCGGGCTGTGCGCCGAGCCGACCCAGGTGCCAGTGATCTCACCGGTGATCTCACCGATGATCTCCACCGCCAAACTGCCCGCGAGTCGGCGCTCTCAGCACACTGAGTCGGCGCTCTCAGCACCCCCGGCGTCCGAGGACACCGACGCCGCCGAGGACGCGCAACCTGTCGGACCGTGGCACCCGGCCTGGACTCCGGAGCGCCACCGGGCCGCGGTCGAACGGGTCCGCGAGCGGATCGCCGCCGGCGACACCTACCAGTGCAACCTCACCGTCCGGCTGCATGGCCGCCCGCCCGATGACCCGGTACGCCTCTACGCCGACCTGGCCCTGGGCCAACGCGCCAGTTACTCCGCCTACCTGGACCTGGGCCGGTTCGCGGTGGCCAGCGCCAGCCCAGAGCTGTTCTTCTCGTGGAGCGGGGACGAGCTGATCACCCGCCCGATGAAGGGCACCGCCCGCCGGGGCCGATACCTGGCCGAGGACGAGCAGCACGCGAACCTCTTGCGCGCCAGCGCCAAGGAACGCGCGGAGAACATCATGATCGTCGACCTGATGCGCAACGATCTCGCCCGGATCGCCCGCACCGGCGGCGTCCAGGTCCGCTCGCTGTGCCGGCTGGAGCGCTACCCCACGGTGCTGCAGCTGACCTCCGAGGTGGCCGCTCAGCTGCGCCCCGAGGTCGACCTGGTCGAGGTCTTCCGCGCGCTGTTCCCGTGCGGCTCGATCACCGGCGCACCCAAGGCCAGCACCATGCGACTGATCCGCGAGTTGGAGGACCAGCCGCGCGGGGTGTACTGCGGCGCGGTCGGCTGGGTCGGGCCGCCCGACGCGCCAACCAGGGCGCGGTTCAACGTGGCGATCCGCACCGCGGTGCTGGACCGGGCCAGCGGCGTGGCGGAGTACGGCAGCGGCGGCGGCATCACCTGGTCCTCCGACCCCGCCGCTGAGCACGCCGAGCTGCTGGTCAAGGCGGCCGTGCTGGAGCGGCGGCCGGAGGAGTTCCACCTGCTCGAGACCATGGGCCACACTGCGGTCGAGGGCATCCGCAACCGGGATCGGCACCTGCGGCGGTTGGCCCACTCCGCCGAGTACTTCGGCTTCCCGCTGGACCTCGACGAGGCCAGGGCGGCGCTGATCGCGGCGACCGCGACCGAGGGCGAGGCGCTGGTCCGGCTGCGGTTGTACCGCTCCGGGGAGATCGCCGTGCAGACCGCGCCGCCGCCCGCGCGGCTGGACCGCCCGGTCCGCCTGGCCCTCGACCCCGAACCAGTCGACTCGAGCCAGCCATGGCCGTACCACAAGACCAGCCGGCGAGGGCCCTACATCGTGCGCGCCCAGCGGCACCCGGAGGCCGATGACGTGGTGCTGTGCAACGAGCGAGGCGAGCTGACCGAGACCACGATCGCCAACCTGGCCATCCGGCTGGACGGGCGGTGGTGGACGCCGCCGGAGTCCTCCGGTTGCCTGCCCGGCGTCGAGCGCGGCCGGTTGGTGGAGCGCGGCGAGCTCACCGAGCGGGTGCTGTGGCCGGGCGACCTGGCCGAGGCCGACGGGCTGGCGGTGCTCAACTCGCTGCGCGGCTGGCGCCCGGCGGCGCTGGTCAGCTCGGTTCCCACGCCCTCGTAGCTACCGGGCGGACTGCACGGCCTGACGCAGCGCCGCGTCACTGTTGTCGATCTGCTTGCCGTTCACCTGCACCGTGGGGGTCGCGTCGATGCCGGCCTTGGACGCGGCATCGGTGAGCGCGGCGGTCCAGCCGGCGAACGTGTTGGCCGAGACGCAGCTGGCAAAGTCCCCGCCCGCGCCGGCCTGCTGACCCAACGAGATCAGCTGACTCTCCGGTAGCCCGTTGCCGTTCTCCGGCGGTTGGTTGGCGTAGAGCAGCTTGACGTACTGCGGGAACACCCCGGCCTGCGCGGCGCAGCCGGAGGCCGCAGACGATCTACTCGAGTACTCGGTCGAGGAGAACCGGTCCAGGAAGGCCACCGGGTGGTAGATCACCTTGGCGGTCCCGGTGGAGATCATGTTGTCCAGCGTCGCACCGGACTGCTGCTCGTACTCACGGCACACCGGGCACTGGAAGTCCAGGTAGATGTCGATGGTGTTCGGCGCGTTCGCCTGCCCCACCGGCACCCCGGAGGCGATCGCGTTGGCCGGAACCGCGCCGGTGCCGGTCTTGTGCTGGACGCGGTACACGCCGAAGCCGACCGCCCCGGCGAACAGCAGCACCACCAGCACGCCGATGATCACCGACGTGGACGGTCCCCGGCGGGCGGTCACCACGGACCGCGGGCGGCCGCCGGTCTTCTTGGCCATCATCGGACGTTCTCCTCTTCTTTCACCGAGTCTTCGTGCGCCGAGCGCGCCCTGCCGGCGAGCAAACGGTCAACCGCGAGCGGCCCGGCCGGCCACCTGGCCAGCAGCACCGCGAGCGCGAGCAGCGCGGCGTCCCTGGTCAGCTCCCAGCCGTAGGTGGGGCGGGTGCCGGCGGCCAGCGCCCCGCCACCGCCGAAGCAGCCACAGTCGATCTGCAGCCCGCGCACCCACGCCGAGCCGATGCCGATCATGTACACCACCATCAGCGCGGCGGACACCACCGCGCAGGCCCGCACCCCGGCACCCACCAGCAGCAGCGCACCGAGCAGCAGCTCCACCGCCGGTAGCCCGGCGCCGACCATCTGTGCGGCGATCTCCGGCAGGATCCGGTAGGCACGCACCGCGCGCACCGAGCCGTCCAAGTCACTGATCTTGCTCATGCCCGCGACGATCCACACGCCGCCCAGTACCAGCCGTCCCGCGGTGGACAGCCAGCTCCAGGCCGGCGAGGGAGCGATCGCGGTGGTTTCCACAGTAGCCATTGTCCGAGCTGTCGCCCGTCGGGTGGCTCCCGGTTCCCGGTATCGCCCGAACGCGCTCCCGGTGACTGTCAGAAACCTCTCAGCCAGGGCGAAAGCATCTATCGTCCTGAGGATGGCACTGTCGTCGGCCGGCTCGCCGAGCACCGGCCCGCTGCGGATTGTGCTGGTCGACGACCACGAGATGGTGGTGGCCGGCCTCAAGGCGATGCTCGCCCCCTTTCGGGCCAGGGTGCTCGTGGTCGGCGAGGCGATCGGCGCTGACGAGGCGCTCGGCGTGGTGTTCGGGCTGGATCCGGACATCGTGCTGTGCGATGTGCGCATGCAGGGCGCCAGCGGCCTGGACCTGTGCCGCACGCTGCGTGAGCGGGACCCGCACCGCAAGGTGGTGCTGCTGTCCGTCTACGACGACGAGCAGTACCTGTTCCAGGCGCTGCGCGCGGGCGCCTCCGGCTACCTGCTGAAGAAGATCAGCAGTGAGGACCTGGTGCGGCAGCTGGAGTTGGCGCACAGCGGGGTGACGGTGATCGACGCGGCGTTGGCCGGCCGCGCGGTGGACACCGCCGCCCGGCTGCAGAGCAACGAGTTCTGGCCGGGCGCCCGGCACGGCCTGACCCACCGGGAGAGCGAGGTGCTCTCGCTGATCGTCGCCGGGCTGTCCAACCGGGCCATCGCCGGCCGGCTGGTGGTCAGCGACGAGACGGTGAAGAGCCACCTGCGGTCCATCTACCGCAAGCTCGAGGTGAACGACCGGACCGGCGCGGTGGCCACCGCGCTACGCGAAGGGATCTTCCAATGACCCTGCCTCTGCCGGAATCCGGCTTCGCGCTGCTCGGCTCGGTTGGCTCCCGCCCGGTGCTCGGTCTGGTCGCCCCGGAGCGGGAGAACGCCCTGTTGCTGGGCATCATCGAGGCGGTGTCCAACGGTCCCGAGGTGGAGCCGATGGCCGCCGCCGTGGCCCGGTTGATCACCGATGCGACCACCACCGACGTGTGCTTCGTGCACGTGCTGGACGACACCGAGCGCTCGCTCACCCTGGCCGGCGCGACCCCGCCGTTCGACCAGCAGGTCGGCCGGATCCGGCTGCCCTTCGGCTCCGGGGTGACCGGCTGGGTGGCCAGCCACCACGAGCCGGCGGTGATCGTCGAGCACAAGGAGTCCGATCCCCGGTACCTGCCGATACCGGCGCTGCGCGGCACCGAGTTCACCTCGATGGCCTCGGTGCCGATGGCCACCGAGCCGGCCGGGCTGGTGGGCGTGCTGAACGTGCACACGGTGGCCCGGCGGGTGTTCACCGACCGCGATCTGCGGCTGCTGCTGGTGATCGGGCGGCTGGTCGCCGGCGCGCTGCACCAGGCCCGGATGCACCGCCAGCTGGCCGCAAGGGAGCGCGCCCACGAGCGGTTCACCGAGCAGGTGATCGCCGCCCAGGAGACCGAGCGGCGGCGGCTGGCCGCGGACATCCACGACGGCATCTCCCAGCGGCTGGTCAGCCTGTCCTACCACCTGGACGCGGTGGGCCAGGTGCTGCGGGAGGCTCCGGCCGACGCCGCCGAGCAGCTGGCCCTGGCCAGGGAGCTGGTGGATCTGACCCTGGACGAGGCTCGGGTGGCCATCGGCGGGTTGCGTCCACCGGTGCTCGACGACCTCGGCCTGGCCGGCGGGCTGGCCAGCCTGGCCCGCACCGCGCCCCAGCTGGAGGTGAGCCTGGACCTGGCGGACCAGCGCCTGCCGGAGCACGTGGAGATCGCGCTGTACCGGATCGCCCAGGAGTGCCTGCAGAACATCGCCAAGCACGCGCAAGCCAGCACGGCCTGGGTCCGGTTCGCGGTCCAGGACGGCACGGCGCGGTTGGAGGTGACCGACAACGGGGTGGGATTCGAGGTGGGCGCGGACATTGACACCGGGGTGGATAGCGCGGCCGACGCGGCCTCCGGCTACGGGATGCGCTCCATGGCCGAGCGGGCCGAACTGGTCGGTGGTGAGCTGACGGTGATCTCTCAGCCGGGCGCCGGCACCACGATCGTGGCCACGGTCTCGATCAACTAGCCTGGGTGGCCGGGCGCATCCAGACTGGTTCCTACCTGTCTGTGCCGAGAGCCGCGAGGGGGTGCCGTGGACGGGATCGCCGACATGGGCGGGACCCTGGGCTGGGGTCAGGTGCACCCGCCGGACCCGCGCGAACCGGTCTTCGCGCAGCGCTGGCAGGCCCGAGCGTTCGCGCTCACCCTGCTCAGCATCGGCCAGATCTCCGGGCGGAACATCGACGCGTTCCGGCACGCGCTGGAGCGGCTGGACCGGCCCGCCTACCTGGACGAGGGCTACTACGGGCGCTGGCTGAACGCCGCCGAACTGATGCTCACCGACAGCGCGATCCTGGCGCCCGGGGCGGTCGAGGCGCGGGTCCGCTCGCTGCGCGGCGAGGACGTCTCGGAGCCGCCGATCCCGGAGCCGAACAAGCCCGACTACAAGCCGACCGGGCCGGGTTCGCTGCGCACGGTGGACACCGAACCGGCGTTCGCGGTGGGCCAGAAGGTGCGCGCCAAGGACGTCTCCCCCGCCGGGCACACCCGGCTGCCCGGCTACATCCGAGGACACGCCGGCGTGGTGGAGATCATCCAACCGGCCGCGGTGCTGCCCGACACGCACGCCCACTTCCGGGGTGAGAACCCGCAGCACGTGTACTCGGTGCGGTTCGAGTCGGGTGAGCTGTGGGGCGACGATGCCGAGCCGTTCGCGCTCACCATCGAGTTGTTCGAGAGCTACCTGGACGCCGAGGAGAGCAGGTCATGAGCGGCGAGGAAGAGCCGGTACCGGCGGCACTGCGCACCGAGGCGCTCGAGCAGCTGCTCACCGAGCGGGGACTGGTCGACCCGGTGGTGTTGGACAAGTTCATCACCAACTACGAGACCCAGGTCGGACCGTTGAACGGCGCCAAGGTGGCCGCCAGGGCGTGGACCGATCCGGCGTACAAGCGGCGGCTGCTGGCCGACGGCACCGCCGCCATCGCCGAGCTCGGCTTCTCCGGGCCGCAGGGCGAGCACATCGTGGTCGTGGAGAACTCGGCAACCACCCACAACGTGGTGGTCTGCACGCTGTGCTCGTGCTACCCGTGGCCGGTGCTCGGGCTGCCGCCGTCCTGGTACAAGGACCCGGCCTACCGCGCCCGGGTGGTCCGGCAGCCGCGCACGGTGCTCGCCGAGATGGGGCTCGAGCTGGCCGACGACGTACAGATCACCGTGCGCGATTCGAGCAGCGAGATCCGCTGGCTGGTGCTGCCGGAGCGGCCGGCCGGAACCGAGGACCTCACCGAGGACGAGCTCATCCCGTTGATCACCCGGGACGCGCTGGTCGGCGTGGCCAAGGTGCGCACACCCGCGTCCGGGGAGTCGAGGTGACCGCGCCGCTGGAGGTGGCCGGCCCGGCCGCGCCGCCCAGGTCCAACGGCGAGCTGGTGTTCGCCGAGCCGTGGGAGAGCCGGGCGTTCGGGATGGCGATCGCCCTGTACGACGCGGGGCTGTTCGGCTGGCCCGAGTTCCAGGCCGCGCTGATCGCCCGGATCGCCGCCTGGGAGGCCGATCCCCCGCCGGGCCAGCCGTGGAACTACTACCAGCACTGGCTCGGCGCGCTGGAAGACGTGCTGGCCGGCGTGGGCACCGTGGCCACCGAGGAGATCACCGCCCGGGCCGCCGAGCTGGCGCACCGCCCGGCCGGGCACGACCACGATGCTCGACGCTAGGAGCGCCCTGAACTGGTCGGTTCACCGCTCGACGAGCTGGCGGAAACCGGACCGATGAAAGATCAGCGGTCGGGCCCGAGGATCGATGCGGAATCCGGCGATGCGCAGCAGGACGACGGTGTGGTCCCCGGCGGGGTACTCGGCCTCGACGCTGCAGTCCAGCCAGGCCGGGGCGCCGTCGACCAGGACCGCGCCGTTGCCGGAGACGTGCAGGTCCAGCCCGCGGAAGCGGTCGTCGGTCCGCGCTGCCAGGCGCCGGCACGCCTCCTCGTGGGCCTCGCCCAGCACGCTGACGCCGAGGCGGCGGCCGGCCCGGAGGACCGGCCAGGTCGTAGAGGTGTTGGCGATGCACACCGACACCAGCGGTGGCTGCACCGACACCGAGGTGAAGGAGCTCACCGCCATGCCGACCGGCGACCCGTCGACCAACGCGCAAACCGCGGCGACACCGCTCGGGAACTGTCCGTAGATGTCACGCAGGACGCGCGGATCGATGTCGGCATCGACCGGCTCGAGGATCGCCCGTGTCATGGCAGGAACCCGACGAGGACACGGCAGGTCATGACGGCTGCTGCGCCGCGGCCGCGACGAATCGGTGGCGCATGGTGCCGATCTCGGGGGCCGTCGTCACCAGCTCGTCGCCCGCGGCGAGGAACCGTGGTGGATCCATGGTGAGGCCCACCCCCGCGGGCGTCCCGGTGAAGATGAGGTCGCCGGGCAGCAGGGTGACCAGCCCGGACAGGTAGGCGATGAGCTCGCCGACATCGAAGATCAGGTCGCTGGTGCTGTCCCGCTGGATCTCGTTTCCGTTGATCGAGCAGGCGATCTCGATGTCATCACGGTCGGCGAAGGCGTCCGGGGTCACCAGGAACGGGCCGATCGGTGCGAACCCCGGCAGTGACTTGCCGAGGCTGAACTGGGGGTTGGCCTTGGGCAGGTTCTGCACGTCGCGATCCGAGAGGTCCTGCCCGAGGGTGACGCCGGCGACGTGGTTCCACGCCTCCGCCCTGGGCACCCGGCGAGCCGTCGCGCCGATCACGACCACCGTCTCGACCTCCCAGTCGACCCGAGGTCCGCTGATCTCGATCTCCCCGACGGGTCCGGTGACCGCGCTGGGGAACTTGGTGAAGGTCAGCGGGACCTCGGGGATCGGCCAGCCAACCTCCTCGGCGTGGCGCCGGTAGTTCGTGCCGATGCCGAACACCTGGCGCGGGGTCGGCGACGGTGCCCGCAGCTGCTCCTCGTCCAACGCCCCGGTGACCCGGCGCGGCGCGGCGGATACCCATTTCAGGAAGTCCGCCCAGTGATCGAGTACGTCGGCGGGGCGGGGCCCGAACTGCCCGTCGCTGGCCTGCTCGATGTCGACGATGCCGTCGTCGACGACCAGCACGAATCGGCCGGCCTGGTTCGCGAAGATCAACGTGTCCTCCAGTGCTCGATGCGGGGTGGGGTGTCGTCGTTGCGCACTCCGAGCCCGGCCCGGCGGTGGACACCCGATGCGAGTCCACCGTAGCAATTGATGCTGGCGCAAGCAATTGTTACATTCCCTGACACTGGAGCGGAAGCTGGTAAAGATGCTTGCGCCCGCATTGGTTTGGTGGCTAGGCTCCCGGCCACACCAGCCGGTCGAAGCGCGGCGACGGAGTGAGACTTCGGGTTCGTGGCTGGAGCACGGCGCCATGGTCGAGGTGTGCCGCCCGCGACCGCCGGCGTTCACACGTCGTCCCCTGACACATGTCGAAGGAGTCAGTATGTCCGCGACTCTCGATACGACGAACCTGGTGGTAGCGCCCGGACACGACGAGCTCGTGGCGCGCGCGGCCGAGCTGGTCCCGCTGCTGCAGCAGAACGCGGAGAACACCGAGAAGAACCGCAGGGTCGTCGAGGAGAACATCGCCGCGATCAGGTCCGTGGGCCTGTTCAAGGTGACCGTTCCGAAGCGCTTCGGCGGCTACGAGTGCGACCTCAGGACCAAGGTCGCGGTTTCCCGGGAGCTCGCCCGCGGCGACGGGTCGACTGCCTGGGCGGTCACGTTGCTCAACGTCTGTGCATGGTTCACCGGCCTCTTCGGCGAGCAGGCCCAGCAGGACGTG
>DATHIT010000162.1:0-4012 GCA_035489915.1 Pseudonocardia sp. | reverse complement strand
GATCGAGATCAAGGAGCAGCGCTCCGATCTGGTCAAGCACCACCTGTGGGTGCTGTGGACGGACTACTTCAAGCCGCCACACTTCGAGAAGTACCCGGAGCTGCACGAGCTGTTCAACAAGGCCACCAAGGCCGCCGGCGCATCGGGCACCAAGGGCTCGAACGACCCGGCCAGCGGCCAGGAGCTGCTCGACTACATCTCGCAGATCGACAAGATCTTCTGGGAGACCAAGCAAGCTGCCTGACCAAGACGCTCAAGGCGGCGCCGACCAGCGGATATGGCTTCCCGTTGGTCGGCGCCGTTTATGTCTGCCACCGTGTAACTCCAGGTCGAGTTGCCCCTTGAGGGTGTCGAAGATCGACTCGACGAGCTGGCGCACCGGTTTGAGCAGGTGCTCGCCAGGGTGTGGGGTGCGGTTGCGGGAGGACGGACGCAGCAACGCGACTCCGCGTTCGACGAGGTAGGTGTCGAGCTCGCGGGACACGTAGCCCTTGTCCGCGATGATCGTGAGCCCGGGCCGGTTGGCGGTCAGAGTGGGGTCGTGCTCGAGTGCCGCGATCAGGACGTGGCGTTCGTCGATCTTCGGGTCGGCCAGTGCCCAGGTGATCGGGAGCCCGGCCTGGGTGGCGATCAGGCGTAGGCGTAGCCCCCAGAAGAATCGGGAGTGGCTGGCGCAGTAGCTGTAGCCGGCCCACCCCGGTGTCGAGGGCCAACACTCGGATCAGCTGCTTGATCAGCGGTAACGCGGCGCGCAGGCGCTTGTTGTACCCGGACTGGCCGGGCAGGTAAGGGAACGCTCCGGGCAGATGCGCGGGGACGAACCGGAGCCAGCGGGCCTCAGAGCGCACCCCGAGCAGGACCTGCGCGACAGCAAGGGTGAGCAGTTCGGCATCGGAGAGCTTCGGGGGTCGCCCGGTACGGATACGGCGCCCAAGTTGGTCGTCACAAACTGACCTTCAACACCCTCCGCCCACGTTCACGGCTGCCACGCCGTTAGGACCTGCTCGTCTAGGTGGCCGCCGTATCGTTCTCCGAGAATCTTGGTCGGTTTGGGATTGCTGGCCATTTCGAAAGATTGCTTTGGACGGAAGAACAGTCAGTTACAACAGCTAGGCTTCCGCCTTTTGTCTCTCGGGTCGGGGACCCTGGTCGGGGACGGCAGGCGACCCTGCCAAAAAAATCGTTGAAGACTTACGTCACCAGCTTCCGGGCGGGCTTGCCGGCTTCAGAAAGTGTCGTACCTGGCTGCCATGATGTGGGTATGTCGGAAAGCTCATTTACTCCCGCGCGGCAGGGCGTGCATACGGAGTTGTCCATGTTGCGGGTGGGTGTGCGTTCGGCGTCTAGGCAGGATCGGTGTGATCAGTTTTTGTTTTTGCAGAGTGTGGTGCGCCGGGCCCAGCATGAACTGGTCGAGCTGACAGCCCAGATGGAGAGCGACGGGGAGTTCGCTGAGCTCGGGGTGCGCCCGGCCTCGGCGGTGGCGGATATGTTGCGTTGTAAGGAGTCTGAGGCGCGCAAGATGGTGGCGGTGGCTCGGGCGGTGTTTCCCACCACGTTGGGTGGGGTGGCGTTGGAGCCGAGGTTGCCGGCCACCGCGATGGCTTTGGCTGGTTGGGAGATCGACCAGGCACATGCCGAGGTGATCGAGCGCGCGCTGGGCGGTGAGCAGGCTAGGCGGATCAGCCCGGAGCAGTGGGTGGGTTTGGAAGAGCAGTTGGCCGGGTTGGCGCGGGACTACCGGCCCGATGAGTTGGCCAAGTTGGCCGCGCAGCTGCTGGAGGGGTTGGATCAGGACGGCCCGCCGCCGGATGAGGATGAGCCGCAGGTGAACGAGCTGCACCTGTCCGCCTCGGCCGATGGCGCGGGTGGTCGGATCAAGGGCCGGTTGGACGCGGCCACCTTCGAGGTGCTGTCGCGGGCGGTCCGAGGGGTGTTGTGCCCGGCGGCCGATGAAGGCAAATCCCTCGGCGAACGCCAAGCTGACGCGTTGGGGGAAATTTGTGAGCATGCCCTGGACGAAGGCCGGCTCCCGTTGGAGGGTGGGGAGCGGCCGCATGTGACCGCGATCCTGGATTACCAGTGGATGCGCGAGCAGGGCCGTGGGTTGATGTTCGACTTCGGCGGCCGGGGCACCGCGGCGGATCTGCGTGCGTTGTTGTGTGACTGCGGGGTGACCCCGGTGGTGTTCGACGGGGCGAGCCAGCCGCTGGATTTGGGTCGGGAGCGTCGGTGTGTGAGCCTGGCGCAGCGTAAGGCGGTGGCCGCGCGGGATCGGGGTTGTGCGCACCCGGGGTGTCACCGCAAACCCGCTTGGTGCCAGGTTCATCATGTCCGTGAATGGGTGAACGGTGGCGAGACGAATATCGAAGATCTCGTGATGTTGTGTCGCACTCATCATCGGATGATTCATCAATCCGGCTGGGAAGTTCGGATGCACCTAGGGCGGCCGGAATTCATTCCGCCCCGCTGGGTGGATCCGAATCAAGCGCCCCGACGACAACCCATGCCCGTATAAGCTGCGGACTTGTTCGGCAGCGGATTTCGCCGGGGAGTCAGCGGGTTTCACAGGGCTGAATCGCGGGTTCTGGCGAGCGTGAGTTGCGGATTCGATTGGGTCTGCGCCAAAAAGTGCCGGCCATTGCGCTGTCGGCGACGCCCGCCTCAAGCGCAGCCCTCCGCATACCCGTCCGGCAGGGCACAGCGCGCGTGCCCGGGCGCCCTACGCGAAGCGGCGGTGGTGTCCGGTGCATGACGCGGGAGATCGAACCGTGCGGTTGACGACTCCGGCCTCGTGCGGCAGGAACGCTCTCCCGCTGGTCGGCGTCCTAACTACGCTGATCCGGACAAGTGTGGAGCCTGGCGCCGGTTACCCTCGGCGCATGATCGAGGGAAGTGACCCCTCCGCGGGTGCGCGCCCAGTCAGAAGCGGTCTACCTGGTCAACCCAGAACTCTGGCGATCGCCGCAAAGTTATGGCGCGTCGTGGGAGGGCTGTTCGTCATAGTCGCGGTTCTGGGTTCATTTGGTCAGACCGTCAACGGCCCACTCAGGCAGACAGCCTCACCGTGGTGATCGGGCTGTTGTTTGCGGTCTCGGGCGTGGCGATCCTGATTCCCGGCGGGCAGTAATCGTTGGTTCACCGCGCTGCGAGAACGACCCCCGGCCCGCTGACGCCCTGCAAGTCGCCGGGCACTGGGTGGCGGCGCCGCGCATCATGCGGTTGCCCAGGCCGGTGCGCGTCCCTCCGATCGACGTGCTCGTCCGGTTAATCGGTGCTCTGCCGGCGCGAGGGTCGCTGCCGCGGTGGGCGGGTCCGGGTTGTTGGTCGGCTTTGGTCTGGCTGACACCGCCCTCGAGCACTGGCTCACCGCCCAGATCGTCCAGCCTTAGCCCTCACCTTTGTGCCGCGGGCTGCCGGGCGGCCAGCCAGGACCAGGCGAGCAACCAGGTCGAGCCGAGCAGGAGCAGCAGGGCGAGCGGCACGTGGATGTAGAGGGTGCGGCCGTGTCCGACCGCGGCCTGCACGAACGAGGCAACAAAAACAACAGCCGCGAGGATGGCCGGCCACAGGCTGGTCCGGGTGGAGCGCCAGTACAGCGCCGCCGCGACCGTGGCGAGCCCGGTGAGTACGTGCAGTGCGATCGCTCCGGCTTCGTGCAGCACGAACGCTTCGTGGTTCTTCATCAGCACCTCGCCGGCGGTGCCTCCCTGGAAGAGCACGTTGAGCGTGCTGAGCAGCGCGAGGTAGCGCAGCGCGAGCAGCGAGGGGGACACGGTCGGAGCGGAGGTTCCGCTGTAGGACGCGGTAGTCACTGGTCTGGTTCTCCTTCAGCTCGGTGGCGCCGGATACGCCGCTGCCGAACACACGCTGCCCGCCCCCACCCAGTTCAAGCCCCAAGTTGTCACCCCGATCACCACACTGAGCGCTCTCAGGCGGCCCCGCTCGCCACTGCCGGCGCTGCGGGGGCCCCGGGGCACACGGACCGGTTGATCCGGTGCGCGCTGGCCAG
>DATHIT010000161.1:0-2865 GCA_035489915.1 Pseudonocardia sp. | reverse complement strand
GCGGCCGGGCCGCACTTTGACTTTGACTACTCGACGGCCACGAGCGCCGGCATCACCAACCTGACCCAGGCGCAGCTGGCCTCCACCTCGGGTGTCGCCAGCATCATCACCGCCCACCCAGACGGGCGTTCCGTGGTGCTGCGCTCCGATGTGGACGTGGATCCGATCGCGGCCAACGGTTACCCCCGTAGCGAGTGGCGGGAGAAAGGCACCAACGGCACCACAGATCGGGCGTTCACCGATACCACTGGCGATCATGCCGTTGAGATTCTGCTGTTGCCGATGCACTTACCGCCAGTCAAACCTGCGTTCGTGCTGCTGCAAGAACATGACTCCGCGCAGGATTTGCTGGAGATCGTGGTGCAGAACCGCTCCGATTACGCCACCAGCGGCAAACTCGAGGTGGCGCTCAAAGTCGCGGTCGGGGGCTCGAGCAGCAGTAGCGGGTTGCCCCGGTTCATCGCCGATTTCGGCACCCCGGCGGAGCTGGCCACCAACCCCAAGTGGCTGCAGGCCAAACTGCGCACCGGGGCGATCAACGCGGGCGCGGCCGGGTGGTCAGCCACGGTCAACGGGGTGACGATCAACTCGTGGGACGCGGGCATCCCCACCCGGGACGCGGCGGTCGGCGCCACCGCCTACTACAAGACCGGCATGTATCTGCAGACGAAATGGACCGGCTCGGGCACCGGTGGGCTGGAGACTGATCGCAACGAGTACGGCGAGGCGGCCTGGCGGTTCATCCGGGTCACCCATAACGGCGAGTCCGCTCCGTTCATCCCCACCATCGGCTCCCGGGTGGCGGACGCGATCAGCAATGTGCGGTGGGGCGCGAAGGCCGAAGGCGTTAACACGGGTGCCACGACTCCGGCGCCACTCTCCATCACCCTCACGCCCGCGCTGCCAGCCAGTCTCGTTGACGGCGACATGATCTATGTCATCGCTCGTAGCCGACGAACCCTGGGGTCCAGCATCGTGTCCAGCCCCGCCATTGAGTCGGTGTCCCCGTCGTGGTCTCGGTTGAATACCAGCAGCGGCACGGAGTTCGTCAGTACAAAGGGTGATGTTCCGGGCGATCTGACCAGCCACTCGCAGCGGATGCGGATTTGGTGCCGGGCGTGGTTCTCCGGAATGACCGCACCCGTCCTCACGTACGGACCGACGGGTACCGATACTGACATCATGTCGGCGCAGTGCTTCGCTATCTTCGGCGGCAAGCTCGGTCTCGCCGCCGAAGTTGTCGACCAGATACCGGCTAACTTCAACTTCGGCGCTACGTCCACCACGGTGCTGGGTCCGACGGCGGCGCTGCCGGCCAACGCCGAAGCCGGGGCGCTCGCGCTCGCGCTGCTGGCCAACGAGTTCAACGTGACCAGCGGCGCGGCCACCACGGTCTCTGGTGACGGCCTCACCTGGGCCGAGGGCGGCGAGGGCATCGGAACTACGGTGAGCTTTCAGGCGTGGGCCAACGACTGGGCGATCGTGCCCGCCACCGCTGGACAAGCCATCACAGCGAAACAGGCGGCCAACTCGGCGCACACCACCGGGAAATCAGCGAGCGCATTGCTGACGCTGCGGCGCGCCCAGAAACGACGCCAGGGAAACCGGCCCGCGTCGGTCAGCTGACCCCGCCGGGCCCGTGAGACGATCAACAATGTGACCGCTACTGACCTCACTCAGTTGCTCGCTGGGCTGACCACCCTGGTGGCCGGCCTCGGCGGGGTGGCCGCGTTCGTCGCCTCCCGGTTGTCCAAGCGGCACCGGGAACTCTCCGTGCGAGTCCGTAACCTGCAGGACTATGCCGCGTTGGTAGAGACGTGGGGATTCCAGATCCGGCTCATCTTGATCCGCAACGGAATCTCCGCTCCGCCGATGCCGCAACTCATTCTCGAGGGTGACGCCGATGCCCAAGCTGCCGGGCCGGACCCGAACGAGCCGCCACGCTCTGCGGAGCGACCGGCAGACACCATCCAGCCAGTCGCCTGGTCGGCCGGGCACCCCCGAGGAATCGGCGACCTGGATGCCGGATCAGCCCCTGTCCCCCACCAGGCTGGATACCCCACCGCCCCGGCTGATCGACCGGATCGCGGATCTGTTTCAGACCGAGTACCCGGCCCACCCGCAGGCCCTGGGTCAGGACCCCGGATCGGCCGACCGTTCGGAACCGACCCCATCGCCCCGGCCCAGTCCAACTCCCAGGTACGTGACCGAGCGGGTACCGGAGCAGCCGTGGCGGCCGACCGTGAAACCGAAAACGACTCGCGCGACGTCTTCCGGCTCGGCCCCGAATCTCGTTAGTCGACTGAAGACCCGATTCAAGGCCGGCGCGATCGATCGAGCCAACCGGTTCGAGCTCAACCCTGGCGCGCTGATCGGCATGGCCGTTGTACTGCTGTTCCTCGCGGTGCTTGCGTTCGCCTACCTCGGGCCGTGGGCCACCAACTCCGCGCAGACCACCGATCAACAGAAACAGGCGGTCACCGGGAACGTACTCGAGCTGTGCGGCAACGGCGACGACTTGGCCCGGGAGCTGCATGCTCGAGGATCTTGCGACGTGGCCGAGGCGGCCAACGAGAACCCCAGCATCACAGATGTGGGCCGGACCGACGCGGAAATCATCGCGCTGATCGCGAAGTACATGGACGACCACCCTCAGGGTGGGGCGCGGACCGACCCGGGGGCCATCGTGGAAGCGGCCCGCGCGGTGCTGGCCGCCAACCCGGCGCTGTATCAGGGCCCGGCCGGGCCGGGGCCCACCGAGCAGCAGGTGGCCAGCGCGGCCGCCGCGTACATCTCCACCCACACGGCCGATTTCCAGGGCGCCAAGGGAGACACCGGAGACCAAGGCGCCGCCGGCGCGCCGGG
>DATHIT010000160.1:0-10217 GCA_035489915.1 Pseudonocardia sp. | reverse complement strand
TGGCAGGCCGCCGAGGCGGCGCAGCCGCTCGATGTAGACGACCGAGCCGTCCGTGGCCAGGCCCAGCCGGCGGGCCACCCCGTCCGGTGGCCGGACCAGACCCACCGCCCGGACCTCGTTGACCACCGTCCCGTGCTCGTGGAGCACCTCGCCGAGTCCCATCAGCCGGTGCAGGCCGTGCGGCACCTTGTGTCCGACCACCACCGTGCCCACCCCGGGCAGCCGATCGATCAGGCCTTCCTGCCGGAGCAGATCGAGGGCCTCGCGCACCGCGTTGCGGGTGGCTCCGAACTGCCCGGCGAGGATCCGCTCGTCGGGCAGCACCCCTTCGTCGAAGCCCGCGCTGAGCAGCTGCTGACGGATCAGGTCGGCGACCTGGCGAGCCCGGTCGGCCCTCGGTCGTCGGTCCAGCGGCTCGCCGCGCCGTGCCGAGGATCGAACGGGCCGGTCGAGCACGAGCGGCCCCTCTCGGCGGCGCGGGGGGTTCATGGTTGGCAACGATAAGCCGAAACCCCACCAGCTCGGTTAGGGTTAGCGTGTTTCAGTCATGTTACGCCACCCCCGTGACCAGGCAATACGTTGATGAGCAGGTGCGTTGTCGGTCCGATGTGAGCGCTCCGCCACCTGGTCCTCCTCGAGGGTCAGGGTGGGAACCGGCGGGAGCGACCATCCCGGCGGAACTCCTCGGCCGCCTTGGCGAGCGACCGCGTGGCCCGGCGCTCCTGGCGGGCGGCCTCGGCGGCGCCGCTGGGATAGCCGAACCGCATCGCCCGCCGGTCGGTGGACTCGTTCAGGAAGACGAACGAGAACAGCAGGCCGATCACCGAGCCCATCACCACGGCGGTGACCCGGACCGACCACGGCACGGGGAGCACCAGCACCAGCACGACGGCGACCGGCACGAGCGGGACCACCAACCGGGCCAGATGGCGGAGTGGCCAGGTCGGGGTGCTCAGGTCATGCAGCACCCAGTCCCGGTAGCGCATCGGCAACCGCCCGCTGAGCGCGTACCAGAGCCAGCGCAGCACTCCTGGGCGCCGGGGCGTGGAATCGGGCGTGCTACGACGGCTGGCCATGGAGCTCTCCTCGCGCGGAGCCTGCACCGCGCCATAACGCTGCCCAGTGTGCTCCTGCTCGGACCGGTCCGGCTCGGTGGAACCCGGACCGTCTCCATTGCCCCGTGCCGTGGACGCGAAACCCGATCAGCCGACCCGAGGCGCGTAGTCGGCGATGCCCTGGCCGATGAGCTCCACAGTCACCGAGAGCCACTCCTCCAGCGCGGCCGGCTGAGCGGGCTCGGTGTGCGCGCGCAGGTAACCCAGGAAGCGCTCCGAGGCCATCATCCGGAAGATCAGGATCAACTGGGCGGCGAGCACACTGGGCCGGGGGGAGTGCGGGCCCTCGCCGAACTCCTCGGCCAGCGCCTCGGCCAGCGACTCCTCGAACTGCTCCCACATCCGGGCCAGCCGGGACTGCAGGGTGACGCTGGTGCCCACCATCCGGTGCAGCCGGTCCAGGTCGCCAACCGCGCTCGGGCCGGACAGGGAGATCATTTCACGCATCACGGCGACCATGGTGCGCAGCGGCGTCTCCCCGGGCGGGCGGTGTCGGATGCGCTCCACCAGCGCCTCGCGTACCTCGGCGGAGTCGTCGAAGACCAGGTCTTCCTTGGACGGGAAGTAGCCGAACACGGTGTTTGTGGAGACGTTGGCCGCGTCGGCGATCTCCGCGACCGTCACGTTGTCGTAGCCACGCTCCAGGAACATCGCGTGCGCGGTGTCCGTGATGGCCTGCCTGGTGAGCAGCTTCTTGCGTTCGCGCAGGCCGAGGCCCGGGGCGTGCGCGAGGTGTCGGCCCATGCGGTCACCTACCACTGCGGCAGTACTGGACGGTCACAGCCTATCCAGCCGATATATGCGGTTGCAGCTCAATCACCTGTGCGAGTACAAATAGTTATTCGCACACGTTTTACAGTAACAACATCTACCCCGGCCCCGAACTCAACTAAGTCGGAACTTTCGCTGGGAGGGAGGGTCCGCATGGAGGTCATGACCGCCTCGCCCCAGTCGGGCGCGGCGAGTGCGCCGAGCGCGGCGGGCAAGGGCTGGCTGGTGCCCCTGCTCGTGCTGATCGTCGGCATGTTCATGTCCGTGCTGGACACCACCATCGTCAACGTGGCAATCCCGACCATGCAGCGGGATTTCGGCGCGTCCACCGATGACATCGAGTGGATCGTCACGGCCTACACCCTGGCGCTGGGCATAGTGGTCCCCATCTGTGGCTGGCTGGGCGACCGGCTCGGCATGACCAGGGTGTACCTGGTCAGCCTGATCGGATTCTCCGTGGCGTCGGCGCTGTGTGGCCTGGCCTGGGACCTGAACAGCATGATCGCGTTCCGGATCCTGCAGGCCATCCCCGGCGGCGTCATCCCGGTGGTGAGCATGTCGATGCTCTACGTGATCGTGCCCCGGGAGAAGATGGGCGCCGCGATGGGGCTCTACGGCCTGGGAGTGATCTTCGGCCCGGCGATCGGCCCTACTCTCGGCGGCTACCTCGTGGAGTACGTGGACTGGCGGCTGATCTTCTTCATCAACGCCCCGATCGGCGTGCTCGGCGCCGTCGCCGGCCTGATCCTGTTGCCCAAGCTCGGCGCTACCTCCACCCGCCCGATGGACTGGTGGGGCTTCCTGACCATTGGCTTCGGCCTGTTCGCGCTGCTGCTCGCGTTCTCCGAGGGCCAGTCCTGGGGCTGGACCGGCTACCGGGTGCTGATCCTGATCACCGCCGGGCTGCTCAGCCTGGCGCTGTTCGTGGTGATCGAGCTGGAGAGCGACGCGCCACTGATCGACCTGCGGGTGTTCAAGATCTGGGCGTTCACCAACTCGCTGTTGCTGATATCCATCCTGATGATCGGGCTCAACGCGATCCTGTTCTACCTGCCGCTGTTCATGCAGACCACCCAGGGCATCCAGCCGCTGCGGACCGGGTTGATCCTGCTGCCTGAGGCGCTCGCCATGGCGTTGATCATGCCGTTCGCCGGTCAGCTCTACGACAAGTTCGGGCCGCGTTGGCCGGCGGTGATCGGGTTGGCCATCGCCTGCTGGGGCGGGTTCCTGCTGTGCGGCATCAACCCGAACATGACCGAGGGCGACGTGATCTTCTGGACGGTCGTCCGGGCGGCGGGCAACGGGCTGGCCATGATGCCGATCATGACCGCCGGGCTGGCCGCCATCCCGCCGGAGTACACCAGCTCGGGCAGCCCGGTGAACAACATCGCCCAGCGGGTGTCCGGCTCGCTCGGCCTGGCGGTGATGACCGTGCTGGCCACCAACCAGCAGAACCAGCTGATGGCCGACCGGTCCGCGCTCATCACCGCGAACTCCGGCCTGCCCGAGGTGCAACAGCTCACCCAGCAGGGGCCCGCCGGCCTCTACGGCTACTACCTGCAGCTGCAGGGCCAGGTCACCGGCCAGGCGTACAGCGACATGTTCCTGGTGTGCGCCGTGCTCACCGTGGTCGGGCTCGTCCTGGCCTTCTTCATGAAGAAACCGGCCGACCCGGCGGAACAGCCCGCGCTGACCGAGCGATCGGACCAGGGGACGAGCGGCGACGCCTCGCCCGTCGATGCCGCCGACGGCAGCGACACCGGCGCGGGGCAAGGGCGGGACGACTGGATGCGCGAGCTGGACGCCGAAGGCGCACCCGCCGGCCGGTGACGCCGCGCCGCCCGGCGCTCAGCTGGCCGTGCCGGTGGGGCTCTCCTGCTGCGCGGCGCCACCCACGGTCGGCATGAGCCGGGCGATGTACCGGCCGAACACCTCGTCCAGATGGCGGGCCAGGCTGCCGGCCAGCACCGAGGATGCCGCGACGGTGGTCAGTGGTTTGAGTCGCTGCAGCAGCGCGGCCAGCTCCGGGATTTCGCTGCTCGTCGGCATCCAGTCCTCCTCCCGGCCGGCCAGGATCCGGGCCGAGATGGCGAGCATGAAGTCGCGGACCGCGCTGTCCAGGTCCCGGCTCATCCGGGCGGCCAGCGCTAAGGCGCCGTCCAGCGGTGCCCCGGCGGTGACCAGCCCGGCGGTGGCGTACAGCAGCCGGGGGCTGGGCACCTGGTACTCGTCCTCGGCGGACTCGGCGGCGGACTCGGCGGCGCGCTCGATCAGGCCGGCATCCAGCGCCTTGGCGATCAGCTGTGCGTCGCGCTCGCCGCGGTCACCGGGGTCGCCCGTGCCGAACAGGGCGGACAGCCGCGCCCCGCTCAGCAGGGTCGGCACCTCCTTGTCGAGGTTGCCGGTCATCGCCCGCTCCAGCCCGAGCACCTCGGACAGGTCACGGCCGCGTTCCCAGGCGGTGAGCAGCTCGGTGATGTTCGCCGCTGTGTAGCTGCGGTCGAGCAGCCGGGTGATCAGCCGCAGCCGGGCCAGGTGGGCGTCGTCGTAGATACCCACCCGGCCGACCCGTCGAGGCGGCGGGAGCATGCCCCGGTCCTGGTAGTAACGGATGTTGCGCACCGTGACGCCGGACACTTGCGCGAGTTCGTCGATGCGGTACTCCAATGGGGCGTCCCTTCCCTTGGTGGCCAGTCTCACCCGTGGCCGTAGCGGGCCAGGGAAACCGGGTCCAGTTCGCGGTCGGCGGCCTCCGAGGCGGACTGCCCCTCAGATGCCTGGGGTGTCCCGGCGGTGGCGCGCGGCGGCATCTTGAGTGTCACGGCCAAGATCGCCCCGGCGGCGGTGACGATAGCGAGGATGAGGAACACATCGCTGTATGCCGAGGCCATAACGGTGAGCTGGGTCCGCTGGTAGTGCGCGAACAGCCCGGGCAACCCGTACTCGGCCAGCTCGTTCAGGGCGGCGGGTGCCGCCGGGCCCGGAGCCGGTACCAGGCTGGCCCGGTCGGCCATCAGCTGGGCCTGCTGTGCGGTGGCGATGGCGGTGAGCACCGCGAGCCCGAGCGAGGCCGAGACGCGCTGGACGGCGTTGCTCACCGCGCTGGCTTCGTTCACCTGCCTGGCCGGGAGCGCGTCCAGCCCGGCGGTCATGATCGCCATCATGGCCAAGCCATTGCCGACACCCCGGATCCAGGTCCACACCACAAGGTCTTGCAGCGTCACGTCGGCGTTGATCCCGCACAGCAGGTAGGTGCCGTAGGCGGCGATGAGGAGGCCGATCACGGCGGGCCAACGCGGGCCGAACCGGTCGTAGAGCTGACCCGCGACGGGCATGATCGCACCCATCGCGATCGCCTCGGGCAGCATCATCAACCCGGCCCGCACCGGGGTGATGCCCTGGCCCTCCTGGACGAACAGCGGGATGTAGAACAGCACCGCGAACAGCCCGACGGACAGCACGGTGAGCAGCAGCAGCGAGTTGGTGAACGGCCTGATCTTGAACACCCGCACGTCAATCAGGGGTTGCTCGACGTGCAGTTCGATCACCACGAACAGCGCCAGGCTGAGCACCCCAACGGTGATCAGGATCAGCACCCGGTAGCCGGTCCAGCCCCAGTCCTGCCCTTGGGAGAGAGCGAGCAGCAGGGCGAAGAGCCCGGTGGCCACGGTGAGAAAACCCCACACGTCGAGCCGGGTGTCCGGACTGATCGGAAAGCGGGGGACCAGGAACATCGCCAGCACCGCACCAACCAGCCCGATCGGCACGTTGATCAGGAAGATCAACCGCCAGTCCGCGTGCTCGACCAGATAACCGCCCAACGTGGGCCCGACCGCCGGGGCGAACACCACGCCCAGCCCGTAGAGGCCCATCGCGGTACCGATCTTGTCCTTGGGCGCGATGCGGTACACCATCGCCAAGGTGACCACCGGCATGATCCCGCCGGGGATGGCCTGCAGGATCCGGAACACGATCATGCTGTTCAGGTCCCAGGCCATCCCGCACAGGGCCGAGCCGACGCAGAAGCCGAGCAGCGAGACGATGTAGGCCCGGGTGAGGCCGGCGCGGTCGCCGAGCCAGCCGCTCACCGGGACGATCACGCCCAGCGCGAGCGAGTAGGCCGTGGTGATCCACTGGATCTCCTGGCTGGTGGTGCCGAAGTCCTTCTGAATCGACGGCACTGCCACGTTCACGATGCTGATGTCCAGCACGGACATGAACATGCCCACGATGAGTACCGCCAGTGGCAGCACCCATCCGCCGGTGCCGGCTGACCGGGCCGCGGCGTTCCTGGCGCGCACGGTAGCCGCCGCACCCGCCGGTGCGGCGGGACCGCCGGAGACACCGTCGCTCCTGAGCGCCATCAGCCAACGTTAACAGTCTCTACTGGTACAGTTCTAGCTGGCACCCTCGGGGTGCGTTCTTTTCACCGCTCGGCTCTGGCCGAGGCCTTGCGTTTGACGGTGCTCACCCAGCGGCGGCCGGCGCGCCCAAGCGGGTACTGGGTGGCCCGGTGCAGGAGCCAGGACACGCCCGACGGAGACCCCTCCTTGCGGGTTCTCAGCGAATATGCGAATCGGACCGGATCGGAGTCCATTTGCTCACCGAGGGCGTTGATGTTTTCGAACCACTTCGCGCTACTATCCGCCGCCGCCTGTCGAAGCTCGGTCGCCGCTTTCCGCTCGATCTGATATTGACGCAGCGCCGCGGGTAGATCGTGGTGCTGCCGGATCGCCTGGTCCAGCGCGATGGAATCTTCAATCGCAAGTCTGGTTCCGGACCCGATCGAGAAATGCGTAGTGTGTGCGGCATCGCCCACGAGAACAATGTTTTTGTGGAACCATGCGTGGTTGCTGACTCGCTGGAAGTTCAGCCAGCGAGCGGTGCTCGCCCCGCCGAGCTTATTGGTCAGTTCATGACCGCCGAGCTTGTCCGCGAATATCTTTTGGACCACCGAGATGCCCTCGTCCGGCCCTAGTCGATCTAGCTCCAGCTCGTGCCAGGTACTCGAGGGGCACTCGACGATGCAGGTGCTGGTCTTGTCGTTGAAGCGGTACCCGTGGAACCACAGCCATCCCGCTGGCGTCTTTTCGAACGCGAAGGTGAACGCGTCGAACGTCTTGTTCGTGCCTAGCCAGATGTAATAGTTCGTTCCCACTTCGATCTGTGGTTTGAAGTGCTCCGCGAGTTGCGTGCGCACCGGGCTGTTGGCCCCATCGGATGCGACGATCAGGTCGGCGTCGGACCAGTCGGCGAGAGTGGTGGCAGTACGGTCGAACTGCACTGTTACGCCGAGTGCGATGGCTCTGTCCGTGAGGATCGTGAGCAGTTCGTGGCGGCCGATAGCGAAGCCGTAACCGCCGGCTTGGGCTGGGGGCTGAGCGCCCACGTGCACTTCCTGGGCCCACCATTGCAGAGCATTGGCCTTGAGGAGCTCGGCGGTTGTCGAGTCGGTGCGATAGAGGCTGTGCAGGAGGTCGTCCCAAAAGACGACGCCCCATCCGTGCGTCACACCACGTGGGTTGCGTTCCACCACGACAACGTCGCTGTCCGGGTCGCGCAGCTTCGTCAGGATAGCGAAGTACAACCCGGCGGGGCCGCCGCCAAGGCACACCACTCTCATAGCGCGTCCTCCATTTGGCGGGCCGATCCTTGGGCGGCAGAGCCCTCGTTCTTGGCACGTCGGCGTTCGGCACGCATGCGGCGCGCGGCGGTGAGCTTGCCGCGCGCTGCGCGCAGCAGCTGGATCTGGGTGGCCAGGTGCAGGTAGTAACGCCACCTGGCGCCTCGGTTGCCTAGCCGCCGCGCGATTGCGAACGCGAACTGCACGGGGTCCATACCCGGAGCATCGAGCAGCTCAGGAACCTTCTCCAGGAACCGCATGCTGTCGAGCGCCTGTTCCTGCACGTGGTCTAGCTCAGGACGCCGGCTGGAGTCATACGCCCGTAGGGCGGCGGAGACGTCGTCGCCGTGAGCGTCGACCGCCTCAGCCAGGGCGACCGCATCCCCGATAGCCAGGCGGGTGCCCGACCCGATCGAGAAGTGGGTGGTGTGCGCGGCATCGCCGATCAACGCGATGTTGTCCCGGTACCAGCGTGCATTGCGGACATGCTTTCCGTGCAGCCCGGTCACCGTGCTCACTTGGTCTTCTTGGCTGATCAGGCGGTGCCCGTCGAGGTGGCGGCGGAAGATCCCGGCCAGCTTTGTCAAACACTCTTCCGGGCTGAGCTGATCCAGCCCCAGGCCATGCCAGGTCTCCGGCGGAGCCTCGACCAGGCAGGTGCTGCGCTGCTCGTCGAGGTAATAGCAGTGCAACCAGATCCAGCCTGCCTCGGTCCGTTCGAAGATGTACTGGAATGGCCCGAATGGCTTGTCGGTACCCAGCCAAAGGTAGTAGTTGCGGCCGGTGTCGGTCGTGGTGCCGAATCGGACCTGATCGGCTTCGCGTAGGCGGCTGTTGATGCCGTCCGAGGCGACGACGAGGTCCGCGTCGGCGAACTCGGCCAGGTCGGTGACCTCCCGCTCAAAATGCAGCTCGACTCCGAGCTGACGGGCTCGGGCGACGAGGATCTCCAGCAGCCGCAGGCGGCCCATGCTCAGGCCGTATCCACCTAGATACGCGGTGGGCTTGTCCGAGATCTGGACCTCGATGCCGTCCCACAGCCCGGACGCAGCCTGGATCTGCCTCGCGGTCACTGGGTCGTTGGCGTACAGGCTGGTCAAGACATCATCCCAGAAGCCGAAGCCCCACCCGAATGTCACGCCCTCCGGCTTGCGCTCGAAGACTCGGATCCGATGCTGCGGATCGCGAATCTTGGCACAAATGGCGAAGTACAGGCCGGCTGGCCCGCCGCCAACGCACACGATCTCCACGTTGCTCCCCCCGAGCTGCGCAGTCCGGCCGCGCAACCCCCTGAGAGCCTGCGCGGTCTCGTGAGGACGCCAAGGCCCCGGTTAGCAAACCACGGCGGTTTTACCTGAATCCATCGGGGGCCGGTGGTTACCGAGCGCATCCGCCGCCCTTTTTTACCAACAGCTTGCCTTCGGCTGGCCAGGATTTTGTGTCGGTCGGCATAGCTTCGAGGTATGGCGTCGCTCTCGAGCCGCGGGGCGCCGCCTCTGATCGGCACCTGCCCCCACCCCCGAGACGAGCCAGGCCCGACAGGGGCCCACCACGACGGAGGCCAACGGTGAAAATCGCGCGCGATTTCATCGCACGAGGAGCCGACCCAACCGCCCCGAACCTCTGGCCCTTCGAGGGCGAAGACGATGAGTCTGTCCCGGGGCGTCCGACGCCGACTACGCCGGCCCCGGGAGCCGCGGCGCAAGACGAGTCCGCGACCAAGGACGGAACGGACGGGCCCAAGACCGCCGGCTAAGTCGTGCGGCACGACTGAGTCCGGCACGACGCGCGACACCCGCGTCCGGCGACTTTGCTCTCACCTTGCTCTCCGTTTGCCGTCCCCTAACGTTAATCGGCTTCCCCGGTACCGACATACTTGCGCGGCAGGAGCCCGGTCCACCGCTCGAGGGGGAGAACGCGCACGGTGAGCATCGATGACATCGACCGGTTGGAAACCGCCGCGGCGGGGGCCGACCGCCCTGGGGCCGCGCCAGATTTGCCTCTGAGCCGGACTGACCACGGCGCAAGTCCGCTCTTCAGGTACGTCTGGCCAGACTCCGAGGACCTCAACTCGGAGCTCCGTCGCGTGGTCCTGGAGAACATGGCGGTCTCACCCGGGGTGACGAAATCGAACTGCGGCGGCTGGCACTCGGAGTCAAACCTGCAGCTGTGGAGCGACCCGGCGATCACCACCCTCATGCAGCGCGCGAAGACGATGATGCGAGCGGTCGTCCGTTCCACAGTCGACGATCCAGGCCCGGAGCTCCTCGAGAACTGGCATGTCGAGGCCTGGGCGAACGTCAACGAGATGCGCGACTCGGCCGCTGCGCACCACCACGCATATGGGCTCAACCAGTGGGCAGCGATCTACTACGTCGACTGCGGACAGAGCCCCGATGCCGTGACCAGCGGCTTCACCCGGTTCATGGACATGAGTGGCATACCCAGGCCGATCGCCAAGCGTCGTCCGGTCGTGCGGCGCAGCGCGGAGATCTCCGACAGCAGCAGCGTGTCGGTCGAGGGATGTGCGGACCGGGACGCACCCGAACCCTATGAGGTCCAGATCGCGCCGACCCCCGGGATGATTCTCGTTTTCCCGGCGAGGTGGTGGCACTACGTCACGAGTTATCTCGGAGCCGACAAGCGGATCACAATCGCGCTCAATCTGCGGCACACCGGGTTCGTCGTGCCGGACTTCGAGACGCCCC
>DATHIT010000159.1:0-8564 GCA_035489915.1 Pseudonocardia sp. | reverse complement strand
CCTGGCGGCCGGGCCGGTCCGGGCTCCGCTGTTGGTGGCTGGCGCGCCGGTGCGATGTGCCGCACTGGGCCAGGCCGAGGCGCACGAGCTGATCGGCACGCCGGCGACGGGCGACGGGCTGAGCGCCGATGAGGTTATCGGTGAGCCACACCCCGACCAGTGGCCGCACGCACTGTTCGGTTACGGACTGCTCCAGCCTGGGCAGTCCGGCTGGGGTCTGGTCGCGCCGTACGCCACCGGCGAGTCCCGGCCGGCGCTGGCCAGCGGGACCAGGCACGACACCGGGATGGGCTGGCCCGCCATGCTGCTCGGCGAGCATCCGGAGGTGCCGGGCACGCTGATTGGGCTGCGTGACCCCGAAGGGCTGTTGCCGGCGCTGGACAACTACGAGGGCTCCGATTACCGCCGGGTGCGCATCACCCTGCCCGAGCGGGGCACCGTGGCGTGGGCGTACGTCTGGGTGGCTGCCCGCGAGCAGCTGCGCGCGATGGAGCCGGGCGAGGGCCTGGAACGTGTGACGAACGTCGTCGGATTCGACGGTTAGCCCTCGGCATGTCCGGGAACTGAAGGGGGACAAAACGGCGTTGCGGGCCGCGTTCGGGCGAACCGGTGCGGCGGAGGGAGCAGCATGAGCTCTGCGGAGGCGAACTCGAGGACCCCGGAACCCGATGAACGGGTGGTGCGGCGCGCGGTCGCCGGCGCCGCGATGGGCAACGCGGTCGAGTGGTTCGACTACGCCATCTACAGCTACATGATCACCAGCATCGGGCTGAACTTCTTCCCGGACCACGACGCGACCACCCGGAACCTGTACGTCTTCGCCGGGATCGCGCTGCCGTTCGTCGTCCGTCCACTCGGCGGCATCGTGCTGGGCCCGCTCGGCGACAAGCTCGGCCGCAGGCGAGTACTGGCGATGACGATCATCGCGATGTCCGCGAGTACGTTTTGCATCGGGTTGATCCCCAGCTACAACGCCATCGGCCTGGCGGCACCGGTCCTGCTGGTCGTCGCCCGCCTGGTGCAAGGGTTCTCCACCGGGGGCGAGTACGGCGGCGCCGCCACCTTCATCGCCGAGTACGCCCCGGACAAGAAGCGCGGCTTCTTCGGCAGCTTCCTGGAGTTCGGCACCCTGGGCGGCTACGTCCTCGGCGCTTCGCTCGCCACAGTTTTCCAGCTCTCCCTGTCCGAGCAGGCAATGAACAGCTGGGGCTGGCGGATACCGTTCCTGATCGCCGGCCCGATCGGCATCATCGGCTTCTACCTACGGAACCGGTTGGAGGACACCCCTGCGTTCCGCCAGCTCTCGGCGGAGGGCGCCACCTCCAAGACCCCGTTCAAGGAAGTGCTGGGCAGAAACTGGCCGCAGATCCTGAACCTCGTCGGGTTCGTCGTACTGCTCAACGTCGCGGTCTACACGTTGCTCACATACATGCCCACCTATCTCACCCAGGTGTTGGAGATCAACGACACGGAAGCGCTGCTCATTCTGATCGGGACCATGATCGGCATGATGGTCGTGATCACACCGATCGGTGCCCTCTCCGACCGGGTTGGCCGCAAGCCGCTCCTGCTCACCGCCGCCGTGGGCTTCGTGGTGCTCTCCTACCCGGCGATTGCACTGATCAACCTGCGTGGGCCGGTCCCGGTCGCGGCCGGGCTGATCATCCTGGCGATCCTGCTGGTGCTCATGCAGGGAACCATCGGCTCGGCCCTGCCCGCGATGTTCCCCACGCGGAACCGATATGGCGCGTTCTCGATCGGCTACAGCACGTCGACCGCGGCCTTCGGCGGCACCGCCCCGCTGGTCGTGGAGGCTCTGATCAAGGCCACCGGCAACGTGATGATTCCGGCCTACTACCTCATGGGTGCCGCGGTGATCGCCATTGTGCCCATCCTGTTGATGCCGGAGACCGCCCGGATCTCCATCTCCCATCCGACCGAAATCCCGGACGCCAAGAAGCAACTAGCACCCGCCTGACGACGTCGGCGATCAGCCGGTCAGCAGGTCGCAGATCAGGTAGACGTTCAGCGAGATGATCAGCCCGGCGATCACGCTGGCCGCCACTGTGGTGATCCGTCGGTTGACCAACGCCCCCATCACGTCCGCCCGGCGGGTCAGCATGATCATCGGCACCAGCGCGAACGGGATGCCGAAGGAGAGCACGACCTGCGAGGCGACCAGGCTGGCCGTGGTGGGCAGCCCCAGCCCGAGCACCACCAGCGCGGGCAGCATGGTCAGCCCTCGGCGCAGGAACAGCGGGATACGCCGGTTGATGAACCCTTGCATGACCACCTGGCCGGCGTAGGTGCCAACGCTGGACGAGGACAGCCCGGAGGCCAGTAGCGCCACCGCGAAGGCCAGCGCCGCGCCGCCGCCGACCAGTTGGCCGAGCCCGGCGTGCGCGGCCTCCAGGGAGTCCACGCCGGAGTGCCCGGTGGCGTTGAACAGCGACGCCGCGATGAGCAGCATGCAGAGGTTGATCACCCCGGCGGCGCCCAGCCCGACGAACACGTCCAGCCGCTGGAAGCGCAGCACCTCCCGCCGCTCGTCGTCATCGCGCACCACGATCCGGTTCTTGGTCAGTGCGGAGTGCAGGTACACCACGTGCGGCATCACCGTGGCACCGATGATGCCGGCGGCCAGCATCACCGCGTTCGAGTCGGGGAAGGTGGGCAGCAGCCCGCTCAGCGTGCCCCGGACCGACGCGCCCACCGTCAGCAGGTCATAGGCGAAGCCGAGGAAGACGATGCCCAGCAGGCCGGCGATGGCCAGCTCGAACCGCCGGTAGCCGCGCTGCTCCAGGGCCAGAATGCCGAACGCCACCACCGCGGTCATGAGGCCGGCCGGGAACAGCGGCACCCCGAACAGCAGGTTGAGGCCCACCGCCGCGCCGACGAACTCCGCCAGGTCGGTGGCCATGGCGACCAGCTCGGCCTGCACCCAGAGACCCCGCGACACCGGCCGGGGCAGGTACTCCCGGCACAGTTCGGGCAGGTCCCGAGCGGTGGCCACGCCCGTCTTGGCGGACAGGTACTGCACCAGCATGGCCATCAGGTTGGCCGCCACGATCACCCAGACCAGCGCGTAGCCGTACCGCGCGCCGGCCTCGAAGTTGGTAGCGAAGTTGCCCGGGTCGACGTAGGCGACGGCCGCCACGAACGCCGGGCCGAGCAGCGCGACGGCCCCTCGGATCGGGCCCCGGGCGCGCAGCTCGCGCAAGGTGGCGCCGTGCCGGGGCACCACCAACACCCCAGCCTCGGCCACCTCGGTGGGCGCAGCGGTCGGATCAGCGGCCGACCCGCCTGCCTCGACCTTGCCAGGGGTCTCGCCGGGCCCAGGTTTCGCCATGCCTAACTTTAAGATGTGGAGCGCCGAACAACAAGATTTCAGTCCTGTATGCCGACCCACATCGCATTGACCAGCGCCGGGCCGAGCTGGCGGGTGACGTCCTTCGGCGACTCCCCGATCCGGACCAGGTAGGACCCGCCGTACGGGGCCCGCTCCATCACCTCGAGCCGGGCGCCCAGCTGGATGCCCTCGGCGGTCAGATGCCGCAGCATGCCCGGGTCGACATCATCGACCCGGACGAACTCGCCGATCGTGCCCGGCGGAACAGTGGACAGCCGGCGGGCCTTCCACGGCTCCAGCCGCCCGTCCCTGCTGGGGATCGGGTCGCCGTGCGGGTCCACCCTCGGATTCCCCAGTCGCTCGGCGATCCGCTCGAGCAGCTGGTCGGACACCGCGTGCTCGAGCACTTCGGCCTCGTCGTGCACCTCGTCCCAGCCGTAGCCCAGCTCGGTGACCAGGTACAGCTCAATCAGCCGATGCCGCCGGACCACGCCGAGGGCGACCTGCCGGCCGGTGTCGGTGAACTCGATGGTGCCGTACCTGGGGTGCTCCAACAGATCCAGCGCAGAGAGCTTCCGCACCATGCCGGAAACCGACGATGCGGAAACCCCCAACCGCTCGGCCAGCCTGGTCGTGGTGATCTTGCCGCCCTCGCGTTCCTCGAACGCGTAGATCACCTTGAGATAGTCCTCAACCGCCGCCGAGTACCGCTCGGACTCGGAACTCACGCTCCTAGCGTAGGCGAACTTCCCCGTTTCCCCAGCGTTGACCCGGTCGGTACGGCCAAACGCGTGCTGCTTAGGCGGAGCTGAGAGCGTGTTGCGTCCCGGCAATCAGCGACGTTAGGTGAGCCTGAACTTAGTTCCTACCAGGAGGTACCCGTGTGGGCCGACGCGCTGCCGAACCTGCTGATCGGACTGCGCGAAGGCCTCGAAGCCGGACTGATCGTGAGCATCCTGCTGGCCGCCGTGCACCGGACCGCGCCGAGCGGCTCGCGGGTCTCGACCGCGCCGGTATGGCTGGGGGTGGCCGCCGCGGTGGTGCTGGCGCTGAGCTTCGGCGCGGTGCTCACCTTCTACCGCTCGGTACTCTCCACCGCCGCCCAGGAGGGGTTGGGCGGGCTGCTCAGCGTGGTCGCGGTCGTCCTGGTCACCGGGATGGTGTTCTGGATGCGGCGCACCGCGCGGGGCATGGCCGGAGAGCTGCGCACCAAGGTGGCCGACGCGCTCCGGGTCAGCGCCGCCGCGCTCGCCCTGACCGCATTCCTGGCGGTCGGCCGGGAGGGGCTGGAGACGGCGCTGTTCCTCTGGACCACCGCGCAGGTATCGGGCCAGACGGTGGCGCCGCTGGTGGGCGCGGCACTGGGCATCGCCTCGGCGGTGGTGCTCTGCGTGCTGCTGTACCGCAGCGCGGTTCGGCTGAACCTGGGCGTGTTCTTCAGCCGCACGGCGGTGCTGCTGATCGTGATCGCCGCCGGGGTGCTCGCCTACGGCCTCGGCGACCTGCAGGACGCCGGGCTGCTGCCCGGGCACACCTGGGTGGCCTTCGATCTCTCGCACCGGATCAACCCCGGTTCCTGGTGGGTCACCCTGATCACCGGCGTGACCGAACTCTCGGTGACCATGACCTGGCTGCAGGTGGTGGCCTACCTGGTCTACCTGGTCACCGTGCTGACCCTGTTCCTCCGGGCCGCCGCCACACCTACCCAGCAGCCCGAGAACGAGCAGCCGGCCGGCGAGCGGGTCACCGAGGAACCGCCGGCCGGCGCACGGCCGGCCCCTCGCTCCCGCCGGCGGGTGGCCGCGCTGACCGCCGCGGCACTGGTGGCGCCGCCGGTGGCGGCCGCGCTGCTGATCGTGTTCGCGCCCGGCGCCTCAGCCGAGGCCGGCGCCGCCCAGATCCAGGTCACCGACAAGGCCTGCGCCCCGGGCTGGTCGGCGGCCAGCACCGGCACCCGGGAGTTCACCGTGGCCAACTCCTCCGGGCACACCGTCGAGGTCAACCTCATCCAGGCGTCCAGCCAGGGCATCGTGGCCGAGATCGAGACGCTCGGGCCGGCCACCCAACAGACCCTGTCCGCCACCCTCGCCCCCGGCGGCTACTTCTTCAGCTGCCTGGCTGACGGGCTGCCCGCCACCACCTCGACCACCGTGCAGGCCGCCGGGCCCGGGCCGGCCACCCCGGTGGCGCCGGCGGTCAAGCCGGTCAGCGTGGCCGACCTGCAACCGTCGGCCGACGCCTACGACGGCTACGTCCAGCCGAAGCTGGCCGACCTGCTCGCCCAGGTCGACACGCTGCGCGGCGACCTGGCCAGGAACCAGATCCCGGCGGCCCAGCGGGACTGGCTGGCCGCGCAGCTCACCTGGGAGCAGGTCGGGGCCGCCTACGACAGCTTCAGCGACCTCGGCGACGCCATCGACGGGCTGCCCCAGGCCCTGCCGGCCGGGGTGGATGACCCGGGGTTCACCGGGCTGCACCGGCTGGAGTACGGGCTCTGGCACGGCCAGCCGGCCGCCGCGCTGATCCCGGTGGCCGACCAGTTGACCTCGGACGTCACCACCCTGCGGGCCAAGCTGCCGACGCTCACCCTGGATCCCACCGACCTCCCGCTGCGCGCCCACGAGATCCTCGAGGACGCGCTGCGCGACCACCTCAACGGCCTCACCGACCAGGGCTCCGGCGCCGCCTACCCGGAGACCTACGCCGACGTGCAGGGCACCCAGGTGGTACTCGACGAGCTCGGCCCGTTGATCAATGCGCGGGCCCCGGCGTTGCTGCCGGCGGTGCGCAGCCAACTCGCCGAGCTGTCGACGGCGCTGCAGGCCACCCAGGCGAACGGGCAGTGGCAGGCGGCGTCGGCCACCCCGCTGGCCGCCACCCAGCGGGTGAACGCCGACATCGGCGCGGTGCTGGAGAACCTCTCGCTCATCCCCGACCTGCTGGAAGTACCCGCGCACTGAACCGCGCTCGTCTCAGCTGATCTGGCCTGCTCAGAAGGGCTTTGCCATGGACATCAACCGGCGCAACCTGCTCAAGGGCGCGGTGGCCGGCGCCGCCGGGACGGCGCTGACCGGGGGCTTGCTCGCCGCCGGGGCACGACACGACGCGGACAGCGCGGCCCAGGCCGACCTCATCTCACCCGACCTGGTGCCGTTCCACGGCGTGCACCAGGCCGGCCTGACCACGCCGATCCCCCAGCAGCGCTTCTCCACCCACGTCGCACTGGACGCCACCGCGGCGAATCGGGCCGAGCTGGTCGCACTGTTCCGCACGCTGACCGACCGCGCCCGGTTCCTCACCTCCGGTGGCACGCCCCCCGACCTGGGCGTCGGTTCACCGCCGTCGGACAGCGCGGTGCTCGGCCCGGTGGTGCTCAGTGACGGGCTGAGCGTGACCCTGTCGGTCGGCTCCAGCCTGTTCGACGGGCGCTACGGGCTGGCCGATCGCAAGCCGGCCGGGTTGGTGCCGATGCGCGGCTTCCCGAACGACTCCCTCGAGCCGGCGGTGCTGCACGGCGACCTGTTCCTGCAGATCTGCGCGAACAACCCGGACACCGTGCACCACGCGCTGCGCGACATCGCCAAGCACACCCGAGGCGGCATGCAGATCCGCTACCGGCTGGACGGGTTCGGCTCACCGCCTCGACCGGCCGGGGTGTCCCGCAACCTGATGGGGTTCAAGGACGGCATCTCCCAACCGCTGTCCACCGAGCACGACCAGCTCGTCTGGATCCAGCCGGGCTCGGGCGACCCGGAGTGGGCGGTGGGCGGCACCTACCACGTGGTCCGGTTCATCCGGATGCTCGTCGAGTTCTGGGACCGGGTGGACATCAACGAGCAGGAGACCATGTTCGGCCGCCGCCGCGACTCCGGCGCCCCGCTGGACGGCGCCGCCGAGGCCGACATCCCCGACTACGCCGCCGACCCCCAGGGCAACGTCATCCCGCTCACCGCGCACGTGCGCCTGGCCAACCCGCGTACCCCGCAGACCACGAACAGCCGCATCCTGCGCCGGCCGTACAACTACGACAACGGGATCGACAAGAACGGCAACCTGGAGGCCGGGCTGATCTTCGTCTGCTTCCAGCAGGACATCGCCCGGCAGTTCGAGGCCACCCAGACCCGGCTGATCGACGAGCCGCTGGTCGACTACATCCAACCCTACGGCGGCGGCTACTTCCTCGCGCTCCCCGGCATCCGCGACACCACCGACTGGTACGGCCGCGCCCTACTCACCTGAGCAACAAACGCGCTGCTCAGGCCTCGTGAGTGGCGATGGTCGCTATAGCGACCATCGCCACTCACGACCTGTGAGCTGGGGTTTTGTCCTGTGGGCCTAGGCGGTGCGGCGGCGCAGGGACGGGTCGTCCAGGGCGGGAGGGACGTAGCCGGCGTCGGCCCAGGAGAAGTTCGCCCCGGGCGGCACGATCTTGTCGATCTCGTCGAGCACCTCGGTGGACAGCACCACGTCGGCCCCGCCCAGCTGCGACTCCAGGTGATCCATGGTGCGCGGCCCGATGATCGGCGAGGTCACCGCCGGGTGCGCCAGCACGAACGCCAGGGCCAGGTGGATCAGCGAGATGCCAGCCTTGTCGGCCAGCTCGGCCAGCGCGTCGGCGGCGTCCAGCTTGCGCTGGTTCTCCGGGTTCGACAGGTCGTAGCGACCGGGGATCCGGTCGGCTCGCCGCGAGGTCGGGACGTCCCGCCCCTTGCGGTAGGCCCCGGTCAGCCAGCCGCCGGCCAGCGGACTCCACGGCAGCACGCCCATGCCGTATTGCTGCGCAACCGGCAGCACGTCGGCCTCAATGCCGCGCACCAGGATCGAGTAGGGCGGCTGCTCGGTGACGAACCGGCCCAGCCCGCGCCGCTCGGCGACCCAGTGCGCCTCGACGAGCTGGTGCGCCGGGAAGGTGGAGCAGCCGAACGCCCTGATCTTGCCCTGGCGCTGCAGGTCGGTGAGCGCGGACAGCGTCTCCTCGACGTCGGTGTGCCGGTCCGGCCGGTGCACCTGGTAGAGGTCGATCCAGTCGGTGCCCAGCCGGCGGAGGCTGTTGTCCACCTCCTGAACCACCCAGCGCCGCGAGTTGCCCCGCTTGTTCGGGTCGCCGCCCGGCTGTCCCATTGCCACGTCCATCTGGCCGTGGAACTTGGTCGCCAGGATCACGTTGTCCCGGCGGCCTCCGGCCAGCGCCTTGCCGACGATGACCTCGGACTCG
>DATHIT010000158.1:0-7699 GCA_035489915.1 Pseudonocardia sp. | reverse complement strand
CTTGGTGATCCGGGTGACCGTGTCGGTGCAGCTCGACTCGTCCAGGTCCACCACGGCGACCGCGTGGCCGTCCCTGGCCAGCCGCTGGGCGGTGGCGGCCCCGATGCCGCGAGCCCCTCCGGTCACGATCGCCACTCTGCTCTCGCTCACCAAGCCTCCTGCGTTTTCGTTCACCCGCCGGAGTCGTCCAGCCGGGTATCGGTCGTTCCTGTGCTCATCCTGGCGGCTCGTCGATCGGTTCGCGCGTTGACGTGACCGACCTATCGTGGGACAGGGGTGCGGCCGAGGCGGATGCCCAGGACGCTCCCGGCGACGGTCAGCAGCACCACGCAGGTCACCCAGAGCAGCGGTAAACCGCCGCTCGGCAGGGGCATCGCCGGGCCGGGCTGGGTGAGGGTGAACTCCATGTTGCCGCTGAACGGGGTGCCGCGGCCGGTCACGCCCTGGTAGCGCACCTGGTAGCGGCCGGCCGGGCCGAGCTGACGCAGATCCACCGACATAGCTCGCCCGGACGGGTCGATCTGCTCGGCGTCGATGTGCTGCCACTCGGTCCGGCCGTCCGGGCCGACCACGGTGATCGCCGGGGAGCCGGACCTGATGCGCCATTTGAACGTCAGCTTCACCCGGTCCGGCGGGGTGGCCAGCGCCGCACTGGCCGGCGGTTCGCTGCCGGTCAGCACGTTGTCGTGGGCCAGCGCCGGGCGGCTGGTGACCAGCAACAACACGCCGGAAAGCAGCACGGCCGCGGTCAGTGCCAATACCGGGGCCAATACCGGGGCCAATACCGGGGCCAGCACAGATCGCACCGAGGAACCGGCCGGTCCGACCCGGATCGCATCGTGCACGACTACGTCTCCCAGAGTGCGCTGCGCCGTCCGAGTGGGGCGTTCCCGCTGTCAGCCAGCCTCCCGCTGCGCTGAGTGATGTTCTACACCACGCAACTACCTGCGCTGGGCGGGTGGCCAGAATCCCACGGCACGTGTCGCTCCACGCACTTGTTGCGCCGGCGCCAGGTGATCGAGGCTGGTGCCGTGACTGAACTCGGACTGCGGCCGGACACGCCGGAAACCGGCGGACGCCGCTTCCACCCGGCCTGGGCGGTGGCCGCCGCGACCTTCCTGGCCCTGGTCGGCGCGGCCGCGTTCCGGGCCACGCCCGGCGTGTTGATCGACCCGCTGCGCGCCGAGTTCGGCTGGTCGGTGGGCACCATCTCGCTGGCCATCGCGATCAACATGGCGCTGTTCGGGCTGACCGCGCCGTTCGCCGCGGCCCTGATGGAACGCTTCGGGGTGCGCCGGGTGGTGGTCGCCGCGTTGGTGGTGGTCGCCGCGGGCAGCGGGCTCACCGTGTTCATGACCGCCGCGTGGCAGCTGGTGCTGTGCTGGGGCGTGCTGGTCGGCCTGGGTACCGGCTCGATGGCGCTGTCCCTGGTGGCCACGGTGACCGGCCGTTGGTTCACCGCGCGCCGGGGGCTGGTGTCCGGGGTGCTCACCGCCGGCTCGGCCACCGGGCAGCTGGTGTTCCTGCCGGTGGTCGCGGTGGTGTCCGAGCGGTGGGGCTGGCGCCCCGCGTCGCTGGGAGTGGCCGCCGCGGCACTGGCGGTGGTGCCGTTCGTGCTCTGGCGACTACGGGATAAGCCCAGCGACCTGGGCGTCCTTCCGTACGGCAGTGCACCGGGTGAGCCAGCCGCGGTCAACGCAACCGCGTCCGGCGGGGCGGCGGCGCTGGCGTTGCGCACCCTCGCCTCGGCGGCCCGGGTGGGCCCGTTCTGGCTGCTCGTCGGCGGGTTCATGATCTGCGGGGCGACCACCATGGGCCTGCTGCAGCCGCACTTTATCCCGGCCGCGCACGACCACGGGATGCCGACCACGGTGGCGGCCGGGCTGCTCGCCGTGGTGGGGCTGTTCGACCTGGTCGGCACGGTGCTGTCCGGCTGGCTGACCGACCGGTTCGACCCGAGGGTGCTGCTGTGCGTCTACTACGTGGGCCGGGGCCTGTCGCTGATGTTGCTGCCCGCCCTGTGGGGCCCGGTGCCGGGCGCCAGCATGATCAGCTTCATCATCTTCTACGGGCTGGACTGGGTGGCCACCGTGCCGCCGACGTTGGCGCTGTGCCGGCGGTACTTCGGTGACTCCGCGCCGGTGGTGTTCGGCTGGGTGTACGCCTCGCACCAGGTCGGCGCGGCCATCATGGCCTTCGCCGCCGGGCTGCTCCGCGATCACCTGGGCAGCTACGACTCCGCCTGGTACCTCGGTGGCGGACTGTGTCTGGTGGCCGCCGCGCTGTCCGTCGGGCTCCGCGCCCGCCCCACCCCGGCGTCTACAGCGGGCGGGACCAGTTCTGCCCGATGACGCCTTCGCCGAAACCGTCGTGCGGTGCTTCGTTGTCCAGGGTGAAACCGGCGCGCTGGTAGATCCGCCGCGCGCTGTCCAGCCCGGAGGTGGTCCAGAGCGTGATCCGGGTGTAGCCGGCCCGCCGGGCGAACCGCAGGCACTCGGCCACCAGGCGCTCGCCGATGCCCATCCCGCGCGCGGTCGGCTCCACCAGCAGCAGTCGCAGCCTCGCGGTACCGGGCTCGGACTGGTCATCGGCCATGCAGGCGATCGACCCGACCGGCTGACCGTCCACCTCGGCGATCCACACCGCCTCCCTGGCCGGGTCGTGCCGTTGCGCGTAGTCCGCCACGATCCGCGCCACCATCGCCTCGAACCTGGGGTCCCCTCGGTACTCCTCGGCGTACAGCGCGCCGTGCCGAGCCACGATCCAACCCAGGTCGCCGAGCCGAGGTGGGCGCAGCACGAACCCTCGGTGGCGCTCCGACCCGCCCAGGACGCGCTCGATGGTCGCCATCGCCTCGGTCAGCGTGGCGCGCTGTCCCGCCGACAGCGGCTCCAGCAGCCGGCGGACCGCCGCGACCTGCCGCTCATCCAGGTCGGCGAACCCGGCGCGGCCGGCCTCGGTCAGCCGGATGAGCTGGCGCCGCGCGTCCGAGGGGTGGGGATCCCTGCGGATCAGCCCGGCCGCGTCGAAGCGGGCCAGCACCCGGCTGAAGTACCCGGCGTCCAGGTCGAGCAGCCGGCGCAGCTCAGTGCCTTCCATGCCCTGGGCGGCGCCCTCGCGGTCGCTCTCCCGGCGGGCCAGCTCGTGCAGCACCCGCGCCTCGCCGAGGGAGAACGGCGACCCCACCAAGCTGTCCTGTAGTACGCCGATGGACCGGGTGTAGAAGCGGTTGAACGCGCGGACCTGGGCGACCTCGTCCGTGTCCGGCGCGGTGCGGGTGGGCATCGTCGACCCTCCAGTTCTCTGCTTTAGTCAGAGAGTTTACTGACTACGTCAATGAGTTTGCCTGAGGTGTGAATATCTCGGCCTTGGGAACTGAAGGTCACCGGGCGACGACTATCCCGGTGATGCCCGAGACAACCTTGACGCTGGTGCAGTTCCTCCGCGACGGCCTGGACCCGGTGCCGGAACTGGCCCGGTTGCGGGTTGAGCAGCCGGTCAGCCCGCTGCTCATCCCCAACGGTCCGACTGCCTGGCTGGTCACCAGTTACCGCGACGTGCGCGCGGTGCTGGGCGACGTCGAGACCTTCAGCAACGACTTCGGCAACCTGGCCGGGGCCGGTGGTCCGGCCGGGGACCGGGACCCGGGCGGACTGGGGTTCGCCGACCCGCCCAACCACACCCGGCTGCGCAAGATGCTCACCCCGGAGTTCACCGCGCGGCGGCTGCGCGAGCTGGAGCCCCGGATCGTCGCGGTGATCGACGAGTGCCTGGACAACACCGCCGCCGCCGGAGTGAGCGGCGAACCGGTCGACCTGGTGCGCACCTTCGCCCACCCGATCCCGTCGCTGGTGATCTGCGAGCTGCTCGGCGTGCCGGCCGACGAGCGCGCCGATTTCCAACGGATCAGCAACAACCGCTTCGACCTCTCCGGCGCTCCGGACGGCGGGCTGGACGCGGTCGGCCAGTCCCTGGAGTTCCTCGGTGGCCTGGTCGGCCGGCAGCGGGCCGAGCCGGGCGATGGGCTGCTCGGCCGGCTGATCCGCGAGTACGGCGACGACCTCACCGACCGCGAGCTGGCCGGGCTGGCCGACGGGCTGCTCACCGGCGGCCACGACACCACCGCCAGCATGCTGGCGCTGGGCACCGTGCTGCTGCTGGAGAACCCGGGGTACCGCGAGGCGGCGCTGGATCCGGCGCGGGTCGGCGGCCTGGTGGACGAGCTGCTCCGGTACATCTCGGTGGTCCAGGTGGCGTTCCCCCGGTGGGCGCGGCGGGACACCGAGATCGGCGGTCAGCGGATCGCCGCCGGTGACATGGTGATCTGCTCGCTGTCCGGGGCAAACCGCGACCGTGAGCTGGGCCCGGACATGGACCGGGTGGACCCGGACCGCGAGATTAAGCCGCACCTGGCGTTCGGCTTCGGCATCCACCACTGCGTCGGAGCGCAGCTGGCCCGCCGGGAGATGGCGATCGCCTACCCCGCGCTGCTGCGCCGGTTCCCGTCATTGCGGCTCGCGACGGCGCCCGAGGAGCTGGGCTACCGCCCGTTCTCCATCGTCTACGGGGTCGGCTCGCTGCCGGTGACCTGGTAGCGGCCGTCGTCGCTTTGCTCTGCGCACATATATGCAACAGCCACGCAACCCCGGGGGTGTTGCGTCGGTGTGCGCAGAGCAAAGCGCGTCGCATCACCGATTGGCCCGAGGCGGCGGTGCCGGCTGGCAGGATGCGCGTGTGCAATGGGACGAGGCGGCGGCGGATCCGGGATTCCTGGAGTTCTGGACGCAACGGCGAGTGTGTGCGCTGACCACGGTGCGCCCCGATGGCCGGCCACACACGATCGCGGTGGGCGCGACCCTGGACCCGCGAGCCGGGGTGGTCCGGGTGATCACCTACCGGTCGTCGGTGAAGGTGGCCAACGTGCGGGCGGCCGGGGCGGCGGGCGCGCCGGTGTCGGTATCGCAGATCGACGGCCCCCGCTGGTCCACCGTGGAAGGTGTCGCCCTGGTGCGCGAGGAGCCGGACCGGGTCGCCGAGGCGGAACGCCGGTACGCGCTGCGCTACCGGCAACCCCGACCGAATCCGGAGCGGGTGGCCATCGAGATCACCGTGCGCTCGGTGCTGGGCCGGCTGTGACCGGACCGGCTGTGACCGAGCCGAGCACCCCCGCCGCTCGGCTCGGACTGGGTCTGGCCGCCGTCGCCCGGCCCGCCTACATCACCTCGGGCAGGGCCGTCGACCTGGGCAGGGACCGAGGCGTCGTGGCGCTGCGGTCGCACACCTGGGCGGTACTGGACGGCGCCTACTCCGCCGGGGTGCGCTACCTCGACGTGGCCCGCTCCTACGGCCGCGCCGAGGAGTTCCTGGCCGGTTGGCTGGCCGCGCACCCCGAGGTGGACGACGTCGAGATCGGCTCGAAGTGGGGCTACCGGTACGTGGGTGGCTGGCGCATGGACGCCGAGGTGCACGAGGTCAAGGACCACTCCCTGGCGGCGTACCGGGAGCAGATCGCGCAGACCAGGGCGCTGCTGGGCGATCGACTGGGCGTCTACCACGTGCACTCGGCGACCCTGGACAGCGGCGCGTTGGACAACCCCGAGCTGCACCGGGCGATGGCCGGGTTGCGCGACTCCGGCGTGCGGGTGGGCATTTCCACCTCGGGCCCGGCGCAGGCCGACGCGGTGCGCAGGGCGTTGGACATCTCGGTGGACGGCGCCGCGCTGTTCACCTCGATCCAGTCCACCTGGAACGTGCTGGAGACCTCGGTCGCCGCCGCACTGGCCGAGGCCGAGGCAGCGGGTGCCCGGGTGATCGTCAAGGAGGCGGTGGCGAACGGTCGACTGACCCCCGGCGGGCAGGACGGCAGCCCCGGCGCCGCCCGCGCGGCCCAGCTGGCCGCCGGCCTCGGCGTGCCGGTCGACCAACTCGCCATCGCCGCCGCGCTGGCCCAGCCGTGGGTGTGGCGGGTGCTGTCCGGCGCGGTCAACCCGCTCCAGGTGGCCAGCAACACCGCGGCCGCCTCGGTGCGGTTGCCCGAGGAGACGCTGGCCGAGCTGGCCACGCTCGCCGAGCCGGCCGCCGAGTACTGGACGGCCCGGTCCAGCCGCGCCTGGCGCTAGCGCCAGGCGCGTCTGGCGCTAGCGCCCAAGTCCAAACGGACGGCGCGGCCCGACTACGCTCGGAGGCTGATCTTGTGGCGGCCGCCGACGATGACCCGCCCGGCACCAGCGGAGACGAGGGCAAGCCCGGTGACGGTTGTAGCGGAGAACACCCAGGTCGAGGAAGCCCTCAGCGGCAACCGACGGAACCTGGCGTTCATCACCATCGTCCTCGGCATGCTGCTCGCGGCGCTCGACCAGACCATCGTGGCGACCGCGCTGCCGACCATCGTGGCCGACCTCGGCGGCGGCGGTCACATGTCCTGGGTGGTCACCGCGTATCTGCTGACCGAGACCCTGGCGGTGGTGCTGGCCGGCAAGTTCGGCGACCTGTTCGGCCGCAAACTGGTGTTCCAGGTCAGCGCCGCGGTGTTCGTGATCGGCTCGTTCTTCTGCGGCTTCGCGGACAGCATGGGCTGGCTGATCGCGATGCGCGCGGTCCAGGGCGTCGGCGCCGGCGGGCTCACGGTGACCGCGACGGCGTTGATCGCGGACATCATTCCGCTCCGTGATCGGGGCCGGTACCAGGGCATGATCGGCGCGGTCTTCGGGGTGACCACGGTGATCGGGCCGCTGCTGGGTGGGCTGTTCACCGACCATCTGTCCTGGCGTTGGGCCTTCTACGTGAACGTGCCGATCGCGGTGGTGGTCATCGCCGTCGCGTTCCGTACCCTGCCCTCGGTCCGCACCGCCTCCCGGCCGGTGATCGACTACCTGGGCATCGTGGTCATCGCGCTGGGGGCCACCGGCCTGACGCTGGCCACCAGCTGGGGTGGCACCACCTACCCGTGGGGCTCCCCGGTGATCATCGGGCTGTTCGTCGCGTCCGCCGCCGCGGTGGGGCTGTTCATCCTGGTCGAGCGGCGGGCGACGGAACCGATGTTGCCGATGCGGCTGTTCCGCAACTCGGTGTTCGCGCTGTCCACGGTGATCAGTTTCGTGGTCGGCTTCGCGATGCTCGGTTCGATGACCTTCCTGCCCACGTTCCTGCAGTACGTCCAGGGGGTCGACGCGACCACCTCGGGGCTGCGCACGTTGCCGATGGTGATCGGGCTACTGGTCACCTCGATCCTGGCCGGGAACACGGTCAGTCGCACCGGCAGGTACAAGCCGTTCCCGATCGTCGGCGGCGTGGTCATGGCGCTGGGCATGTTCCTGCTGTCGCTGATGGACGCCCAGACCTCGGTGCTGGTCAGCTCGCTGTACCTGCTTGTGCTCGGTGCCGGGATCGGGCTGTGCATGCAGGTGCTCACCCTGATCGTGCAGAACACCGCCGACTACCGCGACCTCGGCGTGGCCACCTCGGGGGTGACCTTCTTCCGGACCATGGGCAGCTCGTTCGGCACGGCGATCTTCGGCAGCATCTACGCCAATCAGCTCGCCGGACACCTCGCGGTCGCGCTGGCCGCCACCCCCGGAGTCGATCAGCGCGCGCTGAGCAGCCCGGCCGGGGTACACAGCCTGCCGGCCGCCCAGGCCGCGCCGATCATCGAGGCCTACAGCGAGACGGTGCAGACGCTGTTCCGGGCCGGGGTCCCGAT
>DATHIT010000157.1:0-4320 GCA_035489915.1 Pseudonocardia sp. | reverse complement strand
CGGCCCAGCCAGAACATGTTCTCGGCGGCCCGGGAGGACATGGCGTCCGTCGAGGCGACCGGGCGGCCGCCGTGCAGCCAGAAGCCGCCGAGGTCCTCCGGCTCGGAGGCGAGCACCCACAGGTCCTTGTACACCGAGGCGTCCCGCTTGGCGATGAACTCACCGCCGACCGAGGCGGCCACCGTGGTCAGCCCGCCGGGCATCGCCACGTAAGTCTCGTGCCGGGCGACCAGGAATGCCCGGGTCACCGCGTGCCGGGGTTCCAGGCCGGCCTCGGTGAGCGAAGGCACGGTGGCCAGCTCGAGGCGTTCCTGGCCGACCCAGGCGTACGGGCGGGCCTCGATGCGGTGCCGCAGCTCGTCGAGCTCGGTGGCGCTGAGCTCCCAGCCGAGCTTGGTCTGCGCCCCCGGCTCGCGGCCGATCGACTTGACCACCAGCTGATCCAGGTGCGCCAGCACATGCCGTCGGCCGTCGACCTCGCCGCACCACCAGGTGGGCACCGACGGCAGCCGCAGCGGCTGGCCGAGCAGGCGTTCGCACAGCCGGGGCAGCAGCGGCAGCAGCCCCGGGTTCTCCAGCACGCCGCTGCCCAGCGTGTTCACCACCGACACGCTGCCGATCCGGCAGGCCTCGACCAAGCCGGGCACCCCGAGCAGCGAGTCCGCGCGCAGCTCCAGCGGGTCGCAGTACGAGCTGTCCAGCCGGCGCAGGATCACGTCCACCGGCTCCAGCTGCCCCAGCGAGCGCAGCCAGACCCGGCCGTCGCGCACCGTCAGGTCGGCGCCCTCGACCAGCGAGTAGCCGAGGTAGGTGGCCAGGAACGCATGCTCGAAGGCGCTCTCGCTCCACGGTCCGGGGGTCAGCACCACGATCCGTGGCTCGCTGGCCGTCGGCGGGGCGGCCGCCTGCAGCGCCGAGCGCAGGGTGCGGAAGAACGGCGCCAGCCGGTGCACCTGGGCGTCGCGGTGCATGCTGGGGAACACCCGGGACACCACCAGCCGGTTCTCCAGCGCATAGCCGAAGCCGGACGGGGTCTGGCTGCGGTCGGACAGTACCCACCAGCCGCCGCTCGCGTCCCTGGCCAGGTCGGTGGCGCAGGTGACCAGCTGCTGGGAACCCGGGATCCGGATCTGGTCGGCCTGGCGCAGGAACCCGGGGTGGCCGAACACCAGCTCGGGCGGCAGCAGACCATCGCGTAGCAGCCGCCGGGCCCCGTAGACGTCGGTGAGGATCAGGTTCAGCAGCTCCGCGCGCTGGATGACGCCGCGCTCGACCTCGGCCCACTGCGCGCTGCCCAGCAGCAGCGGAACCGGGTCCAGCTCCCAGCGCCGCGCGGTTCCGGGCTCGCCGGCGGCCAACTGGTAGTCGACGCCGTCGTTGGCCAGCAGCCGGGCCGCCTCGGCGCGACGCCGCGTCAGCTGGTGGCGACCGAGCCCGTCGAGCACCGGGCCGATGTGCGCCCACTGCTCGGTCAGCCGCCCCTCGACGTCGACCATGTCGTCGTGCACGGCCGGCAGCGGCTGGTAGCCGGCGATCAGCCCAATCGGCGTGGCGGTCGCCGGCTCAGCGGGCACGTCATTCCACCCGGCCGGTACTCGCCATCCCCGGTGCGCGTCGCAGGTCCACGGTGTAAGGGTACTCATCGGTGCCCAGCGGCGACATCGCCGTCGCGGCGGCCAGGTCGATCTGGCCCTCGGTGTGCCGGTCCGTGCGGAACCGGCTGGCCCGGCGCGCCTCGGCCTCGTTGGCGTTCACCGGGAAGTGCTCGTAGCTGGTGCCGCCGGGGTGGGACACGTGATAGGTGCAGCCGCCGAGCGAGCGCCCGTTCCAGCGGTCCACCAGGTCGAACACCAGCGGCGCGTGCACGCCGATGGTCGGGTGCAGCGCGGAGTGCGGCGCCCAGGCCCGGTAGCGCACCCCGGCGACGAACTCGCCGGGGGTGCCGGTGGGCCGCAGCGGCACCGCCACGCCGTTGCAGGTGACCAGGTGGCGGCCGGGCGTCATGCCGCGGACCAGCACCTGCAGCCGCTCCACCGAGGAGTCCACGTAGCGGGCCGAGGTGGTGAGCGCGACCTCTTCGCCGAGCACCGGCCACGGCTCGATGGCGTTGCGCAGCTCCAGGGTGACGCCGGCGACATCGGTCGTGCCGATCAGTGGGAACCGGAACTCCAGGAACGGAGCCAGCCACTCCTGCTGGAACGGGTAGCCGTGCGCCCGCAGGTCGGCGGTGACCTCGGCGATGTCCGCCGCCACGTACGCCGGCAGCAGGAACTTGTCGTGCAGCTCGGTACCCCAGCGGACCAGCGGCCCGGCGTAGGGCTCCCGCCAGAACCGGGCCACCAGCGCCCGCACCAGCAGCGACTGCACCAGCGCCATCCGCGCGTGCGGCGGCATCTCGAACGCGCGCAGCTCCAGCAGCCCGAGCCGGCCGCGCTCGGTGCCCGGGCTGAACAGCTTGTCGATGCAGAACTCGGCGCGGTGGGTGTTGCCGGTGATGTCCACCAGCAGATGCCGCAGCAGCCGGTCGGCCAGCCACGGCTTGGCCGACGCGCCGTCGCCACTGCCCTTGTTACCGCCGCTGTTGCGCTCCAGCTCGGCGAACGCGATCTCCAGTTCGTACAGCGTCTCGTCGCGGCCCTCGTCCACCCGGGGCGACTGGCTGGTCGGGCCGATGAAGCGCCCGGAGAACAGGTAGGACAGCGCCGGGTGGTGCTGCCAGAAGGTGATCATGCTGCGCAGCAGGTCGGGGCGGCGCAGCAGCGGGCTGTCCGGCGCGCTCGCGCCACCGAGGGTGACGTGGTTGCCGCCGCCGGTGCCGGTGTGGGTGCCGTCCAGGTCGAACTTCTCGGTGCCAAGGCCGACCTGGCGGGCGTCCTCGTACAGCCCGGTGACCGTCTCGACCAGTTGCGGCCAGCTCGCCGAGGGGTGCACGTTCACCTCGATCACCCCGGGGTCGGCGCCGACCACCAGGCGGAGCAGCCGGGGGTCGTTCGGCGGCGCGTAGCCCTCGATCACCACCGGCTGGCCCACCTCGGTGACCGCCGCCTCTACCGCGCCGAGCAGCTCGACGGCGTGCTCCAGGTACTCCATCGGCGGCAGGAACACGTGCAGTCGGCCATCGCGTACCTCCACGCACAGCGCGGTCGGCGGCGCCTGTTCGGACGGCACGACGGTGGCGGCCGGCACGATCGCGGCGGCGTCGGGTACCAGGTCGGACGCGCTGGGCAGCGTTTCGCGCTCCTCGAATGTGGACCGCTCGGGCTCCGGCGGCAGCGGTTTCCAGCTCATCGAGCCCAGCGGCAGCCGCAGCCCCATCGGTGAGTCGCCGGGGCGCAGCATCAGGTGCTTGCGGCGCAGCGTCCACCGGGTGGTGGCCCAGCCGCCGCCACCGGAGTGGATGCGGTGCACGAACACGGTCCACCCCGTCGGCTCGCCGCGCTCGGCGTCCAGCGCGGCGACGATCTGGGCCCTGACGTCCGGCTCGGCCAGTGCCGGGTCGGTCGGGTCGACGTCGTAGGGGGGCGGCGGACCGTCCGGCAGCAGCGCCTCGGCGGCCAACCGGTCCAGCGGGTCCTCGTAGACGGGCAGGCAGTACTCGGCCTCGATGCCGAGGCGGTTGGCGATCTCCAGCAGCAGGGCCCTGGAGTCCTCGGCGCTGCAGTCACCCGGCGCCCAGGGGTCCGCGAGCAGCTCCGGCGCCAGCCACAGCGGCTCCTGGTCGGTGCGCCACAGGATGCTGATCTGCCAGCGTGGCAACGGTTCGCCGGGGTACCACTTGCCCTGGCCGAACTGGAGGAGCCCACCAGGCGCGAACCGCTCGGCGAGCTGGCCGGACAACCGCCAGGACAGCTCGCGCTTGCTCGGGCCGTCCGGTGCGACGGTCCACTCGTCGGATTCCATGTCGGCGACCGAGACGAAGGTCGGCTCGCCGCCGTGGGTCAGCCGGACGTCGCCCTTGACCAGCTCGTCGTCCACCGCCTTGCCCAGCGCGTCGATGTCGGCCCACTGGCGGTCGGTGTAGGGCAGCGTGACCCGGGGGCTCTCGTGCAGTCGGCTAACCCGGTTGACGTGGGCGAACTCCACTTCGGCCTGCTCCAGCGCACCGGAGACCGGGGCGGCGCTGGACGGCTCGGGGGTACACGCGAGCGGGATGTGGCCCTCGCCGGCGAACAGCCCGGAGGTCGGGTCCAGGCCGATCCAGCCGGCGCCGGGCAGGTACACCTCGGTCCAGGCGTGCAGGTCGGTGAAGTCGGCGGTGGGCCCGGCCGGGCCGACCAGCGGCTTCTGGTCGGCGACCAGCTGGACCAGGTAGCCGGAGAC
>DATHIT010000156.1:0-5431 GCA_035489915.1 Pseudonocardia sp. | reverse complement strand
GCCGGCGTAGATGTTGAAGTAGATCGGGAACGTGACGCCCAGCGCGATCAGCGCGATCTTGGGTTCCTCGTTGATGCCGAACCAGATGATGAACAGCGGGATCAGCCCGACCCAGGGCAGCGTGCGGAACATGCCGACGGTGGAGTCGACCAGATCCTCGCCGAGTCGGAGCAGGCCGGCGACCAGCGCCAGCGCGGTGCCCACCAGCGCGCCGATGAGGAAACCGAGCGCCACCCGCTGCCCGGACACCGCGATCGCGGTGGGCAGCTCACCGTCGGCGATCATGCTCAGCGCCTTGCCGAACACGGTCACCGGGCTGGCCAGCACCTCCGGGGACAGCACACCGGTGGCGCTGAGCAGCCACCACAGTAACAGCGTGCCGATCGGCCCGGCCGCCCTGCGCAACGGGCGGGGCACGCTGCGCCGGCTGGTCGTCCGGGCCGGTCGGATCTCTACCCGCGCCACCGACCTCCCGGGGTACTCGGGCTGCCGGGCGGCTGGCACCACTGCGCCGTCGTCGGGGACGGCGGGCAGGGTCGAGGTCTGGTGCGTGCTCATGGGCTTTCTCCGCTGCTCGGGGTGGTGCTCGCGGGGTTCTGCTCGGGGTGGTGCGGCGCGGCTCCTGGCTCGGCGCCGGTGGCGGCCGGGCGGTCCGGGTCCGAGGACCAGGCCGACCAGGATCCGGGGTAGAGCGCCGCCGGGATGCCGGCCACGGCCAGGGCGGCGATCTCGTGCGCGGCGGTCACCCCGGAGCCGCAGTACACCCCGACCTCGGCGCTCCCGGCCGCGTTCAGCTGGGCGAACCGGTCGCGCAGCTCGGCGGTGGGGCGGAAGGTGCCGTCGGCGGTGAGGTTGTCGGCGGTCGGCGCGGAGAGCGCTCCCGGGATGTGCCCGGCGCGGGGGTCGATCGGTTCGACCTCGCCCCGGTAGCGCTCGCCGGCCCGGGCATCCAGCAGCACGCCGCCGGTGTCCTCGGCCAGCGCGGCGGCCCGGTCGGCGGTGAGCACCGGCAGCTGGCCGGCGCGCAGCTCGACGTCCCCGGCGGGAGGCTGCTCCTCCCCGGTGGCCAGCTCGAAGCCCTGCTCGAGCCACGCCTTGAGCGCGCCGTCCAGCAGCCGGACGTCGGGCACACCGGCCCAGCGCAGCAGCCACCAGGCCCGCGCGGCCGCGGTGTCGCCGGCGTTGTCGTAGATCACCACCGGCCGGCCGGTGCGCACGCCCCAGCGGCGGGCCGCCGCCTGGAGATCGGCCAGTTCGGGCAGCGGGTGGCGCCCGGCGCCCGGCGCGCCGTGGGCGGCCAGCTCGGTGTCGAGGTCGACGTAGACCGCGCCCGGGATGTGCCCGTCGCGGTAGTGCCGGTGCCCGTCCGGGTCGCCCAGCGCCCAGCGCACATCCAGCAGGGTGGGCGGATTGTCACCCTGGAGCTGGTCGCGCAGCTCGTCGGCGGTGATCAGCACGTCTCGCCGGGGGCTCTGGTCGGCTGGGGGAACCTGCTCAGAAGGCTGCATTGGCCGCACGATAGGCGGCAGCTCGGCGCCCAGCTTCAACCGCTCCAGCCAGAGCACCACGCTGGCCGCGACGCTGCGTTGGTTGGCCGCGTTGAGCACGTCGTGCCGGCCGTCCGCCACGGTCAGCAGCTCCACCCGGGGCAGCCCCGCGTAGTCGGCGTGGACCCGCTCGAGCGGGCTGACCTGGTCGTTGTCCCCGTGCAGGCCGAGCACGGGCACCGGCACCTGCGCGGGGTCGACCGGTTCGCGCAGCGCGTCCGGGATCCGCTCGCTGGTCAGCGCGCCCGCCTGGAACACCGCGCGCTCGGTGTCGCGCAGCAGCTTCTGGTGGGTGGGGCAGGAAGCGCGCACCTCCGCTTCCGCCTCGGCGGCCACCTCGAGCTGCCGGTCGGGATCGGGCAGCCCGGCCAGGATGAGCCCGTCGACGGCCACGGTGCCGAGGGCGACCAGGCGCAGCGCCAGCAGGGCACCGCTGTCCGAGCCGACCAGAACCGCCGGGCTGGGCCGGTCCGCGTCGCCGAGCAGCGCCTTGACCTGGACGGTGATCTCCGCCAGGTGCTCGGTGGCATCGCCCACCACCCGCACCCGGTAGGCGTCGGCGGCAAGCCGCTTGCCCAGGCGCTGGTAGATGCCGGGTCGCTCACCGCGTCCGGGGAGGACCACCACGGTTCCCCTCGCGGCCACTCCGTCGGGCTCGTCAAAGCTGAGAGGCTGGTCTGGGGTTGGTCTGGTTGGCGTGGTGCTCATCGGGCAGTCCTCTCCGCCTCGGGCGGACGTGACGTAGCGGTGGCGAGATGCCGGGGATGGTGCGGGGCGCGCACGGTGGCGCGACGACTCAGCGCAGACAGGCGGCGCCGACCAGTGTCATGTTGTCCACGACACGGCGGCGAACCAGGAGCAGTTCCGTCCCTCGCACGGCTCGAGACTCCACCGATTTGGTGTGATTTGTCAAACCCCTCACGCGGTGTGCCACACTGCGCGACAGCTCCGGACGTCCTGGTGGGCGCCGTGCCGAGCGCCGGGGGAGAACTCCCTGGGGTCGGGCAAACAACGAGGTGAGCGGTGATGTCGATATTCCAGCCGGGCGATGCCACCGGCGCGGTCCCGGTCACCGGCGCACCGGTACCGGCGACTACTAAAGATCTTCGGCGGGCTGGCTTCCCGTTCCGGTCCGGCGCGCTGTGTCTGGATTTCGTGGCCACCCTGGCCAAACGCGGCATGGGCGACCGGGAGCTGCTGGGCGCCCCCGAGGAGCTCGTGACCTGGCTGCGCGTGGCCGGCCTGCCCAGTGCGCGGCCGCCGATCACCGAGAGCGACGTGGCCGGAGCCAGGGCGCTGCGCGAGGCGATCCACGCCATGACGCGGGCCTTGGTTGATCACACGCCGCTGCCGGTGGACGCGATCGGCCTGGTCAACGAGGCCGCTTCGGCCAGCCCGCCGGTCACCCTGCTCGGCAGGGACGGAGCCAGCCCGGTGCCGCCGGAATCCGCCTCCCTGGAGGCCGTCCTGGCGGTGGTCGCCCGGGACACCATCGAGCTGTTCACCGGCAACTACCGCCAGCGGGTCCGGGCCTGCCTGGGGCACGACTGCTCGCTGTTCTTCGTGGACCGCTCGCGCCCCGGCAGTCGGCGGTGGTGCACGATGGCCGCCTGCGGCGAGAAGGCGAGCTCGGCCACCTACCGTCGGCGGCACCCCGCGCACCCCAGCTCGCGCACCGCTGACCGGGGCGGGCGCTTCCGAAAGTGACGTAGCTCGCTCGCGGTATCCGTGCATTTCCGAGCCGCTCGAGAAACGTCCTCGGCAATAAAAAACCTTGCGGTGTGGGTCGTACTCCGAAGGGCTCCCACCCGGAGTACGACACACACCGCAAGGGCCGGCAAACCGTGTTGAGCTATCAGTGTTGCCGATGCTTGTATACACGACCTCGACAACCAGTGAACAATCCCCCTCCGGACACTTTAGGCTGGTGATGGCCAGCGCGAATAGTCAAATATGCCCCATTGCCTACCTTCCCCAAACAAAGCGCGGAGCAATTCCGGACGAGGTCTCAGACCGTCACGTTCGCGCTGGTCCGCGCCTCTGCGTGGCGGTGTGCGGGGTCACATGCTGAGAGTGGGTGACGAAGCTCAACATGGTTAAGCCTCTCGTTTCGTCGACGCATTCCCGCAGCTCCTGGATGCTGGAGGAGACGAGGGAGGTGGCGCAATGCGAGCCGGCCGGGAGCGTTGGCATCCGTCTCAACAGCGGCGGATCCCGAAGCGAGGTACTGACTGGGTCGAGGACAGCGCGGCGTGGACCTTGGCATCGTTGGGGCTGCTCGGCGCGGTCCTGTCGATGATCATCGGATTTCATGTGCACGGCAGCCTGCTGGAACGGGCGCGGTTGGAGTCCGCATCGCGCACCCCCGTGCGCGCGGTTGTACTGCAGGACGTGGCGCCGATGCCGGAGGTGGGCGACGCGGGGGCCGGGCCGCTGGCCCAGGTACCGGTGCGCTGGGCTGAAACCGACGGCGTGGTCCGCGAGGGCGATGCAACGGTCGACGGCGCGCTTCGCTCCGGCGACCTCACCGTGGTGTGGGTGGACCGATCGCACCATCTGGTGCCGCCGCCCACCCGATCCGCGGACGCCACCGCCGCCGGATACGTCGCCTCGGGCATCATGTTGTTCATGATCATCGCCGTGCTGACCATGGCATGGTTCGGGATTCGACACCTGGCGATGGCGCGCAACTGTGTGCGCTGGGAGCGCGAGTGGGCCGTGGTCGAGCCCCGCTGGAGCGGCCGAACCTTCGGCGGCAGCCTCTCCTAGCGCCTCGTGTCCGACTTCCTTTGCCGGCTCCGGTGGTTTCAACTGGCGGCTGGCAAGGCCGGCGGCGGCCTCTCGCCGACATCTACCTCAGCGGGCTTGGATCATGGTGCAAGCCCGCTGAAGTAGATCTCGATGCGCGAACTGCGCTGAGGTCGAGCCGAGGTCGAGATGCGGTCGCGCGGTCTCCGTTCTGCGCTTACACAGCCCTGCTGGCTCGACACAGCAGCCTGGGCCGCTGTGTGGGCAGCACACAAGCTGTGTGAGCAGCCGGGGCCGCGGACGGACGCGGCGGGCTGCAGCGGGATCGGGCGGGCTGCGGGCTGCGGCGGGCGGACTGCGGCTGCTGCGGGCTGGGGCTGGCGGCCGGCCGCGGCCGGCGGGCTGGGGCTGGCGGCGGATTAGCTGGCGGGGGCCGCGGGCTCGGGACGCGGTTAGTCGGTGAGTGCGGGGACGCGCTCGTTGGGGGGTGGGGGACCGGGCGGGGTGCCGTCGCCGAACGGCCGCCCGCCGAGGTCCTCGCGGCCGTGTGGGGTGAGCCATCCGCTGGGGTCCGGGCCGACCGGGACGATGCCGCTCGGGTTGAGCGTCCGGTGCACCCCGTAGTAGTGCTGTTTGATCTGCTCGAAGTCGATGGTGTCGCCGAGTCCCGGGGTCTGGAACAGGTCCCGGGCGTAGGCCCAGAGCACCGGCATCTCGGTCAGTTTGTTCCGGTTGCACTTGAAGTGCCCGTGGTAGACGGGGTCGAACCGGACCAGGGTCACCCAGAGCCGGACGTCCGCCTCGGTGATCGAGTCGCCGACCAGGTAGCGGCGGGTGGTGAGCCGGTCGGAAAGCGCGTCCAGCTGGGCGAACAGGGTGTGATAGGCGCGCTCGTAGGCCGCCTGGCTGCCGGCGAATCCGCATTTGTAGACGCCGTTGTTCACGTCGTGATAAACCGCCTCGTTGATCTCGTCGATCTCCGCCCGGCGCGCCTCCGGGTACAGGTCGGGGGCGCCGTCCCGGTGGTGCGCCCGCCATTCGGTGGCAAAGTCCAGGGTCAGCTGGGCGAAGCCGTTCGTGGCCACCTTTCCGCTGGCGACCTCCACCATGGCCGGCACGGTGATTCCGGCGGAGAA
>DATHIT010000155.1:0-9056 GCA_035489915.1 Pseudonocardia sp. | reverse complement strand
ACCGGACCACTTCCTTGCCCTGTTCGCGCAGCAGCTCCTCCAGCTCCCTGGCCGCCCTGAGCACGTTGGAGTTGTAACCGCCGCACTGCCCCCGGTCGCTGGTCACCACGAGCACCGCCGCCCGAGTCGGGTTGTCCCGCTCCACCAGCAGCGGGTGGTCCAGCGCCGAGTTGTTGGCCAGCTCGGTGAGGACCCGGGTGAGTTCCTCGGCGTAGGGCTTGGAGGCCTCCACCCGGCCGCGGGCCTTGACGATCCGCGAGGTGGCGATCAGCTCCATCGCCCGGGTGATCTTCTTGATCGACTGCGTCGAGCGAATTCGCCGCCGCAGGACTCGAATCTGTGCCGCCATGTATCTCGCCTACCCGTTCAGCGCTTGGCCGGCGCTGGCTTGTTCACCTTGACCGACTCACGAGTGGTGTCTTCCTCGTCCATCGCCTCGGCCTGCTGCTCCTTGGGTACCACCGACGAACCGTCGCTCGCAGTGAACTCCTTCTTGAACTCGCCCACCACCCGCACCAGCCGCTCGGTGTTGTCCTCGGAGAGCTGGCCGCTTTCCCGGATCTCGTCGAGGATCCCCTGCTCGTTGCGCCGCACGTAGTCGAGGAACTCCGTCTCGAACCGGCGGACATCGGCTACCGGCACGGAGTCCAGATGTCCCTTGGTACCCAGGAAGATCGACACGACCTGTTCCTCGACCGGGTACGGGGAGTACTGCCCCTGCTTGAGCAGCTCGACCAGCCGGCTACCGCGGCCCAGGGCCGCCGCCGACGCGGCATCCAGGTCAGAACCGAACGCGGCGAACGCCTCCAGCTCGCGGTACTGCGACAGGTCCAGCCGCAGCGAACCGGACACCGCCTTCATCGCCTTGATCTGCGCGGCGCCACCGACTCGGGACACCGAGACGCCCACGTTGATGGCCGGCCGCACGCCCTGGTTGAACAGGTCCGACTCCAGGAAGCACTGCCCGTCGGTGATCGAGATGACGTTCGTGGGGATGTACGCCGAGACGTCGTTGGCCTTGGTCTCGATGATCGGCAGCCCAGTCATCGAACCGGCGCCCAACTCGTCGGAGAGCTTGGCGCAGCGCTCGAGCAGCCGCGAGTGCAGGTAGAACACGTCGCCCGGGTAGGCCTCGCGGCCCGGCGGGCGGCGCAGCAGCAGGGAGATCGCCCGGTACGCCTCGGCCTGCTTGGACAGGTCGTCGAACACGATCAGCACGTGCTTGCCCTGGTACATCCAGTGCTGGCCGATGGCCGAGCCGGTGTACGGGGCCAGCCACTTGAAGCCGGCCGGGTCGGAGGCCGGGGCGGCCACGATGGTGGTGTACTCCAGCGCGCCGGCGTCCTCCAGGGACTGCCGCACACCGGCGATCGTGGAGCCCTTCTGGCCGATCGCCACATAGATGCAGCGGACCTGCTTCTCCGGGTCGCCACTGGCCCAGTTCTGCTTCTGGTTGAGGATCGTGTCGACGCAGACCGCGGTCTTGCCGGTCTTCCGGTCACCGATGATCAGCTGGCGCTGGCCTCGGCCGATCGGGGTCATCGAGTCGATGGCCTTGATGCCGGTCTGCAGCGGCTGGTTCACGCTCTGCCGCTCGACCACCGAGGCGGCCTGCAGCTCCAGCACCCGCTGCTCCTCGGCCTCGATGTCGCCCTGGCCGTCGATCGGGTGGCCCAGCGGGTCAACCACGCGCCCCAGGAAGCCGTCGCCCACCGGCACCGAGAGGATGTTGCCGGTGCGCTTGACCTGCTGGCCCTCCGCGATCCCGCCGTACTGGCCGAGGATGACCGCGCCGATCTCGCGCACGTCCAGGTTCAGCGCGACACCCAGGATGCCGCCCTCGAACTCCAGCAGCTCGTTGGTCATCGCCGAGGGCAGGCCCTCGACGTGGGCGATGCCGTCTCCGGTGTCGGAGACAGTGCCCACCTCTTCCCGCGAGGTCTCGGTCTCCAGCGACGAGACGTAGCTCGCGATCGCGCTCCGGATCTCATCCGAGGAGATCGTCAGCTCTGCCATGGTTCTTGATTCCTTCTCTACGGAGAAAATCTACGTCTCGTCATGGGCCGATTGCGCCGCTCGCGCCGCCGGTCAGACCCCCGTCTGAGCCAGGCCGCGTGCGCCGCTATCTGGGCAGTGCGCGCTTGGCGGCGCTCAGCCGGCTGGACACGCTGCCATCGATCACTTCGCCGCCGACCCGCACCACCAGGCCGCCCAGCAGGGTGGGATCCAGCTCGATCTGCAGTGACATCTGCCGGCCGTACAGCCTGCTCAGTGTGTCGGTGAGCCGCTGTTCCTGCTGTGCGGTGAGCGCCACCGGAGTGCCGACATGGGCTACGTACCGATCCCGGCGGGCGGCGGCCAGCTCGGAGAGTTCCTCCGCCGCGAGATCCAGGCTGCGTCCCCGAGGGGAGCGCACGGTCTGTTCGAGCAGCGCCTTGGTGACCGGGCGGACCTTCTGCCCGAGTACCTGGTCAAGCAGCGCGACCCGGCGGTCCTCCGGGGCATTCGGATCGGCCAGCAGCGAGGCCAGTGCTGGCTCGCTGTCCAGGATGCGGCCGAACCGGAACAGCTCGTCCTCCACCTCGGCGAGCGTGCCGTCCTTCTCGGCGACCGCGAAGGTGGCCCGCCGGGCCAGCACCTCGACGGCCTCCACCAGATCCGACGGCCGGGACCAGCGCGCCGACACCAGGTCGGACACCGTGTCCAGGGCGGCCCGGCCGAGCTGCCGGCTGAGTAGCTGATCGGCCAGCTGGGACCGGTTCGCCCCGGGCACCGACGAGTCGGCCAGGTGGCGCCGCAGGCCTGGCTCGTTGATCAGCAGCCGCATCACCTCGAACAATTCCTCGCCCAAGGTGGCCAGCTCGGTGACCGAGGCGCTGTCCACCCGGCTGTCCAGCCGGGCCTCCGCCTCGGCCAACGACTCCCGGCTGGCGGCCTGCAGCTGGAGCGCCATCAGCTGGCTCCACCGGAAGCCGGCGCGGGTTGCTGCGCCGAGGCCGGGGTACCCGACTGCTTGGCCGGCAGCTCGTCCAGCTGCGTGAGGAACCGGTCCACGGTGGACCGCTTGCCCTCGTCGTCGGAGAGCTCTCGGCCCACCAGCTGCTCAGCGAGCTGGACCGCGAGCCCGCCCAGTTCGCCGCGCAGCTGCCGGACTACCTGGTCGCGCTGGCTGGCCAGCTGCTCCTCGCCGCGCTGCCGGATCCGCTCGACCTCGGCGCTGGCCTGGCCGCGGAGTTCCTCACGGATCCGCTCGCCCTCCGCCCGCGCGTTGTCCCGGATCTTCGCGGCCTCGGTGCGGGCCTCGGTCAACGCTTCGTTGTAGCGCTCCTCGGCGGCCTTCAGCCGGCGGGCGGCGTCCTCCGCGTCCTCGACCTGCTTCTGCACCATGTCCTGGCGCTGCTGCAGGGACTTGGACAGCGGCGGTACCACGTACTTCCACAGCACGAACAGGATCAGCAGGAACGCGACCAGCTCGGCGATGATGGTGCCGTTCGGCAGCAGGAAGTTGTCCGCCGCCAAGACGGTGGTTCGCATCAGGGTCTCCCCACGGTCGTCACAGGCCCGACATCGGTCACTAGGCGCCGAGCACGAACACGAACAACGCCATGAAGGCCAGGTTGATGAAGTACATACCCTCAACCAGACCGATGATCAGGAACATGATCGTGTTCAGCCGGCCGCGGGCCTCCGGCTGACGAGCAACACCCTGGATGGTGGCCGCACCGGCCAGGCCGTCGCCGATCGCCGCGCCAATTGCGCCGCCGGCCAGGGCCAGCCCACCACCGATGAACGCTCCGGCCAGCCGAAGTTCGCCCGCCGCCGAGCCCTGGGCGAGCAGCTGGTTGGTCAGACTCATGACTCTCCTTGTTTCTCTGGTGACACGTTTAGTTGGGGGATCAGTTGGCGGAGCACACCGTGAGTCGGCGGCTCAATGCGCGCCAGCCTCGTCCTCTTCGCCCACCGCTTCGCTGAAGTACATGATGGTGAGCAGGCTGAAGATCAGCGCCTGCAGCGCGCCGATGAACATGTCGAAAAGTTTCCAGGCCGCGTTCGGCAGCCACAGCACATAGGCCGGCATCAAACCGATCACCTGCACCATGAGCACACCGGCGAAGATGTTGCCCCACAGCCGCAGGGCCAGCGACAGCGGCCGGGCGAAGTACTGGGTGACGATCTCGATGGGTGCGAGGAACGCGTAGGGGTGGGCGAAGTGCCCGAAGTAGCCCTTGAACCCACGGCGCCGGATGGCCACCACGTTCACCCAGATGATCACCAGCAGCGCCATCGGGTAGACCAGGTTGACATCGGCCGTGGGCGGCGGCGCGTAGTGCTCGGTGGGCAGCGCGGCCAGCCAGTTGGCGATCAGGATGAAGGCGAACGTGGTGATGCCGAGCTCGGTCACGCCCTTCGGCGCGCGGATGCCCATGCCGTCGTCGATCTGGCCCCGCACCCACTCGGCGAGCATCTCGAAGATGATCTGCAGCTTGGTGGGCTTGCCGGCGCTCGCGCCCCTGGCCATGTACAGGCCGAGCCCGACCACGATGGCCCCCGCGATCACGGTGCTGATCAACGTGTCGGTGTTGAAGGTAAGGCCGAGGAACTCCACCGTCGGGTGGTGACCTGGCTGGATGGCCTCGGCGGCGAGCACCTGCTGGCCCTCGAGCATGTCTCTCATGACTGTCGGATCTCCTTGACCAGCGGCAGCATGGCACTCACGATGGTGAGAAGTTGGAAGATGGCCAGGCCGGCGAAAACCGCGAGGCCGGCCGGCTGGAACAACACGGCGCAGCCTAGTGCGATGACGGTGATCACACCGAGCCGGCCGAGCACGCTGATCGCAAACCTGCCCTTGCTGAACTCGCCATGATCGGAATACCGGGCGACGGACACCTGCGCCATCCGGGCGTTCAGCGCGCCGAGGATCAGGCCAACCCAGCCGAGCGGCGCCGCCAGCGGGTGACCGACCAATACCAGCACGACGGTGCCGAGCACGCCGGCCACGCCGGCCCACACCAGCGTCCTGCGAAGGGTCCGCCGGTTGACGGGGGGCACCATCGTCGGTGCTCCGAGGATCACTTGCCCTGTCACCTCAATGTCTCGCTGTCGTCTGTCTCACCGTTGTGTCGAGCCGCCGAATCGCGGTCGCTCACATGAACTTTTTGAATTGGCCGTACACGTAGAAGCACGCGGCGACGATGCCCAGTAGCAGGCCGACCAGCGCGAAGACCGGGAACAGCCCCAACGCCTGGTCGACCAGCCAACCGATGCCGAAACCCACGACCACACAGCCGGCGATGCTTGCACCCATCCCCAGCAGGTCGCTTATCTCGGGACCCTGGCTACTCACCGCGTGCTCAGCTCGTCGGTGTCAGCGGGTCAGATCGGCGGACTGGCCACAATCGCTCAAACGCTTCTCCCCTACCGCATGGCGTGAGCCTCTGGTCCCCCGGACCATGGTCTGTGCCACACTGACGATCGGCTCCCCGCCTGTCGGCGGGAATGGGGCGACGCTACCACAGCGCCGCTCGGTTGCTTGCTGCGCCCTGACCAGCGATAAACACCCCGGCATTGATCGCCGATTCAACTCGCGTACGGCCCCGCTCGAGTCGGCCTGTCCGATGATCCTCCGGCGCCGCGCCCGACCGGAAGCTGATGGCCTCTCAGCGGATGTCGCCCGGTTCAGCGCCGAGGACTTACCCGATCGGTGGAACTTCGAACCCGCAGCCGGGGCACGGCCGAGGCCAGCACCGCGAGGAGCAGGCCGAACCCGACTCCCCAGAGCACCAACGCGGTGTCGTCGGTGACCGCGAGCGCCACCGCGCCGAAGGCCAGCACACCGGACCAGAGGTAAATCAGCAGTACCGCCCGGCGCTGCGAGTGGCCGATCTCCAGCAGTCGGTGGTGCAGGTGCATCTTGTCCGGGCTGAACGGGCTGGTGCCCGCCCTGGTCCGGCGCACCACGGCCATCAGTAGGTCCAGCAGCGGCACGAACACCACCGCGGCCAGCACGATCAGCGGCGCCAGCAGGCCCACCACGTCCTTGCCGTCGGTGCTGGCGAACGGGATGCGACCGGACGCCGTGGTGGTCGCGGCGGCGAGCATGATGCCGATCAGCATCGAGCCGGAGTCGCCCATGAAGATCCGGGCCGGGTTGAAGTTGTGCGGCAGGAAGCCGAAACACACCCCGGCCAGCAGGGCGGCGATCAGCGCCGGGGTGTAGGCGTTGGGGTCATTGCCCGCGTTGTAGAGCAGCCCGAGGGAGAACAGGCAGGTGGCCGAGGCGGCCACGCAGCCGATGCCGGCGGCCAGCCCGTCCAGCCCGTCCACGAAGTTCATCCCGTTGACCAGTGCCACGGTGAGCACCACGGTGAGCAGCACGCCCTGCTCCTGGCTGAGCACCAGCGCGGAACCGGCGCTGGTCGCGCCGCCCCCCCAGGGCACCCAGAACACCGCCCACTGCACGCCGAAGAGCACCAGCACGCCGGCGGCGGTGGCTTGGCCGGCCAGCTTGGTGATCGCGTCCAGCTCGAACCGGTCGTCCAGCGCGCCCACCAGCACCAGCAGCCCCGCCGCCACGATCGCGCCGATCACCTCGGAGGAGTAGGCGAACGCCAGCCGCAGCGCGGGCAGCTGCCCGGCCACCGCGACCCCGCCGAGCACCCCGCCGTACATGGCCAGCCCGCCCCACCGCGGCGTCGGGGTGACGTGCACGTCCCGGCCCCTGGGCCAGGCCACCGCGCCGAACCGCACCGCGAGCACCCGGACCAATCCGACCAGCAGGAACGTCACCACGGCGGCGGTCAGGCCGACCAGCAGGTACTCCCGGATAGGCAGGCCTGGGGTGCCGAGCGTGTTCAGGCCCTGGGCGTACAGCCGGGGCGGCTCCACCCCGGCCGTGCTGGTCGGCGGCACGGCCTACCCGCGCGGGTACGCAGGAGTGCGGGCGACCAGCGCGGCCACCTCGTCGGCCACCGCGGCGAGCTCGCGGTCGCCCGCGTCGGTGCCCTGTTCCGCCTTCACCGCGCGGGCCACCAGGCGGCCGACCTCGGCCATCTCGGTCTCGGTCATGCCCTGGGTGGTCACGCTGGGCGAACCGACCCGGATTCCGGACGGGCGCAGCGGCGGAGCCGGGTCGTACGGGATGGAGTTCTTGTTCAGGGTGATCCGCGCGGCGTCGCAGCGGGCCTCGGCCTCTGCCCCGGTGACCCCGAGGGGGCGCAGGTCCAGCAACGCCAGGTGGGTGTCCGTGCCGCCGGTCACCGCGCGCATGCCCTCCGCCTCCAGGCTCTTGGCCAGCGCGCCGGCGTTGGTCACCACCTGCGCGGCGTAGGCCTGGTAGTCGGCGCTCGCCGCCTCCTTCAGGGCGACCGCCTTGGCCGCCACCGCGTGCATCATCGGGCCGCCCTGGGAGAACGGGAACACCGCCTTGTCGATGGCCTTGGCGTGCTCTTCGCGGCAGAGGATCATGCCGCCGCGCGGGCCGCGCAGCACCTGGTGCGTGGTCGCGGACACCACGTCGGCATAGGGCACCGGGGACGGGATGGCCTTGCCGGCGACCAGGCCGATGAAGTGCGCGGCGTCCACCATCAGGATCGCGCCCACCTCGTCGGCGATCTCCCGGAAGACCGCGAAGTCGATCAGCCTGGCATAGGCGGTCGCGCCGGCAATGATGATCTTTGGTTGGTGCTGCTTGGCCAGGTCGCGGACCTGGTCGTAGTCGATCAGCTCGGTGTCCTCGCGGACCGTGTAGGGCACCGCGTTGAACCACTTGCCGGAGAAGCTCACCTTGGAACCGTGGGTGAGGTGCCCGCCCTGCTTGAGGTCCATGGCCAGCACGGTGTCGCCGGGCTGGGCGAACGCCGCGTAGACCGCGAAGTTCGCGGTCGCGCCGCAATGCGGCTGGAGGTTGGCGTGCTCGGCGCCGAACAGCTCCTTGGCCCGCGCGATGCCGACCTCCTCGGCCTGGTCGACCACCTGGCAACCGCCGTAGTAGCGACGCCCCGGATACCCCTCCGCGTACTTGTTCGACAGCGTCGAGCCGAGCGCGGCCAGCACCGCGGGGCTGGTCAGGTTCTCGCTGGCGATCAGTTGCAGCCCGCCGCGCAGCCGGTCCAGCTCGTCGAGGACAACCCCGGCGATCTCGGGATCGACCTGTCGCAGTTCGTCGAAGTCAGGGCCCCAGAACGGTGTGCTCACGATGCGTCACGGTACCCGCGCCGACCCGCGCACCAAGGCTCGCCCCACCTCCCGGTTTCACCGGTCCGATCGACTGACTGCTAGCGCGTCGAGATCGACGCCAATCTGGATTCTTCGAATCGGACCCAGACTGGCGTCGAGGTCGCGTACGTTCGGCCCGATGATCACCGGTCCGTTCCGAGGCGACGAGGCCCTCGCCGTCGGTGAGCTGACCCGCAACCGCGATACGCACGCAGGCGGCATACCTGTTGGTGAGGGGCAGGGGCGGCGTGCTCGCCGGCTACTCGGCCGCACTGCTGCTGGGCGCCGGCTGCGCGCCATCCGACGCTCCCGCCGAGGTGCTGGTCCCCTCCGACGCGCGCGGGCACCCAGGACTGCGGGTGCGCCGGGACCGGCTGGCCGAGTCCGAGATCGCTACCGTGGACGGCTGCCGCGTCACCTCCGCCGCGCGCACCGCATGGGACCTGGCTCGCCGGTTGCCGCTGGTGGAAGCCGTGGTCGCGGTGGACTCGCTGGCGCGTGTCGGCAGGTTCCCACCCGCCGACCTGCTGACCAGACGGCTCACCGAACCGCGCGCCAGGGGCTGCCGGAAGCTGGACGAGGTGGTCGACCTCTGCGACTGCCGCGCAGAGTCACCGATGGAGACCCGCCTGCGGCTCGCCCTGGTCCGACACGGCCTGCCCCGCCCCGAGGCCCAATATCGAGTGCTCGACGAGCACGGGTTCCCGCTGGCCCGGGTGGACCTGGCCTACCCGCCCGCACAGGTGGCGATCGAGTACGACGGCGTCCGGCATCTCGACCGGCAGCGCTGGTCGCGGGACCGGGCACGGGACACCACCCTGGCCGGCGCAGGCTGGCAG
>DATHIT010000154.1:0-14860 GCA_035489915.1 Pseudonocardia sp. | reverse complement strand
CGCCTGCGGGACCGCTATCCGGTCGTCGCACAGGCGCTGCGTTCCGGCGCCTCCCCGCAGATCCGCACCATGGCCACGTTCGGCGGGAACCTGCTGCAGCGGGTGCGCTGCCCGTACTTCCGCCAGCCCGAGTTCGCCTGTAACCGCCGCGATCCCGGCAGCGGGTGTCCGGCGATCGCGGGCGACAGCTCACACCAGGCCGTCTTCGGCGGCTCTTCGGCATGCACCGCGGTACATCCCTCGGACCTGGCGGTTGCCCTGCTTGCCGTGGACGCCGTGGTGCGGGTAGAGGGGCCGGCGGGCCCGCGCGGCATCCCGATCGGCGAGCTGCACCGGCTGCCCGGCGACACCCCGCACGCCGAGACCACCCTGGAGCCCTCGGAAATGATCGTGGCCATCGACCTGCCGCCCAGCTCGCCCACCTCCCGTTCGCACTACCTCAAGGTGCGCGACCGTGCTTCGTTCGCGTTCGCCCTCGTCTCCGCCGCCGTGGTGGTCGAGGAACAGGGCGGCCGGGTCCGCTCGGCCCGGGTGGCGCTCGGCGGCGTCGCCCCGAAACCGTGGCGCGCGGCGGCCGCCGAGGAGGCGCTCGCTGGACGCGCTCTGGACGACCTGGCGATCACCGCCGCGGCCGAGGCCGCCACCAGTGGGGCGCGGCCGCTGCGGGACAACGGCTACAAGGTCGAGCTCATCCGCCGAGTGGTCCGCCGGGCGCTCACCGAACTGGGCGGTCAGCCGTGACCGCGCCGGGTGGCTGGGTGGAGCCGATCGGCGCGCCGATCCCCCGGATCGAGTCGGGCGCCAAGGTGACCGGGCGCGCGGTGTACACCGGCGACGTGCGGGTGGCCGGCGCGGCGCACGCGGCGATCGTGCCCAGCGCGATCTCCGCCGGTCAGCTGCGTGGCATGGACACCGCCGAGGCGGAGCGGAGTCGGGGGGTGCTGGCGGTGATCACCCACCTCAACCGCCCGCCGTGGCGGGGGCAGCCGAGGACCCCCTACTACGCGGAGAGCCGCCTGCCGCTCGCCGACGACCGGATCCACCACGGCGGCCAGCCCGTCGCGCTCGTCGTCGCGGAGACCTTGGAGCAGGCCGAGTACGCGGCCACCCTGGTGCGCCCCGACTACGCGGAGCACGCCCCGGTGCCCACGCTGGCCGCCGCGCTGGATGCCGCCTACCCACCCCGAGGGCCGTACACCGTCGCCTACCCGCCGGAGAACCGACGCGGGGATGCGCCTGGGGCGTGGGCCTCGGTGCCGGCACGGGTGGACGCCGAATACCAGACCGCGATGGTCTCGCACGCGCCGATGGAGCCGTCCGTCACGCTGGCCGCGTGGGACGGCGACCAGCTCACCCTGCACGACTCCAGTCAGGCCGTGCACACCCACCGGCCGGCGGTGGCCACCGCGTTCGGGCTCCCGCCGGAGCGGGTCCGGATGATCTCCTCGCTGGTCGGCGGCGGCTTCGGCAACAAATCCTTCGCCTGGGGGCACACCCTGTTGGCCGCGCTCGCGGCGCGGATGGTGCGGCGGCCGGTGCGGCTGACCCTCACCCGCAAGCAGGTGTTCACCAGCACCGGGCACATGGCACCCACCCGCCAGCGGGTGCGGCTGGGCGCGGACCGCGACGGACGGATTGCCGTGCTCATCCACGAGTCGGTCAATCACACCTCGATGACCGACGACCGGCACGAGACGGTAACCCGGTCCTCGCACGCCTTCTACCCGGCGCCGCACCTGCTGGCCGCCGAGCGGGTCACCAAGGTGAACATCGGACTCTCCGGGGCCATGCGCACCCCCGGCGACACACCGGGTCAGTTCGCCGTCGAGTCCGCGCTCGACGAGCTAGCCAGCCAGCTGGGCGTGGACCCGGTCGAGCTGCGCCGCCGCAACCACTCCCCGGTGCATGCGCACTCCGGCAAACCGTGGGGCGGCAACCACATCCTGGAGTGCTTCGACATCGGCGTACGGGAGTTCGGCTGGGCCCGGCGGAACCCCCGACCGGGAACCTGGCGGGAGGGCAACGACCTGGTCGGCTGGGGTATGGCCGCCGGGATCCGGGCGGAGCACTCCGCCCCCGCCACGGCCGAGGTGGAGCTGACCGCCGACGGGCGCGCGGTGGTGCGCACCGCCACCCAGGAGATCGGCGGCGGGTCGCTGACCACCATGGTGCAGGTGGCCGCGTCCGGCCTTGGCCTGCGCCCCGACCAGGTCTCTATCCTCGCCGGAGACACCGACCTGCCTCCCGCCGCACCCACCTTTGGCTCGCTGACCTCGGGCAACACCGGTAGCGCGGTCAGCATGGCGGCGACCGCCGTGCGCACCGCCGCGGTCCGGCTGGCGGTGGCCGACCCGCGCTCACCGCTGCACCGGCTGGCCGAGCGCTCTGTGGCCGCCGCCGACGGCCGGCTGTTCGCCCGGGGCCAGCCGGGGCGCGGTGAGACCTATCCGGAGCTGCTGCGCCGCCACGGCATCGGCTCCCTGCGCGACGAGGGCCGGTACGTGCCGCCGGCGCCGAGCGCCGAGCCGCACGCGCTGGCCACCTTCGCCGCGCACTTCGCCGAGGTCCGCATCGACCGCGACCTGCCCCGGGTTCGGGTCAGCCGGCTGCTCGGCGTGTTCGACTGCGGCCGGGTGCTCAACCACCGGACGGCGGCCAGCCAGGCCCGCGGCGGGATGATCTTCGCGTTGGGCGGTGCGCTGACCGAACACCTGACCACGGACCCGGTCTCCGGTCGGCTGCTCGGCCCCGCGCTCACCGACTACCACGTGCCGGTACACGCCGATGTGGGCGACGTGCGCGCGCTGTTCGTCGACCGAACGGAGACCGAGGCGCACCCGGTCGGCGCCAAGGGACTGGGCGAGATCTGCTCGGTCGGCGTGGCGCCGGCGATCGCCAATGCGGTGTTCCACGCCACCGGGCGCCGCATGCGGGCGCTGCCGATCACACCCGACAAGCTGCTGTGAGCCGTCGCTAGTCTCCGTGGCCATGGACGAGCACCTGGTCGCCGAGGTCGAGCAACAACACCAGCTACTGGCCACCTGGATCGGGTCGTCGGCCCAGGTGGCCGTGCTGGACGCGCTGCGCGCGGCGCACACCGCCGACTTCTCCATGGTCACCGTGGACGGACACGTGCTGGGCCGGCAGGCGGTATTGGACGGGCTGGCCGGCGCGGCGAACAGCCAGCCCGGCCTGCGCATCCTGATCAGCGACGTCACCGTGGCCGCCGAACTGGCCGACGCCGTGCTGGTCGGGTTCCTGGAGACGCACGTGCAGCACGGGCACACCTCCTCGCGGCGGGTCACCGCGCTGCTGCAAGCCGAGCAGCAGGCCCCGCACGGACTGCGCTGGCGACACGTGCACGAGACGCCGATCCCCCAGTAGTTCACCGCTGCCCGGGCGGCCGGGAGCGGCTAGGGTCTTCGGTGTGGATGTGCTGGATGAATACACAGGTCACACCGACCCCGGCGGTGCCGCGACCCGCCGCACCCTGGACGCGCTGACGATCACCAAGGTGTCCGTCGGCGAGTACGACAACAACGCCTACCTGCTGGTCTGCCGGGCCACCGGGGACGCCCTGCTGGTCGACGCGGCCGCCGAGCCGGACCGGCTGATGGACGTCATCGGTCACGGAGCCAGCCGCCCGCAGCTGCGCACCGTGGTGACCACCCACCGCCACCCGGACCACTGGCAGGCCCTTGGCGCGGTCGCCGGCATGTGCGAGCCGACCACGATCGCGCACCCGGCCGACGCTCCGGAGCTGCCCATTCCGATGGACACCCTGGTCGACAACGGCGACACGGTGCGGGTCGGCGAGGTCGAGCTCGAGGTGATCCACCTGCGCGGGCACACCCCCGGCTCGATCGCGCTGCTCTACCGGGCCGAGGACCGCCCACACCTGTTCACCGGCGACTCGCTGTTCCCCGGCGGCCCCGGCCGGACCTGGTCACCGGAGGACAACATCTCGCTGCTGAACGACCTGGAGCAGCGGATCTTCGACCCGCTGCCGGACGAGACCTGGTTCTACCCGGGACACGGCGACGACTCGACGCTCGGCAAGGAACGCCCGGCCATTCCGGAGTGGCGCAGCCGGGGTTGGTGAGCTAACCGAGGCTGGGTTCCCTCTCCCATCGTGCTTCCACGGCGGACCGTCGAGTTTGCTGGAAGACGATCACCAATAGAAGGATGAACGCCGCGACCGCGGTGCTCGTGCGGATGATGTTGAACGTCTCCCACTGCCGCAGCAGGTTGGTGTAGCCCGGTGGAGCGGAGGTCACCGCCCATACCTTGATCTGCCCGTTGATCGGGACGTTGCCGAATCGCGTCACCAGAAACGAGGTCACGGTCAGCGCACCCGCGGTGGCGGCGAGCAGGCGCGGCACACCGCGGGTCAAGCTGGCCAGCAGCAGTGAGCCGAACGTCGAAACCGCCATCGCGGTCTGAATGACCGGGCCGTTCATCTTCATGAGTTCGGCGTGAAAGACCAGCCGGACGTCGAGCGGCACAGCCGCGAACGTCGGTGCGACATTGACGGCGCCGTAGCCGAACGCGCCCGCCAGCAAACCGGTGGACAGCAACGCAAGCACCTGGATGAGCCGCACCAGCACGTTATCGATCTCCATCGTCGTCGAGGGGTGAACCGCGGTTCGAGCCAATCAGCCCTGAGCCGATCGGTATGTTCTCCGGCATGGCGGACCAGGAACCCGAGCGGACGGTCGAGGTGTACACCGACGGCGCGTGCAGCGGGAATCCCGGACCGGGCGGCTGGGGGGCGGTGCTGCGGTACGGCAGCCACGAGAAGGAGCTGTACGGCGGCGAGCCGGGCACGACCACCAACAACCGGATGGAGCTCATGGCACCCATCCGAGCGCTGGAGAGTTTGACCCGGCCCTCGGCGGTGTGCATCTACACCGACAGTACCTACGTGCGCAACGGCGTCACCCAATGGCTGCCGCGCTGGAAGACCAACGGCTGGCAGACCAGGGAGAAGGCCCCGGTGAAGAACGCCGACCTCTGGCAACGCCTGGACGCCGCCGCGAGTCGGCACCGGGTGCAATGGGAATGGGTGAAGGGCCACGCCGGGCACCCGGAAAACGAACGCGCGGACCGGCTGGCGGTCAGAGGTGTCGAGGAGGCACGCGGTACAGCGAGCCGCCCGGGGGTCGGCTGATCGCGGTCCGTCAGACCACGCGCTCGCCGGCCAGCTCGCTGGCCTGTTGCTTGCTCAGCCGGGACGTCACCCCGCAATAGGTGCACTGCACCGAGTACTCGGTGCGCACCACGAACAACGGGATGAAGAACAGGGTGAACTTGGTGACCACCCGGCGCAGTGGATGCGCGCTGCGCGAACCGCAATGCGGGCAGCTCAGGGTGAGCATCGCCAGTTGCTCGATATAGCGGCGAGTCCCGAAAATGATCAGCAACGTCCCACCATTCAGCTAGCGGAGTGCGGCGCGCGCCTTGTCCAGTTCGGCCTTGCCGCGCTGGAGCAGGGCTCGGTCGCCGGTGACGGTGAGGAAGCGCAGGCCCCTGGCAGCGTAGTCACTGCCCGCGGCCAGCCCGGGCACCACGCCGGCGGCGTCGCAGGCGGCCACGACCTGGTCGATGGCCCGCTCCACCTCGGCGGCATACGGCGGCGGTCCAGGCGGCAGGCCCAGGGTGATGGCCAGGTCCGCCGGCCCGATGAAGATCCCGTCGATCCCCTCGGTGCCGGCGATTTCGGCCACGTTGGCCAGGCCGGTGGCGGTCTCCACCATGGCCAGGCAGGCCACCTCCCGGTTGACCTGCACAGGATCGGCACCGAGCACCCGGGTCGAGCGGGTACCGGCGTAGCTGCGCGTTCCGGTCGGGAAGAACCGGGTGGCCGCCGCGGCTCGCTCGGCGTCCGCCTTGGTCTCCACCATGGGCACCACGACCACCTCGGCGCCGGCGTCCAGCGCGTGGCCGATCGCGTAGTAGTCGTTCGTGGGCACCCGCACCACCGGGGTGACCTCGGTGTTCGTCGTCACCCGGAGCAGCGGCTCCAGATCGGCCACGCCGTACTCGCCGTGCTGGCAGTCGAACAGGATGAAGTCGAAGCCGCCCCACACCAGCTGCTCGACCACAGCTGGGGCGGGGATCCAGCACCACGCCCCCAGCGCGGGACGCGTGTCCCACACCCGTCGCAACCTGTTGCCGGTCATGGCACCCTCCCGATCGAGCCGCCCCCCGAGCCTAGAGCCACCGCCCGCCGGCCGTTCGCACAGAGCGCTCTCCGGCTCGCACAGACCGTCCCGTTCGCGCAGAGCGCCTTCCGGCTCGCACAGAGCCAGTCCCGTTCGCGCAGAGCCTGCAGGGGCTGCGCGAGCCGCGGCCGGTCTGCGCGAGCGGAATCGGGGCCGCCGTCGGACGACGGGTGCGCCACCAACCGCGGCCACCCGTCCGCCACCGCTCGCGCAGACCCCCTCCCCTCGACGGCGAGTGGCCTCACACAGCCGGCCCGGGCTCACACAGCCTCCCCGGCACCCTCACACAGCCCGCGGCGTGCTCACACAGCCGGTCAACGCGCTGTGCCGAGCCACGCGCGCTGTGCCGAGCCACCAGCGCTGTGTGAGCGCAGCAACGGAGGGGCAGGGCACGCCGGGCGCGGCTTGGGACCCTCGGCCATGGCGCGCGCTGCTCGCGACGCGCCCACACAGACAGCCTTCGAGCTCGCACAGAACCAGTGCCGTTCGCACACAGAGCCTTCCGGCTCGCACAGACCCAGTCCCGTCCGCGCAGAGCCTGCAGGGGCTGCCCGAGCCGCGGCCGGTCTGCGCGAGCCGCGGCCGGTCCGCGCGAGCGAAATCGGGGCCGACGTCGGACGGCGGGTGCGCCACCGGACTGCGTCCACCCCGCCTACCCCGCCCGCCCCGCCCGCACAGACCCCGTCCCGCTCACACAGCGCCTGCAGGGTCTGCGCCAGCCGAGGCCTGTCTGCGCGAGCGAAACGTAGTGTCCTGCTAGGCAGACGGCAGCCAAGATTCCTCGGTGGGTTGGGTGGCTCGGGTTGCGCGGCGCGGCCGGTGGGGCTAGGAGTAGCGGTGAGATCGCGCCTTGCGACCAACGCGGCCCGGGGGAGGACGTCGATGGCTGACCCGCGCCCGCTGTGGCGGCAGGCGTTCGACAGCGCCGAGAAGTTCGTCGGACCCAAGCTGGAGTCGGTGGTGCGCACCGACGAGTTCGCCAGGGCCACCGCGTTGAGTTTCCAGGCGCAGGCCGCGCTCACCCGCCGGCTGAACGGCGTCACCGCGAAGCTGTGGCACCTGGTGAACCTGCCCGCCGGGACCGACGTGCTGCGGCTGCGCGCGCAGGTCGGTGCGCTCGATCGGGAGGTACGCCGCCTCACGCTCCGGCTCGAACAGGAACAGCAGGCGCACCGGGTCGAGGAGAGGACCGACGATGCCCCCGACCAACCCGATGGCCGTCCTGGACCGCATCCGCCACGAGGTGGAACGCAACGCGCTGCGGACTCGTAACGGGATCCGGCTGGCCACCGGCACCGAGCGGGTGGGCGTGGGACAGGCGCCGAAGGACGTGGTCTGGCGTGCCGGCCGCTGCGAGCTGTGGCACTACCGCAACCCCAACGCCACCGTCTCCCCGCCGCTGCTGATCGTGTTCAGCCTGATCAGCCGCAGCTACATCCTCGACCTCACCCCGGGCAACAGCTTCGTGGAGCGGCTGCTCGCGGCCGGGTTCGACGTCTACCTGCTGGACTGGGGGGTGCCGGACGAGCGCGACGCGCAGAACCGGTTGGAGGACTACGTCGACGGCTACATCCCGACGGCGGTGGAGCGGGTCCGCGAGCTCAGCGGCGCCGGCGAGGTCAACCTGCTGGGCTACTGCTTCGGCGGCGTGCTGACCCTGCTGCACGCCGCCCACCATCCGGACTCTCCGCTGCGCAGCCTGACGGTGATGGCCACCCCGGTGGACTTCCGGCACATGGGCCCGCTGGGCGAGATCTTCACCACCGGCGGGCTGGAGGTCGACTCGGTACTGGACGAGAACGGGAACCTGCCCCCGAGGGTCATCCTGCAGGGCTTCCGCGCGCTGACCCCGATCGCCGAGGTGACCCGGTACGTCAACCTCTGGGAGAAGCTGTGGAGCGACGAGTACGTCGCCGCCTACCAGGCGATGACCAGCTGGTCCACCGACCACATCCCGTTCCCCGGGGCGGCCGCCCGGGAGACCGTGGACATGCTGTTGCGGAACAACGGCCTGATCAACGACACGCTGAGTGTGGGCGGTGATCCGGTGCACCTGGCCGACGTGACCCTGCCGTTCCTGTCGGTGCTGGCCGCCCGCGACCACATCGTGCCCGAAGCGGCCGCCAGCCCACTGATCGACCTGATCGGCTCGGTGGACAAGCACGAGCTGCGGCTGGACGCCGGGCACATCGGCTTGGTGGTGGGGCGCACCGCCGCGAAGACCACCGTGCCGAAGATCATCGAGTTCCTGCTGACCCGCAGTGAGGTGGCCCGGTGAGCATCACTGAGCTGGACGCGAAGCACGTCGAGGCACTGACCGAGTTCTTCCTCCAGCTGCCCGAGGGTGACGTCACCTTCATCAAGGAGGCCGTCACCGACCCGGCGACCATCCGGAGCTGGGTGGACAGCCCCGGCGCGGCCACCCGCTGGGTCGCGCTGGACGACAACGACGACAACAGAGTCACCGGCTACCTCGCCCTGTACCGGCTGCCGGGGTGGTCGAACCACGTCGGTGAGCTGCGGTTGGTGGTGCATCCGGAGCGCCGGGGTACCGGGCTGGGCAGGGAGCTGGCCCGCCTCGGCCTCACCCATGCCCTGCGAACGGGCCTGACCAAGGTGATCGTCGAGCTGGTCGCCGACCAGGAGCACGCACTGGAGATGTTCCTGAAGCTCGGCTTCACCGGCGAGGCGCTGCTGCGCGACCACATCCGGGATCGGGACGGCGGGCTGCGCGACCTGGTCATGCTGGCGCACCACGTGGAGGCGACCCGGGAGGCCATGACCGCGGTCGGCCTGGCTGACGAACTAGGAGGGCTCTGAGGATGACGGTTCTTGATCTTTTCCGAGTGGATGGCCGGGTCGCGGTGGTCACCGGCGCGTCCTCCGGGCTGGGCGTCACCTTCGCCACCGCGCTGGCCGAGGCCGGGGCCGATGTCGCCCTCGGGGCCCGGCGGGAGGACCGGCTGCAGGACACCAGGGCGGCGGTGGAGAAGGCCGGCGGGCGGGCCATCGCGGTGCGCACCGACGTCACCGTGCCGGCGGACTGCGACGCGCTGGTCGCGGCCGCGATGGCGGAGTTCGGCCGGGTGGACATCCTGGTCAACAACGCCGGAGTAGGTACCGCAGTCCCGGCCACCAGAGAGACGCCGGAGCAGTTCCGGTCGGTGATCGAGCTGAACCTGAACGCCTGCTACTGGATGGCGCAGGCCTGCGGGCGGGTGATGGGGCCGGGCAGCAGCATCATCAACATCTCCAGTGTGCTCGGGCTGACCACCGCCGGGATGCCCCAGGCCGCCTACGCCTCCAGCAAGGCGGGGCTGATCGGGCTGACCCGAGACCTCGCCCAGCAGTGGACCGGCCGCAAGGGGATCCGGGTCAACGCACTCGCCCCCGGCTTCTTCGCCTCGGAGATGACCGAGCAGTACGAGGGGGCCTACATCGACGATCAGGTCCTGCCGCGCACCCTGTTCGGGCGGCTCGGCAGCCCCGGGGAGATCGGCGCAGCGTTGATCTTCCTGGCCAGCGACGCCAGCGGCTACATCACCGGCGTCACCCTGCCGGTGGACGGCGGCATGCTGACGACCTGACCGGCCGCCCGGTCGAGCCCACGACGAAATGCGGTAGGTCACCCGCCCGCGCTGATGCTGAGATCCGGGTCGGACCGCGGCCGGCAGGGGGACCAGCGATGGGCTACACGTTGAAACTGAGCGCGGGCGAGCTGGGCCGCTATCGCTTGATGGCCGAGTACGCCCGGGACACCGAGAGCACGGACTGGGCGGCGGCGGGGATCAGCTCGGGCGCCAGGGTCGCTGATGTCGGCTGTGGCCCCGGGGCGATGCTGCGGGTGCTCGCCGAGATCGTCGGCCCGGCTGGTGCGGCGCACGGCGTGGACCAGGACCTCGACGCGGTGGCCGCCGCCACCGGGGCCGTCGCCGGGCTCGGGCATGCCTCGGCGCAACCGGGCGCGGCGGCCGCCACCGGGCTCGAGCAGGGCAGCTACGACGCGGTGATGTGCCGGCACGTGCTTGGGCACAACGGCGGAGCGGAACTGGAGATCGTCTCGCACCTGGCCGAGTTGAGCCGTCCGGGCGGCGCGGTGGTGCTGGTCGACGTCGACGGCACGGCCACCCGGATGCACCCCGACGACCCGGACCTGGCCGACCTCACCGACCGCTACCTGGCCTTTCACCGGGCCCGGGGGAACCACCTGCTCGCCGGCATGCAGCTCGGCTGGCTGCTGGAGCAGGCCGGCCTGGCCGTTGAGGTGTTCCGGCACATCGGCCCGCTCATGCGGATACCGCCCGGACTGCGGCCGGCGGGCTGGGCCGCCAGGGACGCGCTGGTGGTGGCGGGGTTCGCCGACGCGGCGGACCTGCTCCGCTGGGAGCGAGCCTTCGACCGCCTGGACCGGGCGCAGCCTCGGCCGTGGGGGCATGTGGCGGGCTTTCTTGCGATCGGGCGCCGCCCCGCCCCGTGAGCCCGCTGCCAGGCTGTCGCAGATCAGGAAAGCGCGTGAACGCTCAGCCATTCCGCGACGCCTTCGGCGGTGTTGGGCCCGATCACGCCGGTGGCACTGCGCTGAACCTCGTCGGTGGCGTTCGCGACCGCCAGCGATTCGTCGGCCATGGCGAACATCGGCAGGTCGTTCATGTTGTCGCCGAAGCAGACCAGCCGGTCGGCGGCCACCGCGGCGACGACCGCCTCCAGCGCGGCGGCCTTGGTGCCGTCCAGCGAACCCACCTCGAGCCAGTACTGGCCGGGGGCGTAGATCTCTTCGGACACCGTCACATGGCAAGCGCCCAGCGGCTCGGCGAGGGTGTCGGACAACCGCTCCAACGGTTCCTTCGGGCCGAGCACCGCCAGGGAGAACACCTCACCCGGGTCGATCTCGTGCCAGCCACGCAGCGGCAGCAGCCGGGGGTCACCAGCCCGCCTGTGCAGGTACGACTCCACCGGGGGCGTGCTGTACCCGGGCAGCCAGCACACCCGGTCCCGCCCGCTGTGGCTGACGAACAAGACCGGCTGGCACGGGCCGGGCCCGTCGGTGGCGCGCAGCACCGCGGCCACCGCCTCCCTCGGCACCCGGGCGACCCGGCTCGGCGCCCCGGTGCCCGGATCGGCGAGCACCGCCCCGCCGTAAGTGATCACCGGGAGTTCGAGCCGCAGGCGGTCGGTCACCCGGGACGACGACTCGTACCCGCGCGCTGTGGCATAGGTGAACAACCCGCCGCCCGCGATCAGCGCGTTCACCACGGCGACCGTGCGATCGCCGAGCGTGCCGTCCGGCAGCAGCAGCGTGCCGTCCAGGTCGGAGACGTACAGCGTGGCCACGCTCGGTCAGGCGCGGTCGCCGAGCGCGCGCTGGATGGCCAGCTGGTCGTGGTCGCGCTGGCGTTGCAGCTCCTGGTACGGCGTCGCTCCGAAGGCGCTTTCGGCCTGCTCGGTCAGCGTGGCCACGGTCGGCTCGTCGAAGTGGGGGTCGCCGAGCTGGGTCCAGCGCAGTTCCAGGCCGGGGCCCAGGTGAGCCAGGAAATGCGGCAGCCCGCCCGGACCGCCGGCCAGGTGGAAGGTGCGGAACGGCCCGGACGCCGCCCACCGCATGCCGATCGAACTGGTCACCACCTCGTCCAGCTCGGCGATGTCCACCACACCCTGCTCGACCAGGTGGACCGCCTCCCGGAACAGCGCCGCCTGCAGCCGGTTACCGACGAACCCGGGCACCTCCTTGCGCAGCACCAACGGCCGTTTGCCCAGCGCCTGGTAGAACCGCACCGCGTCGTCCACCGCCGCCGGGTCGGTGCGCTCGCCCGGCACCACCTCCACCAGCGGGACCAGGTGCGGCGGGTTGAACGGGTGGCCGACCAGCAGCCGCCCCGGCCGGGTCAGGTCCCGGGCGATGTCGGTGGCCCGGATGCCAGACGTCGAGGTCAGCAGCAGCGCGTCCGGCCCGACGACCTTCTCGATGCGGCCGAACAGCTCGCGCTTGAACGCCAGGTTCTCCGGCCCGTTCTCCACCACCGCGTCGGCACCGGCGACGGCCCGTTCCAGGTCGGCCTCGAACCGCAACCGGTCGGCGAGACCCTCCGTGGACAGGCCGAGCTCGGCCAGCATCGGGGCCAGGTCGGCCAGCTCGGCGCGCACCCTGGTCTCGATGTCAGGCGCCGGATCGTTGATCGTCACCGTCAACCCGTGCCCGAGGAACAGCGCCGCCCAGGAGATCCCGATCGTGCCCGCCCCCACCACGGTGATCCGATTGAAGCGCTGGAGCACGTCAGCGGGGGTGGTGTCCGGTGTGGTCATCAGCAGTTTCCTTCCGCCGCGAGTCGGCCAGGTACGGCACGGCCGGGAGATGCTTGATCAGCCTGCCACGGGTGTCGAGCGATCCCGGCTAGCGGTGCAGGGCGCCATGCCGCCGGGTGGCCGCGCCGGCCAGGGCGTCGGCCACCTGCTCGGCCTCGGTCACCGGCAGCAGCGCCGTGGTGATGCGCAGGTGGTCGCCGTCGATCGGGGCGGCCAGGAACGGCCGACCGGGCGCGGCGCCGATGCCCTGCGCGGCCAGCAACACCATCGCGTCGCGTTCGTTGGCCACCGGCACCCACACGTTGAACCCGTCGCGGGCCAGCACCGGGATTCCGCGCTGAGCCAGCGCGTCGGTGAGCGCGACCCGCCGCTGCACATACGCGTCCCTGGCCTTGGCCACGGTGGCGGCGCAGCGCTCGTCGGTGAGCATCTCGGCGAGCAGTTGCTGCAGCAGCCGCGACGACCAGGCCGGGCCGAGGTTGCGACGGGCGATCACCGGCTCGATCAGGTCGGCCGGACCGCCCACCGCGGCCAGCCGCAGGTCAGGTCCGTGCGACTTGGAGAAGCTGCGGATGGCCACCGTCCGCTCCGGCAGATCGGTGGCCAGGCTGACCGGGGGAGCCACCGCGATCTCCCCGACGTGGTCGTCCTCCACCACCACGCAGGACGGCGCGCCCTCGCGCAGCACCTGCGCCAGCTCGGCGGCTCTGGCCGGGGTCATGCTGGCGCCGGTGGGGTTGTGCGCCCTCGGTTGCAGCAGCAGCACGGCGGCGTCCCCAGCCCCTCCGGCGTCCGCGGTACCCCCGTTGTGCAGCACCGCGCGCAGCGCGTCCGGCCGCATGCCCTCGGCGTCGATCGGCACCGGCACCGGCTGCGCGCCGAGCAGCTCCAGCAGGTCGAGGAACGGCGGGAAGGTGGGGTTCTCCACCAGCACCCGGTCACCCAGGCGGACCAGGCTGGTCAGCACCCGGTCCACCGCGTCGAGCGAGCCGTCCACCACGGTGAGGCACTCGGGGTCGCAGATGTCCTTCCAGGTCCGCCGGATGACCAGTTCCAGCTCGGGCAGCACCGGCGGGTCCAGGTAGCCGGACAGGTGGGGGCCCCGGCGCAGCCCGGCCAGCACGTCGTGCGGACTGGGCAGCAGCTCCGGGTCGGGCACCCCGGCGGACAGGTCCATCGCGAACCCACCGGCCGCGCTGGCGATCCGCCAGAACCGGGTCGGCCAGCCGGCGTGCGAGGTCTGCGCGACGAACGAGCCGTTGCGGCCCTCGGTGCGCACCGCGCCGATCCGGACCAGGGACCGCCACGCCTCGTTCACCGTGGTCGGACTGGTGCCCAGCGCCTTGGCCAAGGTACGCACGGTGGGTAGCCGGGAACCGGCCGGCAGCTCGCCGGACTTGATCAGCCGGTTCACCGCGGCCGCGATGCCGGCGGCGGAACGGCTGGACGCCGCCTGCGCTATCCGGGCGACCTCGGGCTCCATCCACTACTCCCATTCGGCGACACTGCCGGAGTCGAATTGTCCTGTAACAAAACCTGTATTGCCCCAGTACAAGAGGAACAATATCGTCCTCCCTCTAGTCGCACACCTCAATCGGGGAGTTGGGCATGCCGAACCTCGTCCGCGCCGCTCTGGTCCAGACCAAGTGGACCGGGGACTCCGCCTCGATGATCGACCTCCACGAGAAGTACGCCAGGGAGGCCGCCCAGGAGGGCGCGAAGATCATGGGGTTCCAGGAGGTCTTCAACGCGCCGTACTTCTGCCAGGTGCAGGAGGCCGAGCACTACCGGTGGGCCGAGCCGGTGCCCGACGGGCCCACCGTGCAGCGCATGCAAGCCCTGGCCAAAGAGCTGGGCATGGTGCTGGTGGTGCCGGTCTACGAGGTGGAGAGCTCCGGGTTCTACTACAACACCGCCGCGGTGATCGACGCCGACGGCAGCTACCTGGGCAAGTACCGCAAGCACCACATTCCGCAGGTCAAGGGCTTCTGGGAGAAGTACTACTTCAAGCCGGGCAACCTGGGCTGGCCGGTGTTCGACACCGCCGTCGGCCGGGTCGGCGTCTACATCTGCTACGACCGGCACTTCCCAGAAGGCTGGCGCGCGCTCGGGCTGGCCGGCGCGCAGATCGTCTACAACCCCTCGGCGACCAGTCGGGGCCTGTCCTCCTACCTGTGGAAGCTGGAGCAGCCGGCCGCCGCGGTGGCCAACGAGTACTACATCGCGGCGATCAACCGGGTCGGCGTGGAGGAATACGGCGACAACGACTTCTACGGCACCAGCTACTTCGTGGACCCGCGCGGCCAGTTCGTCGGCGAGCCGGCCAGCGGCACCGA
>DATHIT010000153.1:0-10239 GCA_035489915.1 Pseudonocardia sp. | reverse complement strand
GGGGGCTGGCCGATCAGATCTCCCGCACCCCGGAGTCGCTGGCCCGCTCGCTGGCCGCCGGTTTGCGCGGGGTGGCGCACCCGAAGTTGGTCACCGCGTTCGACGCCACCCTGGTGGTGTGCCCGGAGCACGCCAGGGTGTTCGCACAGGCCGGCTGGTCGCGAGCCGCGGTGGAGGCGGCGCTGGGCGAGGCGTTGCTGCTCCAGCCCGTCGACATCGCGCGCGGGGCGGACGGCATCGAGGAAGGCGTGCCGGCCCAGCTGGCCACCCGGCCGCTGCCCAAGTTCCGACCCGGCGGGCTGATGATCGTGCACGCCGGTGGCGGGGCCGGGATGTTCTCCACCGTGATCGGCGGCTGGGTCGGCGGGCCCGGCGGCAGCCAGCCAGTGACAACGGAGGTAGCGCCATGGACATGACCGGCGGGCTTCGCGCCGCACCGACCACCCGAACCGTCCTGGATCCGACCGACGAGCGATCCGCCGCGCACCTCGAGCCGCTACCGCGCCCCGCCTCTCTGGACGGGCTGCGGGTGGGGCTGCTGGACATCTCCAAGCCGCGCGGGAACGTCTTCCTCGACCGGCTCGCCGAGCTGCTCACCGAGCGCGACGTCAGCGTGCGCCGCTACGCCAAGCCGACGTTCACCAAACCCGCGCCGATGGACCTGCGCCGGGAGATCGCCGCCGAATGCGACGTGGTGATCGAGGCCCTCGCCGATTGAGGCTCGTGCACGTCGTGCAGTGTGCACGACTTCGTCGCCCTCGAGGGTCAGGGCGTGGTCACGGCCTACATCGCCTCCAGTGAATTCACCACAGCCGGCGCGGCACAGGCCGAGGCACTCGGCTATCCGAGAGTGCCCTCGGTGTTCGTGCCGCACCCGATCCAGGACCGCACCGACGACGAAATGCGCGCGCTCGCGGAGCAGGCCCTGACGGAGGTGCTGAGCGCGGTCACCGCGCCAGGACGGGCGCCTAGTGCCGGCCCCTGAGTTCACATCGGGGTGAGCGACAGCTCACCGCGCGACCCTGTGTAACCCACGGCCATGTTCTACCGTCGGTTAAATAACCGCACGGTCACCGGCGTCCGGGCGCATGTCAGACGGCGCTGTTCACTGCGGCACCGCAGCGCATCAAGGCTCCCGGTACGGGCGGAGGTAGGAATGTTCGGGCTCACCACGCGCGGCACAGCCCTCGACCGCACGGCATGAAACCACCGGCATTCGACTACATCCGTCCCCCTGACCTGGACGAGCTGCTGGTGACCTTCACCGATGGGGACGTGCTGCTGGCCGGGGGCCAGAGCCTACTGCCAGAACTCAACGAACGCCGGCGCCTGCCGCCGCGACTGATCGACCTCAACGGCGTCGCCCAGCTGGGCGGGTGCGAGATCGGGCCGGACCGTGTCGTGCTCGGCGCCCTCACCCGCCACCAGGAATTGGTCGACCGAGCCGACCTGCGCGCCGCCGTGCCCGTGCTGTCCCGGGCGGCCGAGCACGTCGGCCACGCAGCGGTCCGCACCCGTGGCACCCTCGGCGGCAGCATCGCCAACGCCGACCCTGCCGCTGAGCTGCCCGGCGTTTGCGTATTGCTGGAAGCCTCGGCGGTACTGCGATCTCCTACCGGCGGCCGCACCGCACTGGTCACCGAGCTGCTCCAGGCTGGTGGGCTGAGGGACCGCGAGGTGATCATCGCAATCGAGCTGCCCCGACTGGCTCCGGCGGAAGGCTGGGGCTTCCGCGAGCTCAGCCGGCCCGGCGCGTACGCGTTCCCCGTGGTGACCGTGTCGGCGACGTTGCGCCTTGCCTCCGACGGCACGGTGGCTGGCCTGCGCGCCGCCGTGACCGGTGCCGCGCCCAGTCCCTACGCACTGGGTAGCGCCGCCGCCGCGCTGCTCACCGGCGCACCGTCGGACGACTGGATCGATGCCGTCGCGGCGCGGTTGGCCACGACGGCCGACCCGGTGGACGACCTGTACGCCAGCGCGGCCTACCGGCGCAGAATCGTCCGGCACCTGGCTCACCAGGCGCTGGTGGACGCCCGACGCCGTGCCCTGCCGGCGGTGGCGTGATGAGCGAGGTGTCGTTCACCGTCAACGGCCGGCCGTACCGGATCGACGTCGCCCCTCGGATGCTGCTGTCCGACGCGTTGCGCGAGCGGTGCGGTCTGACCGGCACGCATGTGGGCTGCGAGCACGGTGTCTGCGGGGCGTGCACCGTTCTGGTCGACGGGCGGCCGGTCCGCGCGTGTCTCATGCTCGCCGTGCAGGCCGCCGGCCAGGAGCTGACCACGGTTGAGGGGTTGGGCGGGCCCGACGAGCTGAACGGACTGCAGGAGGCGTTCCGCGCCGAGCACGGCCTGCAGTGCGGGTTCTGCACGCCAGGCATCCTGCTCACCCTCACCGCCGATCTGGCTGAGCACCCGGATGCCAGCGAGGCGCAGCTGCGCGACACGCTGTCGGGCAACCTGTGTCGGTGCACGGGCTATCAGCACATCGTGGACGCCGCGCTGCGGGCCGCCGGCCGGCCGGCGGCGGAGACCACGCCCCCGGGTGAGCTCGAGCGCAACGCGCACTCGCCGCTCGGCGAGGCGATCCCTCGGCGCGAAGACCGCCGGCTGCTCACCGGCACCGCGACGTTCGTGGACGACATCGCTTTCCCCTGCGCCGCGCATGCACACTTCGTACGCAGCCCCCATGCGCACGCCAGGATCGTCTCCATCGATTCGGCGGCGGCACGGCGCGCCGAAGGCGTGCTCGGCGTGTTCACCGGGCAGGACCTCGCCGCCTGGACAGCGCCGTCGCGGATCGCTCCGCCCGTCGAAGGCCTGGTCCCACTGGTCACCGAGACGTTGCCGACGCGGAAGGTGCGCTTCCGCGGCGACCTGGTGGCGGTGGTGGTCGCGACGAGCCCCTACCTCGCTGAGGACGCGGCCGCCCTGGTTCACGTCGACTACGAGCGGCTGGAACCCGCACTCGACCGGGCGGCGAGCCTGGCTGGGCGGGCACCTCTCGTCGACGGGTCGCTGGACTCCAACGTGGTCTTCCGCGAGCACTACGCGGCCGGTGACGTCGCCGGCGCGTTCGCTCGCGCGGATCGCGTGGTCCGGACCCGGTTCACCCACCAGCGCATGACGCACGCGCCGATGGAGACCCGTGGCTGCGTCGCGGTCTGGGACAGTGGCCGCGCCGAGCTCACCATGCACACCGGAACGCAGGTGCCGCACCCGTACCGGACGCAGCTGGCCGCGCGTCTCGGGCTGTCCGAAGACCAGGTTCGGGTGGTTGTACCGGACGTGGGGGGTGCGTTCGGGCAGAAGCTGATCGTGCACCGGGAAGACCTGACGGTTGCCGCACTGGCCCGGCGCCTGGACCGGCCGGTGTCCTGGCGGGAGGACCGGACCGAGAACCTCACCGCCGCGCTGTCCGCGCGCGAGGACGCCGCCGAGGTGGAGGCAGCGGTCACCGCCGACGGGCGAATCTTGGCGCTGCGCGCCAAACTGGTCAGCGACTTCGGGGCCTACGCGATGTTTCCGGCGAACTACATGTTGCGTGTGGTGGCGATGATGCTGCCCAACGTCTACCGGCTCGCGGACTACGAGTACGAGATGACCGTGGTGCTGTCCAACAAGATCCCGGCGGCACCGATGCGCGCGCCGATGGCGATCTGCACCTGGGTCACCGAGGGCACGGTGGACGCGATCGCCCGCGAGCTCGGCATGGATCCGGTCGACGTCCGGGAGCGCAACATGCTCCGCGAGTCGGAACTGCCCTACGTCACCGCGACCGGCGAGACCTACCAGGACATCACCCCGCACCAGACCTTCCGCGCGCTGCTCGCCGGCTACGACTACGCCGAGTTTCGCAGCCGGCAAGAATCCGACCGAGCGACGGGGATCCACCGTGGCATCGGCATCGCCTGCCTCGTCGAGCCGACGACCTACGGATCGGCGTTCTACCGGTCGGCCGGTATCCCCGGCTCTGGGCATGAGTCAGCCTGGGTGCGGATCGACCCGAGCGGGTCCGTGGTCGCCTCGGTGGGTGTCGCCGCCGCCGGCCAGGGACTGGAGACGACGATCGCTCAAGCAGTGGCGGCCGGGCTGGGGGTGCGGGCCGACGACGTGGCCATCCGGCTGGGCGACACCGAGGTCGCTCCCTACGGCATGGGTACCCGAGGCGCTCGCAGCGCGACCGCCGGTGGCGGCACCGCGCTGCTGGCCGCGCGGCGGCTGAAGGCGAAGGTGCTGGCGATCGCCCGCCACCGGCTCGGCACCGACGACAGCGACTCCTCCGAACTGGACATTCGGGATGGCGAGATCGCCCGGGGCAAGGACAACGACTGGGTAGGCACCGGGCTGTCTGTCGTGGACATCGCGCGCACCGCCTACCTCGACCCGCTGTCTCTTCCCGAGGGCATGGAGCCGGGTCTGGTGGCGCAGCTCGCCTACGATCCGCCGCCGATGACCTACTCCAACGCGGTGCACCTGTGCGAGGTCGTCATCGACACGGTGACCGGGAGGGTGCACATCGAGCGCTACCTGGTCGCCGAGGATGCGGGCACCCTGATCAACCCGAAAGTCGTGGAGGGGCAGATCCACGGCGCGGTGCTGCTCGGCGCCGGAGGCGTGCTCTACGAAGGCATCTCCTACGACGCCGAGGGACACAACCTCACCGCGTCGTTCCGCGACTACGTGCTGCCCTCGGCGCGCGAGGCGCCCCGGGTGGAGGTGCTGCACTGCGACACCCCCAGCTCTCGCACGCCCGGCGGCATGAAGGGCATGAGTGAGGGTGGGGTGATGGGCTCGATCGCCGCGGTGACCGCCGCGATCAACGACGCGATCTCCCCGTTCGGTGTGGTCGTGGAGGACCTGCCGATCACCGCGCCACGGCTGTCGGACCTGCTGGCCGACCGCACCGCCGCCACACCGCCGGACCGACCCACCCACTGACAGCAGAGACAAGGACACCCGATGTCGAACACCTACCCTCGTGTCACCGTGGCCGGACTCGGCGCCATGGGTGAACCCATGGCGCGCGTTCTGCTGACCGGCGGTTACCCGGTCACCGTGGTGCCGCACCGCCGCCGGGACGCGGCCGAGGCGCTTGCCGCCGAGGGAGCGACGATCGCGAAGACCGTGGCGGAGGCGGCCGGCGCCACCGACGTCGTCATAACCCTGGTACCTGACCTGCCCCAGTTGCTTGAGGTAGCCGAGGGCCCGGACGGGCTGGTGGCCGGTGCGCTCGACGGCCTCACCCTGCTCAACATGAGCACCGTGGCGCCGGACGGACTCACCGCGCTGGCGGGCCGGCTCGCCGAGCACGGCATCCGAGTGGTGGACGCGCCGGTCAGCGGCGGCCCGGCGCGGGCGGCCGACGGCACGCTCACGATCATGACCAGCGGAGCCGACGCCGACATCGACCACGTGTCGGGGATCCTCGACACGCTGGGTCAGCGGGTCTTCCGCACCGGGCCACTCGGCACCAGCCAGGTAGCCAAGCTGTGCAACAACATGATCGCCGCGACGATCATGGTCGCCAACGCCGAGGCACTGACCCTGGGCGCCAAGGCCGGGCTGGATCCCGCGCAGCTGCGGGAGATCGTGCTCTCCTCCTCCGGCGGCAGCACGGTGCTGGATACCTGGGTGCCGCGCAACCTGCTGCGTGACGTCTACGAGCCGGGGTTCGCGCTCAAGTTGATGTATAAGGACGCCGGCCTGGCCCGCGATCTGGCCCGCCAGATCGGAGTGCCCATGCCGCTGGCCAACCTGACCCATGAGTTGTACGGCTTCCTGGCCCAGGGGCCCGGCGCCGAGGCGGACTACTCCTTCGTGAGCACGCTCTTTCAGGACGCCGCCAACGTCACCATCGCCACCGGGCGGCCACGGAAGGAGATGTGATGGCGCCCCCCTTGAGCGGCGTGCGAGTCCTTGAGGTCGCCAATTTCATTGCCGGTCCTTTTTGCGCGATGCAACTGGCCGACCTCGGCGCGGACGTGGTGAAGATCGAACTCCCCGGAGCTGGTGACATGGTGCGTGGGACCGCGCCGTTCATCGAGGGTGAGTCGTCAAACTTCGTCCGCCTCAACAGGAACAAGCGCTCTCTCGCGCTCGATCTGAAGACCGATACAGGAAAAGAGCTGTTCCGGCGTCTTGCCGATGATGCCGACATCGTGGTCGAAAATCTCCGCCCCGGTGCCATGGCCAAGCTCGGCCTGGACTTCAAACAGCTGTGCGCGACCAACCCAAGCTTGATCTATGTCGCCGCGTCCGGTTGGGGCCAAGACGGTCCCTACGCACAACAGGCGGGCCTGGACATCATGGCCCAGGGAATGAGCGGGCTCATGAGCATCACCGGTGAGCACGGGGGTGCCCCGGTCAAGGTCGGCGTCCCGGTCTGCGATCTGGTCTGCGCACTCTATGGAGCACTCGCCGCCGTCACCGCCCTGCACGCCCGCGCCACCACCGGTCGCGGACAGTACATCGACGTCAGCCTCCTGGAAGCGGGGGTATCGCTCGCGGTATGGGAGGCCGGCCGCTACTTCGCCACCGGCGAGGTACCCGAGCCTCAGGGGACTGCTCATCAGACCTCCGCGCCCTACCAGGCGGTCCGCGCTCAGGACGGGCACTTCACCCTCGGCGCGACCTCCCCCGCCACCTGGGCCGCGCTGTGTCGCGTGCTCAACCTCGAACAACTGCTCTCTGATCCCGCCTACGCCGACAACCGCCTCCGCCACCAGAACCGGGAGGCGCTGATCGTCCGCATCGAAGAGGTGACCGAGACCGAACCGGTCGATCACTGGATCACCCTGCTGCAGCAGGCCGGGGTGCCCTGCGGAGCGATCCGCGGCTACGACGCGGTATTCACCGACGAGCACCTACGGCAGCGTGAGTTCTTTCCGGAGATCCCGCACACGCGGCTCGGCCTGGTACGCCAGCTGGCCTCACCGATGCGCCTGTCCGACACGCCCGCGCGCCTCGACCGGGCCGGACCGCTACTGGGCGAGCACTCCGTCGAGATCCTTACCGAGCTTGGCGTCAGCCCCGCGGAGATCGATGAGCTGTTCTCCGCATCTGTGATAGGTGCCCCTGACCTGCGAGGCTCTGACGCTTTTTAACTTAGTTGGTTAGCGCTACTAAGATTAGCTAGCTTCGAAGTATGCGTAGCGACGGTGACTGCTGGGGAATTACCGAGAGCGTGGGGGCGACCGCGCTCGGGGTCGCGGCGGCTCGGGCCGCCGAGACCCGCCGCCCGGAGGGGCTGGTGCGTGACCCGTACGCCGAGGACTTCGTGCTCGCGGCGGGACCCGGGGCGCGGATGCCCGTCGTGCGCGCCTTCGACGATGAAACGGGGATGTCCTCGACCTACATCGGGGTGCGGTCCCGGTTCTTCGATCAGTTCTGCGCCGCGTCGGCCGGTGGCGTCACTCAGACGGTGATTCTGGCGGCCGGATTGGACACCCGTGCGTTGCGGTTGCTCTGGCCGACAGGCAGCACGGTCTTCGAGGTCGACCAGGCCGCCGTGCTGGCGTTCAAGGACCGGGTACTCGCCGGGCGCCACGGCGACGGAGCCAGGCGGGTCCTGGTCTCGGTCGACCTGCGCGAAGACTGGCCGGAGGCGTTGCTCGCGGCCGGGTTCGAACCCAGTCATCCGAGCGCGTGGCTGGTCGAAGGGCTGCTGCCGTACCTGCCGGCCAGCGCGGAGGCCGACCTGTTCGACCGGATCGACGCGCTGGCCAGCACCGGCAGCCGGATCGCCGTCGAGCAGGTCGACGCGGGGCTGCTCGTGGAACGGTCCGAGGAGCTGTCCGCGCTGCTCGGCATCGACCTCGCCGAGCTGATGTACCTCGACCGCCGGCCAGACCCGGCCGACCGGCTGCGCCGTCGAGGCTGGTCGGTCAGCTGCACCGCGGCGACCGACTTCGCCAAGGCCCACCAGCGGGACCTGGACACGGCGCAGTTCGGTGGGATCGCCACGTTTGTGGAGGCGACGAAGCCGACGGCGCTCGGCATGACCGGTTGAGCAGGTCTGCCACGATGGACCCGACGGAGCCCGAACCAGGTGAACGGTGGGTCCATGGAGCTGCTGCTGTTGTCGAACTCCCGGTCGCCGGGTCAGCCGATGTTCGCGCATGCGGCCGAGGCACTGGTCGAGTTCGTCGCCGGCCGCCGCGTGACGTTCCTGCCCTATGCGCTGGCTGATCACGCCGAGTACGTGCGGACCGTGGCCGAGGCGCTGGGCCGCTACGACATCGAAGTGGCCGGGCTGCACTCATCGGCTGACCCGGTGGCCGACGTCCGGGCCGCCGAGGTCCTGTTCCTTGGCGGCGGCAATACGTTCCGGCTGCTGCACGCGCTGCAGTCACTCCGGCTGATCGAGCCGATCCGGGACGCGGTGCTCGCCGGGGCGGGGTACATGGGCGCGAGCGCCGGCACCAACATGGCCTGCCCGACGCTGCGCACCACCAACGACATGCCGATCGTGGAACCGGAGTCGTTCCAGGCACTGGGCCTGATCCCGTTCCAGATCAACCCGCACTACCTTGACCCTGATCCCGCCTCGACCCACATGGGCGAGACCCGCGAAGAACGGTTGCTGGAGTTCCTCGAGGAGAACGACGTGCCGGTGCTCGGGCTGCGCGAGGGGTCCTGGCTGCGGGTGGCCGGGGACGGGAAGGCCAGCCTTGGCGGCCCGCACTCCGCCCGGCTGTTCGAGCGCGGTAGCGAACCGGCCGAGCTGCCCGCCGGGGCCGAGCTGTCCTCCCTACTGGCCGGCCAGCCCCACTTCGACACACCCTGACGCTACGTCCGCTCGTCGGCGCCCTGCAGTCGGCGCATCGGCCCGTAGAGCTCGACGAGTCGGTCGAACTCCTGGGCGTCGTACCACCGGCAGGCGCCGGCGCCATATGCCTTGGCCGCTTCGATACAGAACCGGCTCCGACACCCGCAGGATCCAGCCCTGCCGGACGGTCGGGGTGATCGCGAAGCCCAGGTGGTTGCACACCCGGTTGCCCCTGGTGGTGTCCACGCTCAGCACGGCGTCCATCGTCTCGTCCACCTCGTGCGCGTTCATCGCCGCCATGCCCACCGGCGAGTCCATGAACGGCACCGGGTCGTGCGGGCGGACCGGCGCGTCCGGGCATACGTGCGTCGCGATCAGCACGTCCCCGGGCAGCAGGTCGCCCCGCGCACGCATCCGGCCGAGCTTCGCCGCCGAGGCCAGCACGGTCAGCGCACCGTCCCCGTCGGAGACAAAGCCGATACGTTCGGGGCGTGCGCCGAGCCCGCCCAGCCGGCCGATCAGCCCGAGCGTCGGCGCGGTCCCGCCGGCCGTGCGCCCGTTCGACCCGGGGATGAGCGCCCGCACGAACTCGGTGCCGCCCCGTAGCTCGAAGTCGTCCACGACGTCCCGCCAGCTCACTTCGGCCCCGCCTCCCCCGCGCTCGCTCCGAACTCTTGACACGACAAATCCCAGGCTGTCTGTGAACTCCTCGCCCAAGGGCGGGACTGACGGTCCGACACACCGTTAGACGGGGTGTTCACGTTTGACCGAGTGATCGGCCAGGGCGGCCATGGCCTCGCCGGCGGTCGGAAAGTGCTTGAACAACTCCAGCAGCCTGCTCACCTCCAGGGAGCGCAGTGCGGCGCTGCGCGGCGTGACGGCCAGCGCCACCCGGGTCGCTTCGCCGGCCAGGTGCTGGCCGTCCAGCAGGGCCCGCAGCCCGGAGGACCCGAGGAACGTCACCTCGGTGATATCGATGATCAGGTTCCGGGGCCGGCTGGCCAACGCACGGGCGAGAAAGTCGGTCAGCATCGGTGCGGTGAGCATGTCCAGCTCGCCGCCGACGTGTACGACGGACAATTCCTCGGCGGGCTGGGTGGCGGACAGCCAGATCTGGTCCTGCTCGGGCAATGACGGATCCATACATTGCTCCTCTCACCGAGGGCGGCGGCGGGTATCAACGATCCCCGCCGGCTGTGCGCTCAACCGGCGAAAGGCCCCTGGATGCTATGGCACCGACCGCGCCACTGCGCAGGGCTGGTTCAAGGAGCAGGCACGGTTACGCCTTGTGGGCGCCCGGCGTGCCCCGACTGGCGGCCTCGGGTCTCCCACGCTCGGGGCCTGTTTGCGCTCGAGTCAGTCTGGGTACGGCAAACCAGGTGGGCCGGGAGCGTAAATCCAACGGTGTCGATCAGCGTGCCTCGGAGATGTCGTTGCGCGCCGGCCTCGCGCTCAGCGGGTTGACCTACG
>DATHIT010000152.1:0-13183 GCA_035489915.1 Pseudonocardia sp. | reverse complement strand
CGTGTCCCCTGCGTCGCCCCGAGCGTCAACCCCGACCAGGCCAGTCCTGGACTCTGCCCACAGCCGCGCCCCCGAACTGCGCCGCTTCACCCTGCCCAACGGGCTTCGGGTGCTGCTCGCGCCGGACCCGAGCACGCCGGTGGTGGCGGTCGCGGTGCATGTCGATGTCGGCTTCCGCTCCGAGCCCGAGGGCCGCACCGGTTTCGCGCACCTGTTCGAGCACCTGATGTTCCAGGGCAGCGAGAGCCTGGAGAAGCTGGCGCACTTCCGGCATGTGCAGGGCTCCGGCGGGGTGTTCAACGGCTCCACCCACCAGGACTACACCGACTACTTCGAGGTACTGCCCGCCGCCGCGCTGGAGCGGGCGCTGTTCCTCGAGGCCGACCGGCTGCGCGCCCCCCGGCTGACCGAGGAGAACCTGCGCAACCAGGTCGACGTGGTCAAGGAAGAGATCCGGCTGAACGTGCTGAGCCGGCCCTACGGCGGGTTCCCCTGGATCCTGCTGCCGCCGGTGCTCTACGACACGTTCCCCAACGCGCACAACGGCTACGGCGACTTCTCCGAGCTGGAGCAGGCCACCTTGGACGACGCCGCCTCGTTCTTCGACAGCTACTACGCGCCGGGCAACGCGGTGCTCACCGTGGCTGGGGACCTGTCGGTGGACGAAGCCACCGCGCTGATCGAGAAGCACTTCGGGGACATCCCGGAGCGTCCGGTGCCGAAGCGCCCCTCGTTCGCCGAGCCGGTGCTGGGCAGCGAGCGGCGCCACACGGTGCCCGACGCGTTCGCCCCGCTGCCCGCCCTCGCGCTGGGCTACCGGCTGCCCGACCCGGCCACCGACCTGGACGGCTACCTGGCGCACGCGCTGCTCGGCTCGGTGCTCACCGACGGTGAGGCGGCCCGGCTGCAGGAGCGGCTGGTCTACGGCGAAGGAATTGTGACCGACATCTCAGCGGGCTGCGGGCTGTTCGGCTCCCCGCTGGACGCACGTGACCCGGACACCTTCACGGTGACCGCGGTGCACCCCCCGGCGGTGGATCCGGAGCGGGTGGTGCGCGCGGTGGACGAGGAGCTGGACCGGCTGGCCACCGGCGGCCCGGAGGCCGGCGAGCTGGCCCGCATCTCGGCGCGCTGGTCGGCTTCGCTCTACCACGAGCAGGACCGGGTGATGAGCAGGATGCTCGCGCTGGGCGCCCGTGAGCTGCTGTTCGGCCGGGCCGAGCTGGCCGTTGAGCTGCCAGGTCGGTTGGCCGAGGTCACCCCGGCCCAGGTGGCCGAGGCGGCCGGCCGGCTGCGCGGGCAGGGCCGGGCGGTGCTGGTGGTAGAGCCAGCCGCGGCGGATGACACAGCGGATACCAACGGTGCGGACGCGGGGGACCAGTAGTGACGGTGACAGCGGGGGCAGCGACCCAGCCGAGCGGGCACCGCAGCGCGGAGCGGATCGGGCACACCGAGGCCGGGGCGCGTCCGCTGCCGCCGCTCGGTGCCCAGCGAACCGTCGCGGATCTGGACCTGGCGGACCGCACGCTGCCGTCCGGGCTGCGGGTGATCGCGGTGGCCCGGCGGACCGTGCCGACGGTGGAGCTGCGGCTGCGCATCCCGTTCGCCAACGACGACCCGAAGCATCCGGCGCGGGCCGAGCTGGTGGCCTCCGCGCTGCTCAACGGCACCGCGCGGCGCGGCCGGGTGGAGATCGACGACGAGCTGGCCACCATCGGTGGTGACCTGGGTGCCGGGGTCGACCCGGAGCGGCTGCTGATCTCCGGCAGCGGGCTGGCCAGCGGTCTGCCCGTGCTGCTGGACGTGCTGGCCGACCTGCTCACCTCGGCGGCCTACCCGGACGCCGACTTCACCCGGGAGCGGGAGCGGCTGGTCGAGCGGATCACCGTGGCCCGCTCGCAGCCGCGCACCATCGCCCGCGAGGCGTTGCAGCGGCGCCGCTACGGCGACCATCCGGCGTCCCGGGAGATGCCGCTGGCCTCTGACGTGGCTGCTGTTGCCCCAGCCGAGGTGCGTGCGCTGCACCGGGCGGCGGTGCTGCCGGCCGGCTCGACCCTGGTGCTGGTCGGCGACATCGACCCGGAGCTGGCGATCAGCGAGGTGGGTGACGCGCTGGCCGGGTGGGCATCGCCCGGTACCGCCACCGAGCTGCCCGCGCTGCCGGTGCTCACCGGCCGGGACCTGCTGCTGGTGGACCGTCCGGGCGCGGTGCAGTCGCAGCTGCGCTTCTCCGCCGCCGCGCTGCCCCGCACCGACCCGCGCTACCCGGCGGTGCAGCTGGCCAACCTGGTGCTGGGCGGGTACTTCTCCTCCCGGCTGGTGGAGAACCTGCGGGAGGACAAGGGCTATACCTACTCCGCCTCGTCGTACCTGGAGTTCTCCCCGTACGGCGCGACCCTGCTGGTGGACACCGATGTCACCACGGATGTGACCGCCCCCGCCGTGTTGGAGACCAGGTACGAGCTGGCCCGGCTGTCCGCGGTGCCACCCACCGAGGCGGAGGTCGAGTCGGCCCGCCGGTACGCCATCGGCTCGTTGCTGATCTCGCTGGACAGCCAACCGGGGCTGGCTTCCACGCTGGCCGCACTGGCCGGGGTGGGGCTGGACGCGAGCTGGCTGCGTGGGCACCCGGGGCGGCTGGAAGCGGTGACCGTCGAACAGGTGGCGGCCGCCGCCGAGAAGTTCTTCACCCCGACCGCGTTTACCGGCGTGATCGTCGGCGACGCGGCGGCGGTGGGCGGCCGGCTGCGCGCCCTCGGCGGAATCGAGCTCCCGTGAATTTCGAGCTGCTCTACCCGCCTCGGCTGTCCAGGGCCACGGTGGATCGGGCCGAGCCGCTGCGGTTGGACGCCGAGCGGCTGCTCACCGGTTGGCCGAAGGCCAGGGTGCTGCTGGTGGACGAGAAGGGGCGGGCGCCGATCCGCCCCGACGCCAACGACGAGTACACCGTGGTGACCAAGCCGGCCACCGACTTCGGCGCCGAGCCACCGGCGGCCGCGAGCCTGCTCGGCGAGCAGGACGAGGTGGCCTACTGGGCGATGCGCGGGGCTCCCTCGCTGATCGACGGCGACGACCCGTCGGAGTGGCAGGACCTGCGCGCACGGGGCGCCGACCTGGACCCGACCAGCGCGGGGCTGATGGTGTCCGCGGTGGCGGTGCTGAGCTGGCACGACAACGCCGGGTTCTGCGCCCGCTGCGGTTCGCCGACCGCGCCGACCCACGCGGGTTGGATGCGGGTCTGTGCCAAGTGCGCGCACGAGGAGTACCCGCGGACCGACCCGGCGATCATCTGCCTGGTGCACGACGGGGCGGACCGGGTGCTGCTGGCGCGTCAGCCGGTGTGGCCGCCGGGGCGGTACTCGGTGCTGGCCGGGTTCGTGGAGGCCGGCGAATCGCTGGAGGCCTGCGTGGCCCGGGAGATCGAGGAGGAGGTCGGGGTGACCGTCTCCGACATCCGGTACCTGGGTTCGCAGGCCTGGCCGTTCCCTCGCTCGCTCATGGTCGGCTTCGCCGCGGTGGCCGACCCGACGCAGCCGCTGCGGCCGTTGGACGGCGAAATCGCCGAGGCGTTCTGGCTGACCCGCGCCGAGCTGCGCAATGCCCTGCACAGCGGCGACTGGGTGACCGGCGACGGCAAGCCGCTACTGCTCCCGCCGCCGGTGTCGATCGCCCGCACCATGCTGGACTCCTGGGCCGCCGCCGGCTGACTCGGGGCGGGCCGGCTCGGGGCGGGCCAGCAGGGCCTCAGCTCAGGCGGCTGCCAGCCCGGCCTTGACCTCGGCGAAGCTGGGGTTGGTCGCGGTGCTGCCGTCCGGATACACCACGGTCGGCACGGTCTGGTTGCCGCCGTTGACCTGCTCGACGAACGTGGCGGCCTCAGGATCCCGCTCGATGTCGATCTCCCGGTAGGTGATGCCGGCCGCGTCCAGCTGCCACTTCAGCCGTCGGCAGTAGCCACACCACGTGGTGGAGTACATCGTCAGCTCGCTCATACCAGCAATAACGCAACCGGGCGCGGCGAACTTCCGTGGCGCGGATCACTCGTGCAACCGGGCGCCCTTGAGGATCTTGTCGACCGCGTTGCGGGGTCCGTACACCGCAAGGCCGACCAGGTCCAGGGCCGCGCCGGGCACCGCGCGTACCACCCCCCGGTTGTCCCGGTCGTTGCCGGTGCTGAACAGATCCGAGGTGAACACCGCCATCGGCACGACCCGGCTCAGCGCCCGGCTGTGCGCCGCGGTCAACACCTCCTTGGACGCGGCGAACACCAACACCGGCTGGCGGAACATCGGCAGGTAGGCGGTGCCGTCGGCGTCCTGGTACGGCTCCCCGACGAGTTCGGGCATGGTCGCGGCCAGCCCGCTGACCAGGAACGCGGTCACGTTGAGTCGCTGCCAGCTCTGCAGGTCGTCGCGCAGCGCTACCGCGATCTTGGTGTCGAACCGGATGGGTTGGTCGGCTATCTCCACGGTGACACTGTCCGCCGCCGCCATCGCCCCGGTCTTGTACGTTCTTCACGTGGCCAGCCGCCCGGCCGACCTTTCAGAGGTCACCGCGTGGCGCCCGGACGTACCGGGCGTCGCCGAGGTGTTCCACGCCCACTTCGTTGATCACGCCTACCCGTCGCACACCCACGACGCGTGGACGCTGCTCATCGTGGACGACGGGGCCGTGCGGTTCGACCTGAACCGTCACCAGCACGGCGCGCTGCGGCCCCAGATCACCCTGCTGCCGCCGCACGTCCCGCACGACGGGCGGGCGGCCACCCCGCACGGATTCCGCAAACGGGTGCTCTACCTGGACACCGAGCTGCTCGGCCAGGACCTGATCGGCGCGGCGGTGGACCGTCCTGGCTGGTCGGACCCCACGCTGCGGTTGCGGATCCACCAGCTGCACGAGGCACTGGCCCAGCCGGGGGAGCGGCTGGCCGCGCAGAGCCGGCTCACCCTGATCCGGGAGCGGCTGCGCCAGCAGCTGAGCGGACGACTGGCCGCTCCGCCGGTCACCCGCGATCCCGAGCTGGCCGACCGGCTGCGGGAGCTGCTCGACGCCGACCTGGTGGCCGGCGTGACGCTGGACGAGGCGGCCGCCGTGCTGCACGCGCACCCGGCGCACCTGGTCCGGGCGTTCACCGCCCGGCACGGCCTGCCGCCGCACCGCTACCTGACCGGTCGCCGGGTGGAGCTGGCTCGGCGGATGCTGCTCGACGGCCTGCGTCCGGCCGAGGTGGCCACCGCCAGCGGCTTCTACGACCAGTCACACCTGAACAGGCACTTCCGTCGGATGCTGGGTACCAGCCCGGCCCGCTACGCGCGAACTGGGGAGAGCCGTCGGCCGGGTGTCGCCCCGGCTTGAGAAGATGCGGGGATGGCCACCGTGGAAGGTACTGTTGATCTTGACTCTGCTGGTGGTCTGGACTCCGCCCTCGACCCGGAACAGCGCGAGGCGGTGACCGCGCCACGCGGGCCGGTGTGTGTACTGGCCGGCGCCGGCACCGGTAAGACCCGCACGATCACCCGGCGGATCGCGTACCTGGTCCGCACCGGGCACGTCGCCCCAGGCCAGGTGCTCGCGGTCACCTTCACCGCCCGGGCCGCCGGCGAGCTGCGCACCCGGCTGCGCGTCTTCGGCGTCGGTGGCGTGCAGGCCCGCACCTTCCACGCCGCCGCGCTGCGCCAGCTGCGCTACTTCTGGCCCCGGGTGGTCGGCGACGAGCAGTTCCAGGTGCTCGAGGGCAAGCTGCGCGCGGTCGGGCAGGCCGCGCACCGGGCCGGCGCGGACACCAACACCGAGTCGCTGCGCGACCTGGCCAGCGAGATCGAGTGGGCGAAGGCCAGCCTGATCACCCCGGAGCGGTATCCGGCGGAGGTGGCCCGGGTGCGCCGGGAGATCCCCACGGCGGCCGAGCTGGTGGCCGCCGTGTACACCGGCTACGAGAAGCTGAAGACCGAGGCCGGGCTGCTCGACTTTGACGACCTGCTGCTGCACACGGCCGCCGCGCTGGAGGCCCATCCGGAGGTGGCCGGGGAGTTCCGGGAGCGGTACCGCTGCTTCGTGGTGGACGAGTACCAGGACGTCACACCGCTGCAGCAGCGCGTGCTGGACGCCTGGCTGGGCGAGCGGGACGACCTGACGGTGGTCGGTGACGCCAACCAGACGATCTACACGTTCGCCGGTGCCACGCCGCGCTACCTGCTCGACTTCTCCCGCCGGTTCCCGGAAGCGGTGGTCGTTCGGCTCCGGCGCGATTACCGGTCCACGCCGCAGGTGGTATCCGCCGCGAACACCGTCATCTCCGCCGCCCGGGGGCAGTCCGCCGGCACCCGGCTGCGGCTGGAGGGGCAGCAGCCGCCCGGCCCGGAGCCCACGTTCACCGAGTACGACGACGAGCCGGCCGAGGCCAGCGCGGTCGCCGCCGCCATCCGCCGGATGATCGCCGACGGCATCGCGGCCAGCGAGATCGCCGTGCTGTTCCGGGTGAATGCGCAGTCCGAGGTGTACGAGCGGGCGCTGGACGAGGTTGGCGTGCCGTACCAGGTGCGCGGCGGCGAGCGGTTCTTCTCCCGCCCCGAGGTGCGGCAGGCGATGACCACGCTGCGCGCCGCCGGGTCGGCCGCCGTGAACGCCGCCGCGGCCTGGGAGGACGCCGACGGTGCGCCGGAGGCCACCGACCCGGGCGCGCTGGTCGCGGCGGTGCGTGCGGTGTTGGTTCCGCTGGGGCTGACCGACGAGCCGGCGGCCGGCAGCGCGGGCCGGCAGCGGTGGGAGTCGCTGCGTGCGCTGGTCGGGCTGGCCGAGGAACTCGCCGCCGTCGAGCCGGGCGCGGACCTGGCCCGGTTCGCCGCCGAACTGGTCACCCGCGCCGACGCCTCCCACCCGCCGACCGTGCAGGGCGTCACGCTCGCCTCCCTGCACGCCGCCAAAGGTCTGGAGTGGGACGCGGTGTACCTGGTCGGGCTGGTCGACGGCACCCTGCCGATCCAGCACGCGGACGGCGACGACACCAAGATCGAGGAGGAGCGGCGGCTGCTCTACGTCGGGGTGACCAGGGCCCGCCGACACCTGGCGCTGTCCTGGGCGCTGTCCCGGGCGGCCGGCGGTCGGCGCGGCCGGCGACGCAGCAGGTTCCTCTACGGGCTGATCCCGGACAGCCACCCGACGGCGCGGGTATCGGCGGGGCGCGGTGCGGCGAAGCCCAAATGCCGGATCTGTGGCTCGCCGCTCATCGGGGTGGAGGCGCTCAAGCTGCGGCGCTGCTCGGACTGCCCGTCGGACATCGACGTCGAGCTACTCGACCGGCTCAAGGCATGGCGCAGCTCAACCGCCAAGCAGCAGTCGGTCCCGCCGTATGTGGTGTTCACCGACGCGACGCTGACCGCGATCGCCGAGCACCGCCCGGCCGACGCCGCGGCGCTGGTGGGGATACCCGGGATCGGTGCCCGCAAGCTGGATCGCTACGGCCCCGAGGTGCTGGCCCTGATAGCCACCGACGGGTAGAACTCACCCGAATTTCCGGCTCCGTCGATTGTCTCGGTAAAACTCGGTTGCCTAGCTAGCGCGGGTCCTTCTAAGGTCTTCTGTGCCGGCCCGTGTGGGCTGGCTGAGACTCCGGCGCGGTCTTCCGCGCCGATGTTCGTCCCGGGAGGGGGTGGCCACCGTGCGGATGACTTCTTTCTATGCCCACGTCGGGCTCCCGGTCACCGGTCTCGTTGGGCTGTCCGCGGTCGCATGGCAGCGTGCGCGCGCGTTCGTCCCCGGCGCCCCGAGCATGATCGACATCCCGACCAACAAGTCCACATACGTGTCCGCCCCGGAGCGATGCCCTTGACCTGTCAAGGACGCTCATCGGCTCTTTCGAAGGCCGCGGACCCGTATCGGGACCGCGGCCTTTTTGTTTCCAGCTCAACTCCCAGCTCGCACATCGAGAAGGAGGAATCACTGTGTTAGTGCAAAACGTCCCGCTAGACGGCGGGGCGGCCATATCCGGACCGGACGGTAACCCCGTCGCCGGTCTCGGCGGGTTGCCCGACGCACCACCCCGCGTCGAGTCGACCATGCCCTGTCGAGAAGCCGAGGATGCCGATCTCTGGTTCGCCGACACCCCGGCCGAACTGGAGCGGGCCAAGTCGCTGTGCGCCAGGTGCCCGGTGAAGGCCGAGTGTCTGGCCGGTGCGTTGCGCCGGGAAGAGCCCTGGGGTGTGTGGGGCGGGGAGATCTTCCAGCGCGGCAGCGTGATCGCACGCAAGCGCCCAAGGGGCCGGCCGAGCAAGGCCGCCCTGGCGCGTGACCGGGTGTTGGCCGACGCGGGCGCACCGCTGTAGCGGCGTGGGCGAAAGGACAAGTGAGGAAACAGTGATGACCGAAATCGATGTCCGACCCAACGGCACCGAGCCGGGAGTGCACCAGATGTTGCTCTACGAAGCCCTGGCCAGAGCGCGAATGCGTGAGGCCGAGGAAGCCGCCCGGAACCATCGGGTGATCCGGCAGCTGCTGGCCGGACGCCGGTGGGCGTGGCTCGCCCGGTACGCCGCTGAGCGTGCCGAGCGGGCCCGCCAGGTGGTGTGATCCTCGGCCTTCGTCGGTGCGAGCGTGGGCAGTGAGGGCCGGTTGCGGAACCGGTCGGGGCGGGTGCTCGGCCGCTGGGTGTGACCCAGCGCCGAGTGCCCGCTCTTTGTATTCCGCTGGAAGCCGGGTTCAGGGCCCGGGCTCGGGGTCGGAGCCCTCGGTGATCACCGGTTGCCAGCGCGACACGATCCCGCGAAGCGGCACCTCCGCGCCGAGCTGGCACATCACGCCGAGGGTGCCGAAGGTGACCCGGTGGATCAGCAGGTGTTGCGGCGGCAGGTTCAGCGCCCGGCCGGTCCGGAAGTCGGGGCTGCGCAGGTCGCCCACCCGCTCGGCCTGACGCTGCAACCAGCGCCTGCTGAACCGGAACCGCTCGGTGTGCAGAGGTTCGGCGAACGGGCCGAGGTAGGCCAGCACCTCATCGGGATCCAGCTGCATGCCCGGCCGGACAAATCCTTCGGTGCGCAGCAGCTCCATCAGCTGCGCGGAATCACCGAGCAGGGCCAGCCGGGTCATCAGCTGCAGCACCATCGGAGAGCCGTTGGGCAGCCGCGCCACCGCGCCGAAATCGATCACGGCGAGGCGGCCGTCGGCCATCAGCTGGAAGTTGCCGGGGTGCGGGTCGGCGTGCAGCAGCCCGGTGCGCGGCGGGGAGGCGTAGTGGAACTCGGAGAGCAGCCGCCCGGCCTCGTCCCTGGTCGGCTGGTCACCGTCCCGGATGATGGAGGACAGTGGCCGGCCGGTGATCCACTCGCTGATCACCGTCTTCGGCGAGGAGGCCACCACCCTCGGAACCTTGATCTCCGGATCGCCGGCGAAGGCCTCGGCGAACACGCGTTGGTTGTCCGCCTCGTCGCGGTAGTCCAGCTCCTCGGCCATCCGGTCGCGTAGCTCGGCGATCAGCGGCTTGATCTCCATGCCGGGCACCAGTGGCTGCAGGATCCGACTGAACCGGCCGAGCTGGCGCAGGTCGGCGAGCAAGGCCTCGTCCGCACCCGGGTACTGCACCTTCACCGCGACATCCCGGCCGTCGTGCCACACCGCGCGGTGCACCTGACCGATGCTGGCCGCGGCGGTCGGCTCGTCGTCGAAGTCGGCGAACCGTTCCCGCCAGCCCCGGCCGAGCTGCTCGGCCAGCACCCGGTGCACATCCCGGGCCGGCATCGGCGGGGCCGAGCTCTGCAGCTTGGTCAGCGCCTCCCGGTACGGCTCGGCCAGCTCATCGGGCACCGCCGCCTCGAAGATGCTCAGCGCCTGGCCGAACTTCATCGCGCCACCCTTGAGCTCACCGAGCACGGCGAACAGCTGCTCGGCGCTGCGGGCGGAAAGCTGGGCGGCGATCTCCTCACCGTCGGCGCCGGCCAGCCGCCGGCCCCAACCAGCCGCCGCGCGTCCGGCGGCGCCCAGCGGCAGGCTCGCCAGCTTCGCGGTGCGGTGCACCCCACCCCGTGGGATATCAGACACTCAGTGATTCTCTACTGTTCGCTCCTTCCGCCGCACGCCGCCCTGGCCTGCTCAGTTGTCGGCCCCCCTGGCCGGGGGATCGAGGCACTGGTCGAGGCGGTGCGGACGGCGCCCCCCTGCCGGGTGTGAGCTGCGCCGCATCCGCACTCAGGGTGAGGTGCCCACTGGCGGCGGCGCGCCGTGCCCCGCCGGGTATCCAGCTCCAGCACGGCGTCCAGGGTGGGCGGAGGCTCGGCGCTGGTCATCGGCTCCACCGCGATCATCGCCTGCTCGGCGGCCAGCGCCGCGGTTGCCTGCACGGTGGCCGGGCTGGCCGTGCCGACCTGGCCGCTCAGCCCGGCGGCGACGGTGGGCCAAGACGGGTCCCGAGCCGCGCGGTGCAGATCCAGACACCGCAGGCAGGCGGTACGACCAGGCAGAACCAGCGGACCGACCAGCCCGATGCCGTCCATCAGCCGCACGACGAGCTGCGGCACGCCCTTGAGGAGGAACTCCCGATGCCGCCGAGGGTCTGGCGCGAGCACGTCGGTGAGCAGCACCAGGTCCGGCCGGCGGCGAGATGGGCCGGCGCGGACCTTGCTGGCCGGAGCCAGCCGCCGCACCTCGGCCACCACCGCGTCGGTCAGGGGGCGATCCGGCGCCTCGGGCGTGACCGCGGCGGCCGGGGCCAGCCGCCGCACCTCGGCCGGGTCGACGCCGTGAGCAGGTGGGGCGGGTTCGCTCTCCACCCAGAGCGTGCCGATTCCGGCGGCGGCCAGCCCGGCGGTCACCGGTGACAGCAGCAGGCCGGCCCCTCGGACCAGGACGTGGGCCGACTGGCGGGCCTGCGCCGCCCTCCTGGCCGCGACCGCGTCGAGCAGGCCCTCCTCGGCCCGCAGATCGGCCAGCAGAGCCCGAACGTCGGCTTGGTCCGCACCCAGTTCCACCGCTCGGGCGACCAGCTCGTCCACCGGCCAGCTGCCGTTCAACTCGAGCAGCAAGGTCAGCAGCGGCGGGGAGAGCCCGGTGGCTTCGACGGCTCGGCCGGGCAGCACGCCGAGTTGCACCGCACCGGGCCCTCGACGCAGCACCGGATGGTGTGGCCGGAGCCGGACAGCCGCCGGGCCAGTGGTGCTGACGGCGGTGGTGCTGACGGTGGTGCTGACGGCGGTGGTGCTGACGGCGGACGGGTTCGAGGCCATAAACCGAGCATGCCCGCACCGCCGGTCTCGACGAGCGAGTTATCCACAGGCCGAGGCAACCGCGCCGGCCGAACGGTCGCCGGGCGGCCGGGCCCTACTTGTCGGTCTCTCCAGCTGGGCCGGTCTCGCCCGGCTTGCCGGTCTCGTCAGAAGCCCCGGTCTCGTCGGAGCCGGACTCCTGTTTGCGGTCGTGCTCGGCCTGCTCGGTGCGCTCGAGCTCGGCGATCGGGTCGGACACGTCGGACTTGCGCCGCTCCACGAACTGGGCGGGGTCGTCCAGGTCCGCCACGTCCGGGATCAGGTCCGGGTGGGCCCAGACCTCGTCCCGCCCGACCGTGCCGCACTCGGTGGTGAGCAGGCGCCAGAGGTCGGAGGCGGCCCGCAGCCGGCGCGGCCGCAGCTCCAGGCCGACCAGGGTGGCGAAGGTCTGCTCAGCGGGGCCACCGGAGGCACGGCGGCGGCGCAGCGTCTCGCGCAGCGCGTCCGCGCCGGGCAGCCGGCCGGTCACCGCGTCGCTCACCACCACGTCCACCCAGCCCTCGACCAGGGCGAGCAGCGTCTCCAACCGGGACAGCGCGGTGAGCTGCTCCTCGGTCGTCGGCGGCTCGAACAGCCCGGACTGCATGGCCGACTCCAGCGACTGGGGGTCCGCCGGGTCGATCTGCTGGGCGATCTCCTCGATCCGCGAGGTGTCCACCCGGATTCCCCTGGCGTACTCCTCGATCGCGCCGACCAATCGCTGGGACAACCACGGAACGTGCGCGAACAGCCGGTGGTGTGCCGCCTCCCGAGCCGCCAGGTAGACCATCACCTCACTGGCCGGCCGATCCAGGCCGGTGGTGAACGACTCGATCGCGGCGGGCAGCAGCGCCGCCGTGCCGGTCGGGCCGAGCGGCAGGCCGATCTCGGTGGAGGTGAGCACCTCGGTGGCGAGCTGCGCCAGCCCGGTGCCCAGCTGGCTGCCGAACGCCAGCCCGCCCATCTGGCCGAACATGGCCAGCATCGGGCCCGCGGCCTGCCTGGCTTCCTCGGGCAGCCCTTCCAGCCACGCCCCGGACACCCGCTGAGCCACCGGGTCGCACATCCGTTGCCAGGTGGGCATGCTCGCGTCCACCCAGTCCTTGGCTGACCAGGCGGTGACCTTGCGGGTGCCGGTCGGGTACGAGGTGACCGGGTCCAGCCAGAGCTCGGCCAACGCGAACGCGTCACCGACCGCCTTGCGCTGCTCCTGGGTGGGCGGCCGGGAGCTGGTCAGCTGCTGCACCGCGAGCTGCTTGGCCAGGTCGTAGTTCACCGGGCCGGACGAGGTGCCGGCCTGGCTGAGCATCTGGCCGAGCTGGCTGAGCATCTGGCCCAGCTGGCCCATGTCGAACCCGCCGCCCGGCCCCGTCGCGCCCATGCCGGGCATCGCGAAGCCTCCCGGCAGCGCGCCGGGCTGACCGGGGAAGCCGAAGGGGAACGGGTCCTGGGGCGAGTCCGGGCTCTTGCCGCTGCCCGACTCGCGGTTCTCGTCTCGGTCTTTGTCTCGGTCCCGATCGCGGTCGGACGGGCCGAATCCGAACGGGGTGTCACTCATACCACCACCGTACGCGGCGGTGCACCGACCTCCGCGCGAGATCGGCCGTAGGCTGAACCGGTGATTCGTCGCACCAGAACCCTGACCATCGGCCTGCTGGTGGTCCTTGCTGTTGTTGTGCTCGCCGGCGCCGTGCGGGTACCCCTGGTGGCGCTGGGTCCTGGCCCGACTTTTGACACCCTGGGCGCGATCGACGGCAAGCCTGTGGTGAGCGTGACAGGGCGGCAGACCTACCCCACCACCGGCCACCTGAACATGACCACCGTCGCGGTCACTGACGACCTGACCGCGATCAACGCGCTGCGGTTCTGGGCGGACCCTGAGCGCGAGCTGGTGCCCCGCGCGGCCATCTATCCGCCCGGCAAGAGCGACCAGCAGGTGGAACAGGAGAACAGCG
>DATHIT010000151.1:0-9303 GCA_035489915.1 Pseudonocardia sp. | reverse complement strand
CACCGGTGTCGATGCGTGTTCCGGCGTCACCCGGGATGCACGGGTCCGAGGTGGACGCGCCGCCTTAAAAACGAGGAGAGGGGGTAGTCCGGGGCCGTCATCGCTGTGGTGACGCACCAGCAGAGGAGGAGCTCGATGGCGCTCGACGACGACGACATGACGACGACGGCCGGCGGCGGGACCGAGGGGCCTGCCGACTCCGGCGCAGGCGGTGGCACCCCTGGCGTGCACGACGGCGGTGCGGACGGCGGTGCGGACGGCGGTGCGGAAGGCGACCCTCGTGCGGACCAGACCGGGTACGCCCAGGCCGGGTTGTTCGCGGTGGAGGCGGCGCTGGTCGCGGTGCTGGCGGCGGCCGGGGTGGTGCCGGAGGCGGTGGCCGGCCACTCGGTCGGGGAGATCGCGGCGGCGTACACGGCCGGTGTGCTGACCCTCGAGGATGCCTGCCGGCTGGTCGGCACGCGGGCGCGGCTGATGCAGGCCCTGCCCGAGGGCGGCGCGATGACGGCGGTGGGGGCGACCGAGGCCGAGATGCTCGCCGCCCTGCGGGACCGGTCGGACGTCTGCGTGGCGGCCCTCAACGGCCCGTCCTCCGTGGTGATCTCGGGTGAGGTAGCGGCCGTCGACGGGGTCGTCGAGCTGTGGCGGGAGCGGGGCCGGCGGGTGCGGCGGCTGCGGGTCAGTCACGCGTTCCACTCGGCCCGCATGGACCCGGTGCTGACGGAACTCGGCCAGGTGGCCGCCGAGCTGAACCTGGCGGCGCCCACCCTGACCTGGGTGGGGGCGCTGACCGGCGACGTCGTCGAGGTCCCCGACGCGGTCTACTGGGTACGGCAGGCGCGGGAGCCGGTCCGGTACGCCGACGCCGTCACCACCCTGGCCGGCCAGGGCATCTCGGTGATCATCGAGATCGGGCCGGACGCCACCCTGTCCGGGATGGGCATGGCGGTCCTCGCCGACTCGGGTGAGCGGCCCGGTACCGCTTTTGTTCCGCTGCTGGGTGGCCGGACCTCGGCCGCCGATGGCCTGCTGGGCGCGCTGGCCCGGGCGCACGTGTACGGCGTGGACATCGACTGGTCCGCGGTGCTGCCGGCCGGCTCGCTGGTCGAGCTGCCGACCTATGCCTTCCGGCACGAGTACTTCTGGCCCGGCGGGCCGCAGGTGATGCGCGCGGGCCCGGCCGCCGTCGGTGGCGGCGGCTCCGCCGCCGAGGCCCGGTTCTGGGCCGCGGTCGAGGACGGCGACCTGGCCGGCCTGGCCGACACGCTGGGGATGGACGGCGGGGACCGGCTCGGCGCGGTGCTGCCCAGCTTGACCTCGTGGCGCCGGCGGGAGCGGGACGACTCGGCGACCGCGCACTGGCGGTACCGGACGTCGTGGGCGCCGGTCGCTGACCTGCCGGCGGTCCAGCTGTCGGGTACCTGGCTGGTGGTTGCCGGTTCGGCGCGGGACGAGCTGGCGCGGGGGTGTGTCCGGGCACTGGCGGCCCGGGGGGCGCGCGCGGTGGCCGTCGAGCTCGGCCCGGACGCGGCGGACCGAGGGTCGGTCACCACCCGGATCGGCGACGTGCTGGGCTCGGCCGAGGGTGAGCATGACCTCGGCGGTGTGGTGTCGCTGCTGGCTCTCGCGCCCGGAGCAATGCCGGGGCTCGATGCCGTCCCGGTCGGGGTCGCCGGCACGGTGGCGCTGATCCAGGCGCTGGGGGACGCCGGCCTGGCGGCGCCGCTGTGGGTGCTGACCCGGGGGGCGGTGGCCGCCGCGCCGGCCGAGACGTTGACGGCTCCGGTGCAGGCCCAGGTGTGGGGCCTGGGGCAGGTGGCCGCCCTGGAACATCCGGACCGGTGGGGCGGGCTGATCGACCTGCCCGAGGTCTGGGACGAGCGGGTCGAAACCCGGCTGGCCTCGGTGCTGGCCGGTTGCGGCGAGGACCAGGTCGCGATCCGGGACGCGGGGGTGCTGGGTCGCCGGTTGGTGCGGGCCGAGGCCTCCGGTGGGCCCGGTTGGGTCGCGCGGGGCACGGCGCTGGTCACCGGCGGCACGGGCGCGATCGGCGCGCGGGTGGCCAGCTGGCTGGTCGAGCGGGGTACCGAGCGGGTGGTGCTGACGAGCCGCTCCGGCGCCGGTGCGGCTGGTGCGGCGGGGTTGGCGGCGGAACTGGCCGAGGGTGGGGCTACGGCCGTGGTGCTCGCCGCCGACGTCGCCGAGCGGGCCGAGGTAACCGGGCTGCTGGCGGCGGTCGCGGCGGGTGGACCGCCGTTGCGGACGGTCGTGCACACCGCCGGGGTCGTGGACGACGGGGTGCTGGACCGGCTGGACGCGGCGCGGCTGGCCACGGTGCTGCGGCCGAAGGCCGGCGGCGCGGCCGTGCTGGACGAGCTGACCGAGACCCTCGAGCTCGATGCGTTTGTGCTGTTCTCGTCCTCGGCCGGCACGTTCGGCGGTGGCGGCCAGGGCAACTACGCGGCGGCCAACGCGTACCTCGACGCACTCGCCCAGCACCGGCGCGGCCGGGGGCTGCCCGGCACCTCGGTGGCCTGGGGCCCGTGGTCCGGGGGAGGGATGGCGCAGGCCAGCGACGCCGCCCGCCAGCGGCTCGACCGGGGGCTGCTGAGCGCGATGGAGCCGGCACTGGCGCTGCGGGTGCTGGGGCAGGCGCTCGCGGAGTCCGGCTCCCACGGCGTGCTGACCGTGATGGACCTGGACTGGGCCCGGGCGGCGACCAGGATGGACAGCCTGCGTCAGGTCCCCCTCGTGCGCGACCTGCCCGAGCTGCGCGACCTGCCGGCCGTCGAGGCACCCCGTGACGGCCGGGTCGGTACCGAGCTCGCCGGGCAGCTTGCCGGCCAGAGCCGGGCCGCCCAGGTGCAGACGCTGACCGATCTGGTCCGTGCCGAGGCGGCGGCGGTGCTCGGTCACTCGTCCGCCTCGGCCATCGACGCCGAGCGGGCGTTCAGCGACGTCGGGTTCGACTCGCTGACCGCGGTGGAGCTGCGCAACCGGCTGACCGGTCGAGGCGGGCTGAGCCTGCCGGCGACGCTGGTGTTCGACTACCCGACCCCGAGGGCACTGGCCGAGCACCTCCGGAGCGAGCTGCTCGGTGACGCCGACGCCCCGGACCGCGCTCGGGGGCCGGTCGCGGTGGACGGCGACCCGATCGCGATCGTCTCCATGGCCTGCCGCTTCCCCGGCGGCGTGCACACTCCCGAGCAGCTCTGGGACCTGCTGGCCTCGGGCACGGACGCGATCTCCGGCTTCCCGACCGACCGTGGTTGGGACCTGGACAATCTGTTCGACCAGGATCCGGTGCGGACCGGGACCTCGGTCACCCGCGCCGGCGGGTTCCTGCACGACGCGGCCGAGTTCGATCCGGGGTTCTTCGGGATCAACCCGCGTGAGGCGCTGGCGATGGACCCGCAGCAGCGGTTGCTGCTGGAGACGTCGTGGGAGGCACTGGAGCGGGCCGGCATCGACCCGCGTTCGCTGCGCGGCAGTGACACCGGTGTCTTCGCCGGTGCGGGGTTCTCCGGCTACGGGGTCGGCGCCACCGACAGCGGGCTGGAGGGCTACCTGCTGACCGGGATGGCCGCGAGTGTCATCTCGGGCCGGGTGTCCTACTCGCTGGGTCTGGAGGGACCGGCGGTCACGGTGGACACGGCGTGTTCCTCGTCGCTGGTGGCGCTGCACCAGGCCGCGCAGGCCCTGCGGTCGGGGGAGTGCGCGCTGGCGTTGGCCGGCGGGATCACCGTGATGGCGGTGCCGACCGGGTTCTCGGAGTTCTCCCGGCAGCAGGGACTGGCCTCGGACGGCCGGTGCAAGGCGTTCGGCGCCGGCGCGGACGGCACCGGCTGGGCCGAGGGCGCCGGAATGCTGCTGCTGGAGCGGCTGTCCGACGCCCAGCGCAACGGGCACCGGGTCCTGGCCGTGCTCCGGGGCAGCGCGGTGAACTCCGACGGTGCGAGCAACGGTCTGACCGCGCCGAACGGCCCGTCGCAGCAGCGGGTCATCCGCTCCGCGCTGGCCAGCGCCCAGCTCTCGACGGCGGACATCGACGTGGTCGAGGCGCACGGCACGGGCACGACGCTCGGGGACCCGATCGAGGCGCAGGCACTGCTGGCCACGTACGGGCGCGACCGCGAGGACAGCCGTCCGCTGTGGTTGGGGTCGGTGAAGTCGAACATCGGCCACACCCAGTCGGCGGCCGGTGTCGCCGGGGTCATGAAGATGGTGCTGGCCCTGCGGCACGAGGAGCTGCCGCCGACCCTGCACGCCGCTGAGCCGTCCGCACAGATCGACTGGTCCTCGGGCGCGGTGCGGCTGCTGACCGAGGCCGTGCCGTGGAGCACCAACGGGCGGCCCCGGCGGGCCGGTGTGTCGTCGTTCGGGATCAGCGGCACCAACGCCCACCTCATCCTCGAGGAGGCTCCCGCCGCCGGGCCGGACGAACGAGGGGACAGCGCCCCGCCGGTGCTCACCGAGGCCCTGGCCTGGCCGGTCTCCGGGCGGACCCGGGAGGCACTGCGGGCCCAGGCTGGCCGGCTGATGGCGTACCTGGAGGGCGTCGGCGGTCTGGATCCGGTCGACGTGGGCTGGTCGCTGGCGACGACCCGGTCGACGTTCGAGCACCGTGCTGTCGTCGTCGGGGCCGACGGGGACGAACTGAGGTCGGGGCTCGCGGCGCTGGCCTCCGGCGGGTCGTCGGCGGCCGTGGTCAGCGGTGCCGTGCCGGGTGGCCGGCCGAAGGTGGGGTTCCTGTTCGCCGGGCAGGGGGCGCAGCGGGCCGGGATGGGCCGTGGCCTGTACGCCGCGTCGCCGGTGTTCGCGTCGGTGTTCGACGAGGCCTGTGGACTGCTGGAGGCGGAGCTGGGCCTGCCGATCAGAGACGTTGTCCTGAGTGCCGACGAGGGCGACCCGAGGGCCGACCAGACGGTGTTCGTGCAGGCCGGGTTGTTCGCGGTCGAGGTGGGTCTGGTCGCCGTGTTGGCGGCGGCCGGCATCGTGCCGGACGCGGTCGCCGGCCACTCCGTCGGTGAGATCGCCGCCGCCCACGTGGCCGGAGTCCTGACCCTGGCCGACGCGTGCCGGCTGGTGGCGGTGCGGGGCCGGTTGATGCAGGCACTGCCCGAGGGTGGCGCGATGGGGGCGATCGAGGCCGGGGAGGCGGAGGTTCGCACGGCGCTGGACGAGGTGTCCGGGGTATCCACGGCCGCGGTGAACGGCCCGTCGTCGGTGGTGATCTCGGGTGATGAGACCGCGATCGACGGGCTGCTCGAGACGTGGCGGGAACGCGGCCGCCGGGTGCGGCGGCTGCGGGTCAGCCACGCGTTCCACTCGGCCCGGATGGATCCGATGCTCGGCGAGCTGGGTGCGGCGGCGGCGCGGCTGGACCATGCGGCACCGGCCGTGACCTGGGTGGGCGCCCTGACCGGCGACGTGATCACGGACCCGGAGGCCCGGTACTGGGTCGAGCAGGCGCGGTCGGCCGTCCGGTTCGCCGACGCCGTCAGCTCCGCCGTCAGCGCGCTGTCGGGTGAGGGACCCACGGTGTTCCTGGAGATCGGCCCCGACGGCACGCTGTCGGCGCTGGGCCCGGCCGCGCTCGGCGACCCCGACAGCGACACCGACGGCGACACCGAGCCGGTGTTCATCCCGCTCCAACGCCCGGACACACCGGCGCCCGGCGCCCTGCTCACCGCCCTGAGCCGCGCCCACGTGCACGGGGTCGGTGTCGACTGGCGGGCGGTGCTGGCCCCCGGTCGGCTGGTGGACCTGCCGACGTACGCCTTCGTGCGGGACCGGTACTGGGTGACGGGTCTGCTGGCCGGTCCTGGCGCGAACCGGGCCGGTGACCCGGCGGAGGAGCGGTTCTGGGCGGCCGTCGACGACGGTGACGTGGCCGGCCTCGCCGATACCCTGGCGCTGGAGGGGCAGCGACTCGAGGGGGTGCTGCCGGCACTGGCGTCCTGGCGGCGCCGCGAGCGGACCCGGTCGCGGACCGAGGACTGGCGGTACCGGATCTCCTGGACGCCGGTCGCCGACCGTCGCTCGGCCGCGCTGGCCGGCACCTGGCTCGTCGTCACCGGACCGGCTGGCCCCGACCTGCTCGCCGGGTGTGCCCAGGCCCTGGCCGACCACGGCGCGGACGTCGTACGTGCCCAGGTTGTGTCGGCGGACCGGGCGGCCCTCGCGGCTGAACTCCGGGACGTCGTCGGAACCCGGCCCGTTGCCGGCGTGCTGTCGCTGCTGGCGCTGGATGAGACACCCCTGGCGGACACTCCGGCGGTGTCGACCGGTCTCGCCACCACGGTGGGACTGGTCCAGGCTCTCGGGGACCTGGGGCTGGCCGCTCCGCTGTGGCTGCTGACGTCGGGAGCGGTCGAGCCGGGCCGGGCCCCGGCCAGCGTGGTGCAGGCCCAGGTGTGGGGGCTGGGTCGGGTCGCCGGTCTAGAGCATCCGGATCGGTGGGGCGGCCTGGTCGACGTGCCCGAGGTGCTGGACGGACCCGCCGCGGACCGGTTGTGCGCCGTGCTGGCCACACCTGTGGCCGAGGCCGGCGAGGACCAGGTGGCGATCCGGGGCACGGGGGTGCTGGCCCGCCGGATGGTGCGGGCGCGCCGGCCGAGGCCCCGGGGCACCTGGGCTCCGCGCGGGACCGTACTGGTGACCGGGGGGACCGGGGCGATCGGTCGACGGCTGGGCCGGTTGGCGGCGGCCCGCGGCGCGAGCCGGGTGGTGCTGTCGAGTCGCTCCGGCCCGGCGGTGGCTGGGATCGGCGCGCTGGCGGCGGAGCTCGCCCGCTCCGGTACGTCGGTGGCGGTGCTGGCCGGCGACATCGGCGTCCGGACCGAGGTAGCGGCCCTGGTGGACTGGATCGGGGCGAGCGGGCCCGTGCTCAGCTCGGTGTTCCACGCGGCCGGGGTGGGCGGTGGCGGGCACATCGCCGAGCTCAGCCTGGCCGGTCTGGCCGGCTCGATGGCGGCGAAGGCCGGCGGCGCGGCCCACCTGGACGAGCTGACCGAGGATCTGGACGCATTCGTCACGTTCTCCTCGGGCGCGACCACCTGGGGCAGCGCCCACCTCGGCGGCTACGCGGCCGCCAACGCCTTCCTGGACGCGCTGGTCGAGGACCGGCGTGCGCGCGGACTGGCCGGCACCTCGGTCGCCTGGGGCCTGTGGGGCGGTGGCGGGATGGCCGAGGGCGAGGCCTCGGCAGTGATGCAGCGACTGGGCCTGCGGGAGATGGACCCGGATCTCGCGATCGGCGCGTTGGCCCACGTCCTGGACCACGGCGAGGGTCCGACCACGGTCGCCGACATCGACTGGGCCGTGTTCGCGCCCGTGTTCACCGTGCAACGACCCAGCCCACTGATCGGCGACCTCGCCGACGTCCGGCGGGCGCTGAGCGAACCGACGCCGGCCGGTGCCGGTCAGGAGCGGACGACCGTCGCCAGTGAGCTGACGGCACGGCTGACCGGCCTGAACCGGGCCGACCGGACCCGGCTGCTCACCGAGCTCGTACGGGCCGAGGCGGCCGTCGTGCTGGGGCACCCGTCACCCGAGGCGCTGGCGGCCGGGCGGGCGTTCAAGGACCTCGGCTTCGACTCGCTCACCGCCGTCGACCTGCGCAACCGGCTGAATGCCGCCACCGGGACGGCCCTGCCAGCCACCCTGGTCTTCGACTACCCGACCCCCGCGGCGCTGGCCGGCTTCCTGCGCTCGCGGCTGCTCGGCGACGGGGACGGCGAGGTTCGGGCCCCGGTTCTCACCGCGACCGCCGTGGCACCGGCGGACGACCCGATCGCGATCATCGGTATCGGTTGCCGATTCCCCGGCGGGGTGGCCGGCCCCGAGGACTTCTGGCAGCTGCTGGCCCGAGGCGCCGACGTCGTGTCGGACCTGCCGACCGACCGAGGCTGGGACCTGTCCGCCCTCCACGACGGAGTCCCGGCCGAGCGGGGACCGGCCCCGCGCGGTGGGTTCCTCCACGACGCGGGTGAGTTCGACCCCGGGTTCTTCGGGATCAGCCCGCGCGAGGCACTCACCATGGACCCGCAGCAGCGGTTGCTGCTGGAGACCTCCTGGGAGGCACTCGAGCGGGCCGGTATCGACCCGGGGCTGCTGCAGGGGTCGGCGACCGGGGTGTTCGTCGGGGCCGCCTGGTCCGGGTACGGCCTCGACCGGCGGCAGGACGACGGCGACAAGGGACACCTGGCGACCGGCACGTCGAGCAGCGTGCTGTCCGGGCGGATGTCCTACGTGCTGGGGCTGGAGGGCCCGGCGGTGTCGGTGGACACGGCCTGCTCGTCGTCCCTCGTCGCGCTGCACCTGGCCGGCCAGGCACTGCGGTCGGGTGAGTGCACGCTGGCGCTGGCCGGAGGCGCGTTCGTGGCGGCCACCCCGGTGATGTTCACCGGCTTCGACACCCAGCTCGGCCTGGCGCGGGACGGCCGCTGCAAGGCGTTCGGCGCCGGCGCGGACGGCATGGGGGTGGCCGAGGGCGCGGGCGTCCTGGTGGTGGAGCGGCTGTCGGACGCCCGCCGGAACGGGCATCCGGTGCTGGCGGTGGTCCGCGGCAGCGCGGTCAACCAGGACGGCGCCTCGAACGGGTTGACGGCACCGAACGGCCCGTCGCAGCAGCGGGTGATCCGGGCGGCTCTGGCGAACGCGCGGCTGTCGGCCGAGGACGTCGACGCCGTCGAGGCGCACGGCACCGGGACGGCGCTCGGCGACCCGATCGAGGCGCAGGCGCTGCTGGCCACCTACGGGCAGGACCGGCCGGCGGACCGGCCGCTGTGGCTGGGCTCGGTCAAGTCGAACATCGGGCACACCCAGGCCGCGGCCGGGATGGCCGCAGTGATCAAGATGGTGCTGGCCCTACGGAGCCAGGAGCTGCCGAGGACCCTGCACGTGGCCGACCCGTCGCCGCACATCGACTGGTCGGCGGGCGCGGTGCGGCTGCTGGCCGAGGCGGTGCCGTGGCCGGTCGGCGACCGTACCCGGCGGGCCGGCGTGTCGTCGTTCGGGATGAGCGGTACCAACGCCCACGTCATCCTCGAGGAGCCCCCCGCGCGGGCTGAGGGCGACGACGTCGTCGGTCCGCCGCCAGCGCTGACCGACGCGCCGCCGCTGTGGTCGCTGTCCGCGCGCACCTCGCGCGGTCTGGCCGCGCAGGCGCGGCGGCTGCACACCCACCTGAGCACGCATCCGGACCTGGATCCCGTCGATGTGGGCTGGTCGCTGGCGACCACCCGGTCGACGTTCGAGCACCGGGCGGTCGTGCTCGGCGCGGACCGGGAGGACCTGCTG
>DATHIT010000150.1:0-5730 GCA_035489915.1 Pseudonocardia sp. | reverse complement strand
GCGCTGGCCCCGGCCCACCGCGAGCAGCGCGCCGACCAGGCTGCGCACCATCGAGTGGCAGAACGCGTCCGCGCTCACCTCGGCCACCAGCACACCGTCCTCCGCCGGGCGCCAGACCAGGCGCTGCAGCGCGCGAACCGTGGTGGCGCCCTCCCGGCGGCGGCAGAAGGCGGCGAAGTCGTGCTCGCCGAGCAACAGGGCGGACGCCTGGCTCATCGCGGCCAGGTCGGCGCCGTGCGGCCAGGACACCGTGTCCCTGGAGCGCAGCGGCTCGGCGCCGTAGGGGGTTACCGCGATCCGGTAGCGGTAGTGGCGGCACAGCGCGGAGAAGCGCGCGTCGAATTCCATCGGCACGGCGGCCACCGCGCGCACCCGTACGTCCGTCGGGAGGAATCGGGCCAGCCGGTGCACCAGCGGCTCGAGTTCCAGCTCGGCGGGCAGGTCGACGTGCGCCACCTGGCCGGTGGCGTGCACCCCGGCGTCGGTGCGCCCGGCCACGGTCAACAAAACCGGCCGGCGCACCACTGTGCTCAGCGCCTCGGTGAGGACGCCGCACACGGTGCGCCGGCCGGGTTGTACGGCCCAACCGGAGAAGTCGGTGCCGTCGTAGCTGATGTCCAGCCGCGCTCGGACGAGCGGCTGGCTCAGGAGCCGTCCTTCTCTGACTCGCCCTCAGCGCCGGACTCCGAGGACTCCCGCTGCGACGGCGGGAGCTCGAACCCAGCCGCCTCGGCCGCCTCAGGGCTGGCGAACCAGACCTCGGCGACGGTGCGGTCGTAGTGTGAGCTGCCCGGCACGTGGTAGAGCTTCGAGTCGTCGTTGCCCTTGACCGGGAACCCGTCCGGCTGGCCGCCGTCCGCGAGCGCGGCGTGGCTGCCCTCGCCATACGGCGCGTCCTCGGTGGACGGGCTCTCCTCCACCTCGGCCTCGGCGACCTTCGCCTCGGCGCCCTTGGTGCTCGCCTCGGTCTCCGGAGCCTCGGTGGTGGTGTCCTGGCTGGCCGGCGCATCGGTGGCGGCCTCGGTGGCCGCCGGAGCGGCCGAGGTGCCCCGGGAACCGGCCACTCGACGAGCCCGGTCCGCCTCGGTGCTGACGGTCTCCGTGGTGATCAGCTCGATCACCGCCATGGGGGCGTTGTCGCCCTTGCGCGGCATCGTCTTGGTGATCCGGGTGTAGCCACCCTCGCGGCTGGCGAACAGCGGGCCGATCTCGGTGAGCAGCCGGTGCACCACGTCCTTGTCGCGGATCACCTTCTGGATCTCCCGGCGGTTGTGCAGGTCACCCCGCTTCGCCTTGGTGATCAGGCGCTCCGCGTACGGCCGCAGTCGCTTTGCCTTCGCCTCGGTGGTGGTGATCTTGCCGTAGTTGAACAGCGAGGTCGCCAGGTTGGCCAAGATCAGCCGCTGATGGGCTGGCGAGCCTCCGAGGCGGGGACCCTTGGTCGGGGCAGGCATCTTGCACTCCTTCGATACGGGTGTGGGTGGCGAGTGGCGCCCTGAGGCCGGCGGCCGCCGGCCGACGCATCAGCTCAGCGACACTCGCCATCCACGGGTAGCCACTGGGCTACAGCTGCTCGGTTTCGGCGTAGTCCTGGCCGTCGTCGCCCAGGTGGTCCGGGTCGAAGGCCTCGGTGTCGTAGTCCACAGCAGCCACCGACGGGTCGAACCCGGGGGGGCTGTCCTTGAGCGCGAGACCCAGCCCGACCAGCTTCATCTTGACCTCGTCGATCGACTTGGCCCCGAAGTTGCGGATGTCGAGCAGGTCGGCCTCGCTGCGCCCGACCAGTTCACCGACGGTGTGGATGCCCTCGCGCTTGAGGCAGTTGTAGGAGCGGACGGTCAGGTCCAGCTCCTCGATCGGCATCGCGAAGGCGGCGATGGTGTCGGCCTCCTGCGGCGACGGGCCGATCTCGATGCCCTCGGCGTCCACGTTCAGCTCGCGCGCCAGGCCGAACAGCTCGACCAGGGTCTTGCCGGCCGAGGCCAGCGCGTCGCGCGGGGTCATGGACGGCTTGGTCTCGACGTCGAGCACCAACTTGTCGAAGTCGGTGCGCTGCTCGACCCGGGTGGCCTCCACCTTGTAGGTCACCTTGAGCACCGGCGAGTAGATCGAGTCCACCGGGATGCGGCCGATCTCGGCACCGCTGACCTTGTTCTGCACCGCCGGCACATAACCCCGGCCGCGCTCGACCACCAGCTCGACCTCGAGCTTGCCCTTGTCGTTCAGGGTGGCGATGTGCAGATCCGGGTTGTGCACGGTGACACCGGCCGGCGGCACGATGTCGCCCGCAGTGACCGAGCCGGGGCCCTGCTTGCGCAGGTACATGGTGACCGGCTCGTCCTCCTCGGAGCTGATCACCAGCTCCTTGAGGTTCAGGATGATGTCGGTGACGTCTTCCTTGACCCCGGGGACGGTGGTGAACTCGTGCAGCACCCCGTCGATGCGGATGCTGGTGACGGCGGAACCCGGAATGGACGACAGCAGGGTCCGCCGCAGCGAGTTGCCGAGGGTGTAGCCGAAGCCGGGCTCGAGCGGCTCGATGACGAACCGGGAGCGGGTCTCGGCGACAGTGTCTTCAGCCAGGCTGGGACGCTGGGAAATCAGCACGTGCGTGTTCCTCTCGTTCCACGACGACCGCTATTTGACGCCGTGCAAAGCTGGCCGGGCCGCCGCGCCGCCGGCGAACCAGTGGCGCGGCACCGACCTCCTCCGGAGCGCTCCCTTCCGCGCCCCGAAGGTCTTACTTGGAGTAGAGCTCGACGATCAGTTGCTCGGTGACCTGGGTGTCGATCTGCGCCCGCTCCGGGACCTGGTGCACCAAAATGCGCAGCCTGTCCGGGACGACCTGCAGCCACGCCGGCACCGGCCGGTCACCCTGGGTCTCCTTGGCAATGATGAACGGGTCCATGCTCATCGACTTGGGTCGGACGTCGACGATGTCGTACCGGGACACCCGGAAGCTGGGGATGTCCACCTTCTTGCCGTTCACGGTGAAGTGCCCGTGGTTGACCAGCTGGCGGGCCATCCGCCGGGTGCGGGCCAGGCCGGCCCGGTATACGACGTTGTCCAGCCGGGTCTCGAGGATCTGCAGCAGGTTGTCACCGGTCTTGCCGGGACGCCGGCTGGCTTCCTCGTAGTAGCGGCGGAACTGCTTCTCCAGCACGCCGTAGGAGAAGCGCGCCTTCTGCTTCTCCTGGGTCTGCAGCAGGTACTCGGTCTCCTTGATCCGGATCCGGCCGTGCTGGCCGGGCGGATACGGGCGACGCTCGAACGCCTGGTCGCCGCCGACGAGGTCAACCTTGAGTCGACGGGACTTGCGGGTCATGGGGCCGGTGTAACGAGCCATAACTGGTTCTCCCTCCCCTAGACCCGGCGCCGCTTGGGCGGACGGCAGCCGTTGTGCGGCTGCGGGGTGACGTCGGAAATGGTGCCGACCTCGAGGCCGGCGGCCTGCAGCGAACGGATCGCGGTCTCCCGGCCGGAGCCGGGGCCCTTCACGAAAACGTCCACCTTGCGCATGCCGTGCTCCTGCGCCTTGCGGGCCGCGCTCTCGGCGGCCATCTGCGCGGCGAACGGAGTCGACTTGCGGGAGCCCTTGAACCCGACGTGCCCGGCCGAGGCCCAGGCGATCACCGCACCCTGCGGGTCGGTGATGGAGACGATCGTGTTGTTGAAGGTGCTCTTGATGTGCGCGTGGCCGTGGGCCACATTCTTCTTTTCCTTGCGCCGAACCTTCTTCGGACCGGCGCCGGCCCGCGTCTTGGGAGGCATTACTTCTTCCCTGCCTTCTTCTTGCCGGCCACGGTCTTCTTCGGGCCCTTGCGGCTACGAGCGTTCGTCTTCGTCCGCTGGCCGTGCACGGGGAGGCCTCGACGGTGCCGGATCCCCTGGTAGCAGCCGATCTCGATCTTGCGCCGGATGTCCGCCTGGACCTCACGGCGGAGGTCACCCTCGACCTGGAAGCTGTTCTCGATGTAGTCCCGCAGCCTGGCCAGGTCCTCGTCGGAGAGGTCCCGCGAGCGCAGGTCGGGGGAAATCTCGGTGGCGGTGAGGATTTCCTTGGAGCGGCTACGGCCGATGCCGTAGATGTAGGTCAGCGCGATCTCCATCCGCTTCTCGCGGGGAAGATCGACGCCTGCGAGTCTTGCCATGCGGCGTGTCGTCTCCTTCGTGCGTTCGTCCAGGTTTGCTTCCCGACCGCCCCGGAAGGACTCGCTGATCTCTCCGGGCCCCGGCCTGGATTCCGGGGGCAAGCACGCTCCTCATGAGCGGCAGGTGCGGGAAGGGCTCTGTTGTTGCTCTGGCGTCCGCTAAGTGCGGGTGATCAGCCCTGACGCTGCTTGTGGCGCAGGTTCTCGCAGATCACCATGACCCGGCCGTGCCGGCGGATCACCTTGCACTTGTCGCAGATCTTCTTGACGCTCGGCTGGACCTTCACGTCCGTCGCTTCTCCGTCGTTCTGGGGGTGGTCGTCACTTGTAGCGGTAGACGATGCGGCCGCGGGTGAGGTCGTAAGGCGAGAGCTCAACGACGACCCGGTCCTCCGGCAGGATGCGGATGTAGTGCTGCCGCATCTTGCCGCTGATGTGTGCGAGCACCCGGTGACCGTTCTCGAGCTCCACCCGGAACATCGCGTTCGGCAGCGGCTCGACTACCCGGCCCTCTACCTCGAGCGCCCCGTCCTTCTTGGCCATATCCTCCGCGATTCGTGACTAGCTTCTGGTGTCAGGCGCGCGCCGACACCGGGACCTGAAGTGCGGGGAGGCACGACGGAACCAGCGCATCGTGCGCCGTCGCTCTAGTGTACGTGTCCTTGCGGAGCCGGTCCAAACCGGGTAGAGGCGCACGTGGTGTGCGCCACTCCCGGGCGGCCCGGCCACAGCCGCGCGGCCAGGTGCTCGAGCACCAGTACAACACCCCACGGACCGATCACCCACACCCACCACGGGTACACCCCGCCGCCGACCCCGATGGACACAGCCGCCCAGATGGCCACGTTCAGCAGGCCCACGAACAGCCAGCAGGCCAGCTGGATACGCCGGGCCACCGCCCAGCCGTTCGGCCGGGCCGACGCCCGGCCCGCCGACGCCCGGCCCGAAGGCGCCAGACCCGCCGACGCCGAGCGAGGCGGGGACTGCCGCGCCCCCTCCGGGGGCAGGTCGGCGGTCAGCGGGGTGAGCTCGGCGTAGGTCCGGGCGGCGTACGCGGCGGCCACCCGCTCGTCAAACTCGACCAGGTCGATCCGCCCCTCGGCATGTGCCCGGGACAGCCGCTCGGCCACCCGCTCCCGGTCCACATCCGCCGCTCGCAGCTCCTCAGTCGCCATCTCACCCACCGCCTCCGCTCCCAGCTCCGCAACAGCGTTACTATAACACCGTTTCAAATGAACCGGAAGCACCACTGCGCCGTACTCAACTCGCCGCGCACAGGTTGATGCCGCCGCGCACCGGCCGTGTGTACCTCGCGCAGACCGCGTGCGCCGGGGGCGGTTAGAGGGCTTTGAGTTCTTCGGTGACGTCGGTGACTGATTTTTTGGCGTCGCCGAAGAGCATGTTGGTTTTGTCGTCGTAGAACAGTGGGTTGTCGATGCCGGCGAACCCGGAGTTCATCGAGCGCTTCAGCACGATGATGTGGTGCGCCTGGTCGACGTTCAGGATCGGCATGCCGTGGATCGGCGAGCTGGGGTCGTTGCGCGCGGCCGGGTTGGTCACGTCGTTGGCCCCGATCACC
>DATHIT010000149.1:0-14384 GCA_035489915.1 Pseudonocardia sp. | reverse complement strand
AGTTCGCAGCAGCCAGTATCAAAGCTGGGCACGCCCACGTCGGCCGCTCGTCGGCCGGGGCCGGGCGTGATTGCGCGTCAGCCGGCGCTGGGTACGAAGGTTGACCAGCCGGGGCCGGGCACGAAGGCTTGCCTACCGGGCCAGGGCGCGATCGCTAGTCGGCCGGGGCCGGGCATGAAGGCCTGCATACCGGCCCAGGGCGCGTCGCAAACTAGCGGATCTGCTCGTAGTTCGGGTCGATGAGTAACCTTGGAGAGAACGGTCATCTCACTGGTAACTATAGTCTCGATAAATCGCGACAATTGAGAGGCGCCGTCCTGCTGGACAAGCCTCAGGCCGGGAGATCTGAGGCCCCTGTTGGGTTGGGTGGAAACTTAAGACAGGCATCGTCGATATTTGCGCCTGTCACAGTTGTGAGTTCTCTGCTCTTGTACGTGGGTTGGATCCGAAGCCGAGCGTACTACGACTATTTCGGGGTCAGTGCGGACAGTCTAAAATTCGGTCCTCAAGACTACCTACTGCGAAGTGGAGACATCGGGCTCGGTGCACTCCTACTTACTGTGCTCTCGCTGGGAGCGTTCATAGCGCTCGGGTGGATGGTCCAGCAGATAGAACGACGACGTCCAGGGGTCGAAGAGCGACTCAGGTTTAGTCTTGCGCTGATGGGTCTCGCTGTATCCCTGTATAGCTTGGTGGACGTACGGCAGTACGCCGCCGTTGCGGCAGTTCCGCCAATCCTTGATGCGGTTCTGCTTGCTGTCGGTTCTGCATTATTCATGCAGAACGGGTCAGCCAACGCTAAAAGGCGGGGTGTTCTAGGTTCTCAATCTAACTGGATCGCAATATTGATGTTGACGGTTAGCATCTTCTGGATCGCGAGCGTATATGCTAAGGCAGTTGGTAGCGAAGCCGCAGCCAGCGACGACCAGAATCCGAACACGTTGCCCGTGGCGACCGTGTATAGCGATGCTCCACTTGATATACCGGGGAACATTGTAAGAGCTTCTCGTGTCGCGCTCGCCGATTCGAAGATGAGCTACCGGTACACCGGAGCCAAGGTGCTCACATACGCGAACGGCAAGTTCTTCCTGATTACAAGTTCTGCGAATCATGACTATCATTCGAGGATTCTAATGTTGCAAGAAGCCGAGAATACTCGCGTCGAGGTTGCGGCTCCGCGAAAGATCGGCGGCGAATAACATGGTCGGCCTCCGGAATGATAGCTCCGGGTGGTAATGGGGCCATCTCACGATGGGGTGCGGGTAGGCCGATAGTTCGGCGGCCGGCCTTCGACATGGGCTGGGCACTGCCTCGACATCGTTGGCACACCTCCAGGCCGCCACCGGCCTAAGCCGCTCCAGCTTGTACGAAGACGTTCGGCAGCAAGCGTGGCCTCTTCGACCTGGCGGCGCGGAACTACCTCTCGGAGATACTGGGAGAAAACCGGGAGACGATCTTGAAACTGAGCGATGGCAAGGCCCACTCAGACCAACGGATGCCGACCCCCTGACCTGCGCTCATTGTCTGCGCCGCAGGTAGGAGCGCGAACCGTACCTAATTCGGGACGAAGAGGTCGTGGGTTCGAATCCCGCCACCCCGACCAGGTCAAGGCCCAGGTCAGCGGCTCACGCACAGAGCCACCGACCTGGGCCTTTTGTCGTTTTTGATCTACTGCCTGACTAACTGCCTGACTAAGACCTGGTCTCAGAACTGTTTTCGCACGAGCCGGCCAAGATTGATCAGTACGCCGGCCAGGGTGAGCCGTGGCCGCAATGTCTGCTGCGTGCGGTCGTAGCGCAGCCCGAGGCGCTTCCCTAGCGGGTCGGCGTCGGTCGCCGGCTCGTGGCGGGTGCCGGGCCGGACCACGACCGCGACCGCGACCGCACGGCTCGTCGACGACAAGGCGGTGCCAGCACCCCCGGGGGACCACAATCGCGGTGCCGGGACCTGGCGGGGCGAGCTCGGGTCCGCTCCGTGTGGCGGTGCGCAGATGCAGGCTGGCCCGGCCGGTGCCCAGGCCGACCAACTCGTCGGCGTCGGGATGCGGCCAGGAAGTCGACGGTCGGGTCGAGCACCTCGGGCGCGAACACCGGGCCGAGAACTCGCCGTGCTGGACGGCGAACTCCTCGTCCTGTCAGTCGCTGCTCGTCACTGCGACCCCGCCGCCAACAGCGTCGCGGTGATGGGTTCGAGCTCGGCGACCAGCTCGTCGAGCTCGGCGGGAGAGAGGGCGTCGTACGGCTGGGCGGCGAGCTCGTCGGTAAGGGCTTCGATGCGTTGCTGGGTCTCGCGGCCGGCGTCGGTGAACCGGCCGTCGGAGTCGACGAGCCCGCGCTCGCGTAAGCCGTCCATGACTGCGGCCAGCCGCTCCTTCGGCAGGTGGTGGATGCGCCCGAACGACTCCGGCGGGTGGATGCCGTGCGCCAGCGCGGAGAGCACGTGGGCCTCCGTGCCGCCGATGCGCGCGCCGACGAGAGCGGCGACGTGCCCGTCACCGCGGTGCTCGCGCAGCATGGTCGCGGAATGCCACAGCCGGGCGACCGGGTCGCTCGGCACCGGAAGGGTGCGCATCCCGGCGTACATCACCCGACCTTCTGTGGGCGCGCTAGTCGCGGCTTTGGTGGTCAGGTCGGCGGCGCGCACCAGGCCCGGGGAGTCGGCCAGCTCGTCGCCCAGGATCCGCCGTACGGAGGCGGCGCTGCCCCGCTCCCGCGCGGCAACGGACGCCTCGGGCGGGATCGTCTCCCACGCGCTCGGGATGTGCCGCGCGGCCTCCCCGTCGGCGAAGCTGTAGAAGGCCGCGTGCACGACCTGCGCCGGCACCCGCCCCAGCGGCGCGGCCCGGCTGGCGAAGTAGCCGTCCCAGTAAGTGCGGTGGCCGAGCGCGGCCAGCTCCTCGTTGCACTCGTCGGCGAAGTAGGTGACCAGGCAGATCGGCTCTAGGATCTCGAACATGCGACGGGCGGTGCAAGCCATGGCCGACATCATGCCTGCGGTCACGCCCCGCGGAGCAGCAGTTGGCAGGGTTCGATCTCCGCGAAAAGATCGCCGCCTGCAACGGTGGGGTGGTGGAATTCAGCTGGTAATCGGGCGACGTTGGGGTAGCCACTGTTGGGCGTAGGCCACGGCTGCGACAACCGGGAACGACCCGGTCGTCTGCATCCTCAACGGCGGCCAACACCCGTCTGAGCCACCCGGGAGTCGCCACAGCGTCCCGGCTTCAGCCCGGGCCGTTGGGATGGGTGAGGTTGTAGGCGCGGCAGAGCTTCTTGGGGACGACCATGCGCCAAGCGTCGACGACGAGCTCGCGGGCTTCGGTCGGGTCCAGTGCCGCAAGGTCAGCGTGGACCCAGTTGAAGCGCATATCCGACGCCGACGGCATTTGGAACTTGTGCGGCTCGCTCGCGACGAGCGCCGCCCGCTCCTCCTTGGGGAACGCGAAGCCCATCACGCTCTCGTCCAGGGAGAACGCCACGTAGACGATCTGCTTGACGCGGAACTTCAACCTGCCGCGTACGTACACCTGGTACGAGCGCTCCAACCCGGCACCCAGCGGGCGAACGTCCTCGATCACCGCCATGCTCACCACTCATCGGTCATGACGCGGGGCAGGCGATCCCGTCCATCGGAATCCGCTCCTCGTGCGTCGCGTACACAAGGTTGACCGCGACAGCGGGCCGAAGTCATCGGTTGTCGCAGAAGCGGGCGACGTTACTCATCCGACCCGACTCGCGCTGGCTTCACATGCTGCCGGTGAATCCGAAACCTCAAGCCCAGCGGCCGACGGAAGGAGTCCTGGTGAGCTCAAATCCTGCCCGGCCAGCACGGAGGGGCGGGCCTCGGAAGGAACTCCGATGGTTCGATGACAGGGGCCGTGGCGCTGAGAAAGTACTCGGTTGGGCAGCCGCCACCAGGATGAAAGACGCCTGCGAAGGCTGTTCACCGGCCATGCCAGCGGGCCCGAAGACGTTGTCCTTGAGGTCGACGGGGTGTCCGGCCAGTTCAGCTGGTACCAGGCCCCGGGAGGTGCACTATTCAGCGCCATCCCCTCGGCGAACAATCCAGCCAACCTGGCTGAGATCGATCGCAGGCTCCGACAGCCGCCGCAGCTCTGCCCGGCCTCAGCTCGACTGCCCGACCGGTTCTCGGTCCTGCGCGGGGATCTCCTCCAGGTCGTACTCCTGCGACTCGGTCGCGGGCAGCACCACCGGGGGAAGGCCGATCAGGAACAGCTCCAACGGCGAGGAGGCCGCGGACAGGTCAAGCGTCTCGCCGGCGTCGGCCTGGATGGCGGTCAGGGAGCTGATCTGCTCGCAGTCGTACTCGCCGTCGCCGGAGAGTACGACGAGCAGCCGGCGGGCCCGCTCGTCGATCGACGACCAGCGGGCACGGGGCTGCAGCTTGATCATCTCGACCCAGACCCCCCGCTCGGAGAACGCACCCAAGTACTTGTGATCCACGCCCTCGGTACCCTGCATCGGCAGCCAGTTGAACCGCTTCGGGTCGGCGACGATGTGCTGGCTGTAACGCGGGCGCGGGTACTTCAGGCGCTCGCCGAAGACGTGTTCCCAGATGCTGTTCAGGCCCCACTGCCGCTTGCCGTCCGGGCGGATGTAGTAGCCGCCCTTCTCGAAGCTGCCGCCGGTCTCAATGAGCTCGCGCATCGCCTGGCGGCGCTGCTCGATGCTCATGAAGCCGCAGCCGGACGAGCCGCCGACTGCAGCGTGAGCTCGAGCGGCTCGCCGGGCGCCATGCCGTCCATCGGCGATTCCTGGGGGCCGTAGGACAGGCCCTCGGGGAAGTACCCGATCTGGCCCTCTTTGAGGACCAGGCCGCGTCCGTAGGTCGTGTTCTCGCCGACCAGCGGCAGCCGGATCTGCTCGAAGTTGTGCCGGTGCCGGGGCATCGACCACTCGCCGACCTGCTTGGCCAGGACGTACATGAAGTTGTCCGGCGAGTTCGGTTCTCCCTTGAGTAGGTGCTGGAAGTACATGGTGCCGCCGGGGTGGTCCTTGGACCAGTTGTTGTCGTCGAAATGGACGATCTTCATCGGTTCCTCCTATGTGTCGTGGTCGCAGTGGGCGTTCGCCGGTAGGCGCAGACTGCGTTCAGCGCGCGGCCGAGCCGAGTTTGGTGTTGAGCAGGCCGGCGAGCAGGTGCGCGAAGCCGGGGTCGGAGACCTGGATCTTCTTGGCCTGTGGGGTCGACAGGATCAGGTTGACCGCGTGCGCGGTGTGCGCGTCGACGGCCTCGACCGCCCGCTCGACGGAGCGGCTCTTCAGGGCCGCGACGACGGCGAGTCGGTCCGCCTGCAACCCGCCGGCGACCCGTCGCCATTCGGCCACGCGGCCGCCGCTCATCTTGACTGCCAGCTCGACCTGCACGTCAACCAGGTACCGGCACAGGGAGGCGAGCAGCGCGTTGTGGGAGATCTCCGACAGGCGCCGCATGAATGTCCTGAGGTCCTCGATGGTGCCATCGGTGTTGTTGACCACGGCCAACTTCTCGGCGGTCTCGCCAAGCGAGTCGATCTCGGCATCGGTCGCCTCCCGGACGGCGAGCTGAGCCGCGTGCCTGTTCAGGGCTCCGAGTACGCCGAGCACCTCGGTCGCGCCGAGGCCTTCCAGTCGCACCACGGAGGCGATGGACATCCCGATCATGGTGTCGGACTCGGCGGTGATAAAGGATCCGGTGCCGTGCTGGACGCTGACCAGCCCCACCGTGGCCAGGACGCGGATCGCCTCGCGGACGGTCGCGCCGCTGACGCCATACTGCTCGGCCAGTTCCCGTTCCGCCGGCAGCCGCGAGGCGTTCGGGAGCTCCCCGCTGAGGATGCGTTCCCTCAGGTCGTCGACGATCCGGTCGGCGATCCGGCCACGTCCGATCCTGCGGTCAGACCCGCCGTCCCCTGCGTCGTGCGACATGTGCCCTCTTCTCACTGATCAAGCCTGGCGGCGCTGACCCCAGTCCCGCACTAACTTGACGCCAGGTCACCTAGAGACTGAGTGTCAATCTGATGTTCTCTAGGTCACCGAGACACTCGGTGATCCCGTACTCGCTGCTGCCGCCTCGACCAACGCCACGAGGGCCGGGCGGCGACGGCCGGACAAGCTGCACGCCGACAAGGGTTACGACTACCCCCGCTGCCGCCGCTATCTCCAGCAGCACGGGATCAAGGTCCGCATCGCCCGCCGCGGCGTCGAGTCGCGCAACCATCTCGGTCGGGTTCGCTGGGTCGTCGAGCGCAGCATCTCCTGGCTGCTGCGGTTCAAGCGCCTCGGACTGCGCTACGAGCGCACACAGCTCACCCTGCGCCCGCTGCTCACCCTGGGCTGCGTCCTGATCAACCTGCGCCGACTCGTGCAGCAGGAGTCCTGAGACCAGGTCTTAAGATCGTCGACGTCGCCGTGGACCGACGCTCGCACGAGCTGCTGTGGCCCTCGGCCCGCGGCGTGATGGGAGACTCTGATGGGCTCGTTCGACGTGCCGCTGGACGACGAACGCACCCAGCTCGATGCGTTCGTCGAGGAGTACCGAAGCGCCCTCGAGGTGACCCTCGACTGCCTCACCGAGGAGCAGGCCCGCCGCCGGCTCGTCTCGTCGGCGACGACGTTGCTCGGGCTGCTCAAGCACGTCACGTGGATGCAACGGGTGTGGTTCGAGGAGTGCGTCGGCGGCGCGTCCCGTCAGGAGCTCGGCCTGGTGCAGAGCCCGGAGGAGTCCTTCCGGCTCGCCGACGACGACACCGTCGCCTCCGTCACGGCGGCCCACCGGGAGGCCTGCGCGACGGCCCGGGCGGCGATCGCCGACCTGCCGCTGGACGCCGTCGTGACCGGCCACCGGGCCGGGCCGCGGACGCTGCGCTGGGTGTACTTGCAAGTCCTGCGCGAGCTGGCCCACCACTGCGGGCACGCCGACATCCTGCGCGAACAGGTACTTGCCAGCTGAGTTCCAGGTCTTAACGGGCGCGCTGCCATCCGACAATGGGGATCCCAGGCAGTGGCGAGCATCGGCGCCACTGCCGGTGGCCCTCTCCGCCCAGACCAACCCGTCTGGCATGCCCGCCAGGATCCCAGCCAGCTGCTCGCCGGCCGGGTGTGCGTAGGGCCGCGCGGGGCGCCCGTGACTCGCGACCGGCAGCCTCACTCGTGCTTCTACTTCTCGTGGCGGGCGCCCGGCGGGTCAACCCCCTACGCTCTTACTGTTGTTTTCGAAAATATCGCCATATTCGGGTACACGGGACTGTCGATCCTGGAGCGCGACGTCATGCACGCAATCGAGCTGGGCCAGGTAGGACTCGAACGAGCGTTTCGCCGGTCCATGGTCCCCGACCCTGTTCCGTATCAGGCCGTCCTCGTTTCTGGCTTTCGCATCACAAACGAGGGGCCATTTGAACCATTTAACGCAAAAATTGCAAACTCGCGAGATGAACGCTCGCCAACTCGGAAATTCGCTGTTGAAGTTTTTGATGTGCCGCCCGGTCAAATGACTCTAACGCAGGCACCACGTTGGATCAGGCCCAGGTGCGACGTTCGCCGGCGGGACGGACGTCCTCGCATGGGCGATTCGTGATGTTTCGGCGCAACATATGGAAATGGGTGCCGATCTGATCACGGCTTCTATTCCAGTTCCAACCAGTTCACGCAATACCGGGGCTTACGTGGGTCGCGGTCGACAGGTGGCGCCGGGGCCGGACTATTTGAGCGACACATCGCCGGTGTACGCCCATCGGCGGTACTCTTGCGAAATGGGACCCCTTCGGTATTCCATCAACGTCACATTGGACGGGTGCTGCGATCATCGTGCAATCCCCGCGGACGAAGACTTGCATCTTCACGCGGTCGATAACCTCAACCAGGCCGATGCCCTTCTCTTTGGCCGGGTGACTTACGAAATGATGGAATCAGCGTGGCGGCCGCCGGCGCCGACGGGAGCGAGACCTGATTGGACGGAACCTTTCGCCCAGACGATCAACGCGGCAAAGAAGTACGTCGTGTCGAGCACCCTGGAGCAGGTCGATTGGAACGCGGAACTCGTGCGCGGGGATCTTCGCAAGGCCGTTCAGCAACTCAAGCGGGAGTCGGGCAAGGGACTGTTCGTGGGAGGTGTGAAGCTCCCACTGGCGTTGACGGAGCTCGGATTGATCGATGAGTACGAGTTCGTGGTGCATCCCAGGCTCGCGGGCCACGGGCCGACGTTGTTCGCGGGGCTATCGAAGCATGTCGACTTGAAGCTCGTGAGCCGGCTGGAGTTCGGCTCGGGGGCAGTGGCGATGCGGTACGAGCCGAGAAGGTAGCCATCGGGCTTGCTAGCCCGAGCCGGCCGCATCATGGAGCCCTGCTTCGCGGCTCTTGTGCGCCCCACCGCGGCGGTTCCCTCCGCGCAGTGGCGAATCCCGCCACCCCGACATGGTAAAGGCCCAGGTCGGCGGCTCATACATTGAGTCGCCGACCCGGGCCTTTTGTCATTTTTGATCTACTGCCTGACTACGCCGCTCCGGCGCCGTCCGGGAACAGCTTGTCCATGGCCGTCGCTCCGTCCTGCACCACGGGACGGATCTGCTTGAGGTAGACCCGCGTCCAGCCCGGCCGCCTTCGCCACCTTGCGGAACCCGCGCCGCACTCCTGCAGCATCGTAGACGGTGCGCAGCCGACTTCCGCCCGCCTGATCCGTCACCCTGCGCCCCTGCGGCCCACCAGGAGGGTCACACGGACGTCCTCGGGGTACGGCTCCGCGCCGACGGCGGCGCGCAGCCGCGCCTCGAAGGTCTCCCGCTCCCGGCCGGTGGGGATCGTCTCCGGCGACATCGCCGAGTAGACGCTGCCCACGAGCCCGTCGAACAGCGGCGCCTCGCGGTGCTCAACGGCGATCTCCTCGATCCGCCCAAATCCGGCGTTGGCCAGCGCCTCCCGATAGGCCCGCTGCGCGTCGCGGTCGGTTCCACAGCGGGCCGTCAGCGGCTGCCCGAGCCACGCCTCGAGATGAGCTCGCAGGGCGCGCGACCACCCCGTGTCCAGCAACCACTGCGGCTCCCCGTTGGTGATGACAGCCACGCCGCCGCCCGGGCGCACGAGCCGGCGCAGCGTGCGGAACAGCCGTGGCGCGTCCATCCAGTGCAACGCCTGGCCGATCGTCGCCGCGTCGAACATATGCTCGCCGGTCAATGCAGCGACCGCACCGAGTTCGGCGTCGGAGGCCAGCAGCCACGACACGTTCCCCACACCCGCATCCAGGGCAGCACGGCGGGCGAACCGCAGCATGTCCGGCTCGACGTCAACGCCAAGCGCGGCGCGGATACGGGCGGCGAGCGGGATCGTGAGCTGACCCGTACCGCAGCCGACGTCGAGCACCCGGGACCCGACGTTCAGGTCAAGGGCGGCACCGAGCCGTGCGACGACCGCTTCGGGATAGCCACGCCGGAACCGCGCGTAGAACTCGGCGACCGGACCCCCGAACGTGCTCACCGTCATCCCCCCAGCATCGCGGGCTCGGCGCCAGCCGCGGCGAGATATCGCTACGGGCGCACGCCGCGCGGGCGTGAGCAGCAGCGGCTCCGAAACGGTTGTTCTCGGGCGCCGACCGCGAGCGTCGAGGAAGAGCATGTCCTGCACGGTGCTCGAAGGCGCGGCGGCACGACAGCACGTTCACAGACCCGCTCCCCGACGGCGGAATTGAGAAGCAACAGGCTGGACGAGATCGGCATGTCGAGCGCGACGAGCACAGCAACGGCCGCAGGGCCGCACCATCAATGGCGCGGCAGACGTTGGCAGGCGGAGGCAGCTGTCACGACGCCGCCTCAAGCCGCGGGCCATTGCGCCATGCGACGGCCAGGTCTTGTATCGGCAGGTCGAGTACCTCGCTGAGGCAGGCAATCGTGCCGAACGCGGGGGTCGGGAGCCGACCGGTCTCGATCTTGCGCAACGTCTCCGGCGACATGCCGGCCGCGTGCGCCACGTCACCGAGATCGCGATCTGCTCGCGCTTCACGCAGCAGCCTCCCGAGACGCCTGCCGGCCTCGATCTGTTCGGGCGTGAGCGGATTGCGGACCACGACACCAGCGTACGGTTGGTATTTTAATACCCGCAAGTGCTACGTTGGTATTATTATACCAACGTACGACGTTTGAGGGTACCCATGATCGAGTTGAAGTCGCCCGCAGAGATCGAACGGATGCACACCACCGGGCAGTTCGTCGCCCAGATCCTGTCCGAGCTCAGCGAACTCGCCGACGTGGGCGTCAACCTCCTCGACCTGGAACACCACGTCCGCGGCCGGATCCGCCAACGCGGGGCACAATCCTGCTACTGGGACTACGCCCCGTCCTTCGGCAACGGCCCGTTCCGCAACGTCATCTGCCTGTCGGTCAACGACGCGGTGCTCCACGGACTGCCCCACGACTACGCACTGCGCGACGGGGACATCCTCAGCATGGACCTCGCGGTCGGGATCGACGGCTGGGTCGCGGACGCCGCCCGCACCGTCATCGTGGGCACGCCAGCCGACGATGACCTGCGACTCCTCCGCGCGACCGAAGAAGCGCTCACCGTCGGTATCGACGCCGCGAGGCCAGGCAACCGGCTGGGCGATGTCTCAGCGGCGATCGAGGCGGTCGCCACCGACTACGGCTACCCGATCAACACGGAGTTCGGCGGCCACGGGCTCGGACGAACGATGCACGAGGATCCCCATGTCCCCAACACGGGCCGCGCCGGCCGCGGCCTCAAACTCCGAGCGGGCATGACCCTGGCACTCGAACCCTGGTTCGCCCGCACCACCGACCGGATCGTCTTTGACCCCGATGGCTGGACCATCCGCTCGGCCGACGGCTCGCGCACCGCCCACTCCGAGCACACGATCGCGATCACCGAAGACGGCCCCCTGGTGCTCACCCAACGCGCCGCGGCCCGGGACAGACACGTCCCCTAGCAAGCACGGTCGGCTGATTGCGTGGTGTTCATGTACTCGCTCGATGGCCTTCTCGCCGACGAGGGCACCGAGTACTGGCAGTTCTGCTTCGGCCTGCCCGTCGACCCGGCGGACCTGAAGCAGAAGATCGCGAGGCGAAAGTCATCGGTCGTGTGGGCAGCGACTAACGACTCGACTTGAGCGTCGAGCTCGCGCGCGACGACCTCGACCGACGCGGGGACTCGGCCGGTTCTCGGCATGCCGAGGACGATCGAACGCCAGATTTCAGGTTCGCACAGCGGGGCCGCGCTGAGCGTGTCACCGGTGAGGTCGCCAGCGATCCCGACAGCCGGCAGAATGGTCCATCCGTGGTGGCCACGGACGAGTCGTTTCCGAGAGTCACCGCGTGCCTTGCTCGGTGGCTCGTTGCCGCGCACACAAGACGTCAGCCCTTCACCTCATAACCCAGAGGTCGCTTCAACGAACTGAGTATGCGTCTGGCCGACTGTCGACGACGCGTCCGCGGACGCCGACGGGCGGCGCTGCCCGTGACGGGTCATCGGTACGCCGGGTGTAGAGATCCAGCGTGACTCCGGTGACCGACGTCGAGGCCGCACACCGCGCCGGCACCGCATCGATCGCGTCCGCGAACAAGCCAGACAAACGCAACGCGCTGCTCGCCGCGCACCCCGGCGCGATCATCTCGTCACTACTGGACGTCGTGACGGCGCTCCCCGGGTGATCAAGTCTCGGTCCCGTGTATTCGACGGTCATGACTGGTATTGCTGTCCCCATGCCTGCCGTCAGGACGATCGTGGATCTCGAGACCGCTGCGGCCGAGCCCCTCGCGCTTCTCGACCTCGCGGTAGCGACCGATGCGCTAGAGGCCGTTCGGGACTCGCTCGATGCGACGGGGCTGGTGCTACTCGGTGAGATCCACGGGATCCTGCAGACCGCGGGTCTGGTGGCTGAACTCGTCGATCTTCTCGATATCAGCCTGCTCGCTCTGGAGTGGCCAGCCGAGCTCACCGGCGTCGTGGCCACCTGGGTCACGGACGGCGAGCTGCCCGATCACCCTTACCTGTGGCTGGGCGACGGCCGGATCACCGCCGGCCATCTGCACCTACTGAAGCAGCTCGGCAGCCGCACTCCTCCGGTGAGTTCGCTGCTGTTCGACGCCACCGACCCGGGCAGCATGGATCCGACCACGATGTCTACCGAGCAGATGTGGACCGCGCGCGACCATGCGATGGCCGAGAATCTCGCCTCTGCGCTCGCGGGTTCCGGCCAGCGCTGTCTTGCCGTCGCCGGGAACGCACACACTCATCTCACCGAAGGTCGCTACGGCCGACCGATGGGCGCCTGGCTCGCCGACGACCTTCCTGAACTGCGCAGCATCACAGTGAGATACGGCCCGGGCCGTATCTACAACGGCGGTTCCCACACGATTAACAGCGAACGGCCAGACATGGCCATGGCCCGGCTCCACCTCGATCAGCAGGACCTCCTGCTCGATCTTCCAGCACCGGCGGAGGCCACCGTCCCACACCGCCAGATTCCAGCAGATCGCATCGCCGATATATCTGACATCTCTTTGTGACTGACGCCGGCCCTGCGGCAGACGGCGTGGCCGCCTCTGCTGCTACCTTGCCCCGCGTTGTCGAGTCGAGGCCTGCGAGGAACGGAATGTCGATCAGAGCCACAGCGGGCGGGGTCGGGCTCGTGCTCGCCGCGCTTGTGAGCTGCAGCAACCCGGCATCGACACAGCCGTCACCGTCGGTTGCGCCGACACAGCCAACGGCGGTCTCACCGACACCGGCGCCCCCGCCGGCGACGAGCCGGGTGCTCAAGTACACCGAGCAGCGGCTGCTTTCCACCGACGCCGCCCTCAACCCGCCGGCCTATCCGGTGCGGACGAAGCCCGGCGGCTCCTGGCTGACCGAGGGTGCGGACGACTGGACCGCCGGCTTCTACGCCGCCGCGCTGTGGCGGACCTTCGAGCGCACCCACGATCCGGCATGGCGGCAGCGGGCCGAGACCTGGCAGGCCGGGCTGGCCCGCCAGACGAAGCAGGACTCCACCGATCTCGGCTTCAAACTCTTCGACACCTACGGCGTCGGCTACCAGTTGACCGGCGACGAGTCGTACAAGCGGGTCGTGCTGGACGGCGCCGACACCGTGGCACGGCGATACAACGAGGCCGTCGGGATGTTCCGGGTGTGGGACAAGGCCGACGACCGGACGCAGTACCGGGTCAACATCGACGCGTTGATGAACCTGGAACTCATGTTCTGGGCCGGACAGAACGGCGGGAACCCGCGATACGCCGAGATCGCGAAACGTCACGCGTTGCGGGCGCTGCAGGATCTGGTCCGCCCGGACGGTGGGACGTTCATGGTCGCCCATTACGACCAGAATTCGGGCGCCCTCCTGAACCACTCCACCAAGCAGGGTTATGCGACCGAGTCGACCTGGGCACGGGGGCAGGCCTGGGCCGTCTACGGCTTCACCACGGCCTACCGCTACACCAAGGACCCTCGGTTCCTCGATGCCGCCCGGCGCACGGCGGACTATTTCGTCCGCCGCCTTCCGCCGGACCGGGTTCCCTATTGGGATTTCGACGTGCCGAACAAGTCGACCGCGCCGCGCGACACATCAGCTGCCGCCATCGTCGCCAGCGCACTGGTCGAACTCAGCGGCTACGAGGCCGACCCGGCCGCGAAGCAGCACGACACCGATACCGCCCGTGACATCCTCACCTCGCTGTCCTCGCCCACGTACGCACCACGCGAGCCACGGTTCGCGGCGATGCTGCAGCACGGCACCCAGCATTTCCCGGCTGGTTGGGCGGACACCGGCATCATGTTCGGCGACTACTACTTCGTCGAGGCGATCGGCCGCTACGAGAAGGCCGGTGATTCGACGGCGGCGTTCATGTCGAACTGAAGGCGTGGCGGATCGGCTGGGCGCCGCCGTCACTGCCGTCCCCGTGGTCGACTACCCGATCACCCACCTTGTGCTGGCCTGGCGCGGCGGACGAGGTTGGCCACCACGCCCAGCAACATCGCGGCGATCACGACGGCCCAGTTCAGCACGGCCAGCCCGCCGAGCCCGGTGACCAGCACGAGCACGAAGACCCCGAATCCGGCCACCAACACGAGGTAGGTGAGCACGAGCAGCACATCGGCGCGCAGCGCGGCGACCAGTGCCGACGGCGCCGCGGCCGGCAGCCGGCGATGCGTTACGACCCCCGCCCCGACGGCGGCCACGAGGACCACCGCGGCCACCACCCGAACGGCGACCGGCCCGAACCCGATGCTGGCCAGCACGGCGACGGTGGCCCCGATCATCCCGAGCCGCAGCCAATAGGCGACCCGCCACATCACCGCACCGACGTTGCCCACCAGCACGTCGATCGTGGGGTCCATGGCGCCGGCGTCGAGCAGCCCGCGCAGCGCGGCCCCGGCGCGGTGGACACG
>DATHIT010000148.1:0-9708 GCA_035489915.1 Pseudonocardia sp. | reverse complement strand
CTTGCGGGCCCGCATGCCGAGGATGCGCGCGTCCTTCTCCACCGAGGAGTGCGCGTGCTCGGAGAACACCACCGCGTTGCGCCCGCTGCTGTGCCGGGCCGCGACCAGGGCGGCCAGCGTGGAGGTGGACGCGGTGTCCTCGATGTGACCGTGCCACCCGTCGCCGAGGCCGAGCAGGTCGGCCAGCCAGGCCATGGTGACCTGCTCCAGTTCGGTCGAGGCGGGGGAGGCCCGCCAGATCAGCGCGACCTGGTTCAGCGTCGCGGCCAGCAGCTCGGCCAGGATCGCCGGCTCGGAGGACGTGGTGGCGAAGTAGGAGAAGAACCTGGGGTGCTGCCAGTGCGTAATCCCCGGCATGATCACCTGGTCGAGGTCGGTCAGGACCGAGGAGAACGGCTCGCCTTTCTCCGGCATCTGCTCCGGCAGCGAGGCGGCCACGTCCCCCGGGCTGACCTGGGCCATCACCGGGTACTTGCGCACGTTCTCCAGGTAGTTGGCCGCCCAGTCGATGGCCGCGTACCCGTCGCGCCGCAGGTCGAAGGTGGGAATCGCGCCGGTGGGCCCGTCCTCGGTCGGATCCTGGTGCGGCATGGGTTTCCTCCCTGGCGGCGACTGTTGATCTGTGGGCCTCTCGGTCTGTATCCGGCTCGGCCGTCGGACCCAGACGTTAGCGGTGATGCGCCGCCGGGCGGAGCGACTTCCGCCTCAGCAAACGCGGCGCGTGCGACGATCGTCGCCGTGGCGGGGGATGAGCTGGTCGCGGTGTACGACGCCGACGGCCATGAGGTGGGCAGCGCGACGAGGGCACGGATGCGCGCGGAGGGTCTGTGGCACGCGGCCACCATGGTGCTGGTGCGCTCCGGCGATCTGCGACGCGTCTACGTGCATCGGCGCAGTCCGGACAAGGACGTGTTCCCGGGGCTGCGGGACTGCTGGGCCGGCGGCGTGCTCGGCGCCTCCGAGGATCCCGATGTCGGTGCCCGCCGCGAGCTGGCCGAGGAGCTGGGCATCACCGGCGTCACCCTGACGCCGCTGTTCGTGTACCGGTTCGAGCGCCCGCCGGTGCGCTGCCACAACTTCGCCTACGAGACCACCTGGGACGGACCGGTCGTGCACCAGGCCGAGGAGATCGTCTCCGGCGGTTGGATGGAGCTGGCCGAGCTGACCGCGCAGCTGCGCGACCCGGCCACCGACTTCGTGCCGGACGGCCGGGCGGTCGCGATGGAGTGGCTGCGCCGGCAGTCGGGCTGACCAGACGAATCAGCTGGACGCGGCACGCGCCGAGCCAGGTCGGGGGCTGATCGGGGCGCAGGGGCCGAGGACGGCGGTGAGGATCTGCCGGGAGACCTCGCCTGTCTCGCGTAGCTGGTCCTCGCTGAGCGCGTCCAGGACGAGCCGGCGAACGGTCTCCACGTGCCCCGGGGCGGTCGCCACGATCTTGGCGTAGCCGGCGTCGGTCAGCGTGGCGTTGGTGACCCGGCCGTTCTCCGGGCTGGGCGACCGGTACACCCAGCCCCGGCGCTCCAGGGTGGACACGGCGTGGGAGAGCCGGGACAGCGAGCCGTTGCCCAGCACCGCCAGCTCACTCATCGGCAACGTGCGGCCCGGTGCGTCGGACAACCCCGCCATGACCAGGTAACCGAACAGGGACAGCTTGGCGTCCCGCTGCAGCTGCCCGTCCAGCGCGCTGACCAGGGTCAACAGCATTCCGCTGAACGGGATCCAGGAGTCCAGCTCGTCCGGGCTCAGCCAGCGGGTCCGCGCGCCAACGTCGTCCCGGCCCACATCGTCGTCGTCACTCACCGCACCATCCTAACCGTTAGCTTGAAGCCTCAAGCCTGTCCGGCTAAGGTCGGACTTGAAACTTCAAGTCTAAGCCCACCCTGAGCGACAGGACGAAAGATAATGACCCTGAACATCGGCATCATCCTCGGCAGCACCCGGCCGGGCCGCAACGGCGAAGCCGTGGCGAAATGGGTCTACGAGATCGCCAGCCAGCGCGGTGACGCCAACTACGAACTCGTCGACATCGCCGAGTACAAGCTGCCCCATCTGGACGAGGCGATGCCGCCCTCGCTGGGCCAGTACAGCCAGCCGCACACCAAGGCGTGGGCGGCGAAGATTGACTCCTTCGACGGGTTCGTCTTCGTCACCCCCGAGTACAACCACTCGACCTCGGGCGCGCTGAAGAACGCCATCGACTTCCTGTACTCCGAGTGGAACAACAAGGCGGCGGGCTTCGTCAGCTACGGCAGCGTGGGCGGCACCCGGGCGGTCGAGCACCTGCGCCTGATCATGGCCGAGCTGCAGGTGGCCACGGTGCGCGCGCAGGTTGCCCTGTCGCTGTTCACCGACTTCGAGAACTTCTCCACCTTCCGCCCCGGCGAGCACCAGCTGCCGTCACTCGACGCCACCCTGAGCCAGGTGGCCAGCTGGAGCCAGGCGCTGCGCACCGTCCGCACCCCCTGACACGTGCCCCACTTCGCCGAGCGTGCCCGCCCACTTCGCACAGCGGAGGCACACTTCGCATAGTGCCCGCGGTATGCGAAGTGTGCGCTAGGTATGCGAAGTCGGAACGGTGGTCGGGTGGGTGCGGGGTTGGGGGGTGCGGCGGCGGCCGGCGATGGACTCCAGGAGGCGGGCGGTGTACTCGTCGCCGGGGTGGTGGAACAGCTCCTCGGTGGGGCGCAGCTCGATCAACCGGCCGGTACGCATCACGCCGACCCGGTGCGCCAGCTGGCGGACCACAGCCAGGTCGTGGGAGATGAACAGGTAGCTCAGGCCGGCCTCCCGCTGCAGCTCGGCGAGCAGCTCGAGCACCTTGGCCTGCACCGACACATCCAGCGCGGACACCGGCTCGTCGCACACGACCAGGTCGGGGGACAGCGCCAGCGCGCGGGCGATCGCCACCCGCTGGCGCTGCCCACCGGACAGCTCGACCGGTTTGCGGGTCAGCACCGAGGCGGGCAGGGCCACCCGGTCCACCAGCTGGCTGGCCCGCTCGCGCTGCTCCGCCGAGGTACCCACCGAGAACGCGCGCAGCGGCTCGGTGATCACCTCCTCGACGCTGAACCGGGGGTCCAGCGAGGCGTACGGGTTCTGGTAGATCACCTGGATGCGGCGGCGGAGCTCCCGCCACTCCCGGCCGCCGCTGGTGGTGACGTCGGCCCCGTCGAAGAACACCTGCCCACCGGTGGGGCGATCCAGTCGGAGCAGCAGCCGCGCCGTGGTCGACTTGCCCGATCCCGATTCGCCGACCAGGGCCAACGTCTCGCCCCGGGCGATGGTGAAGCTGACGTCGTCGACCGCCCGCAACACCCCCCGCTTGCCCTGCACCCGGGGCAGCCGGAACTCCTTCACCAGGTGCGACACCTCGGCGATGGGGGCGGCGGCCGGGTCGGGCACGGGGGCGATCGGCGAGGCGTCCGCGCGCAGCCCCGGAGCGCTGCTGATCAGGGTGCGCGTGTAGGCTTGGCCCGGTTGGCTGAGGACCTGCTCGACCGGGCCGTGTTCGACGATCTGGCCGTCGTGCATGACCACCAGCCGGTCGGCGCGGTCGGCGGCCACCCCGAGGTCGTGCGTGATCAGGAGCATCGACGTGCCCGACTCGCGGGTGAGCGTCTCCAGGTGATCGAGGATCTGGCGCTGCACGGTGACGTCCAGCGCGCTGGTCGGCTCGTCGGCGATCAGTAGCTCGGGCTGCCCGGCGATGGCAATGGCGATCAGTACCCGTTGCCGCATGCCGCCGGAGAGCATGTGCGGATACTGTTCGGCGCGCACCGCCGGCTCCGGCAACCCGGCCTTGGCCAGCAGCTCGACCGCGTCCAACCGGGCCCGTCGGCGGTCGGCCAACCGATGGGTGCGCAGCACCTCGGCGACCTGCACGCCGATCTTCTTGACCGGGTTCAGCGCGATCGCCGGGTCCTGCGGGATGAGCCCGATCCGCCGGCCCCGGATGGCCCGCAGCGGCTTCTCCGCGAGCCCGGTGAGCTCCTGGCCGGTCAGCCGGACGTGACCGCCGTCGATCCGCCCGTTCTCCGCGAGCAGCCCGATCACCGCGTGCGCCAGGGTGCTCTTGCCCGAGCCGGACTCGCCGACCACCGCGACCACCTCGCCCTTGGCCACGGTCATTGACACCCCGCGCACCGCCGCCACGCTGCCGACCGAGGTGCGGTAGGACACCCGCAGTCCATCGAGCTCCAGCACGGGCTCGCTCGCCGCGTCGGAGCTCGTCACCGGGCCCTCGCCCACTCGCCGTCCAGTGCCCGGGAGATCCGGTTGACGGACAGCACCGTGGCCGCGATGACGAAGCCCGGCATCGCGCACAGCCACCACGAGGTGGCCAGGTAGTTGCGGCCTTCGGCGATCAGCGAACCCCACTCCGGGGCTGGCGGCGGGGCGCCGTAGCCCAGGAAGCTGAGCGCGGACACCTGCAGGATGGCCAGCCCGAACTCCAGCACGGCAAGCACCAGCACCGGCCCGGCCGCGTTCGGCAGCACGTGCCGCCACAGCGTGACGTACCAGCGGGTGCCGACCGCGCGGGCCGCTTCGACGTAGGTGGCGCGGCGGATGCGCAGGGTCTCCGCGCGCATCACCCTGGCGAAGTTGGCCACGCTGGCCACACCCACCGCGATGGCCACCTTGACCGTGCCGTAGCCCAGCGCGGTGATCAGCGCCAGGGACAGCAGGATCGCCGGGATGGCCATCAGGGTGTCCACGAAGCGCATCAACACCTCGTCCACCCAGCGCCCGACGAACCCGGCCAGCAGCCCGATCAGGCCGCCGACCAGCAGCGCGACCGCCACCGCGATCACCGTGGCCTGCAGGGACAGCGACGCGCCGTGCACCACCCGGGTGTACAGGTCGCGGCCCAGGTAGTCGGTGCCGAACACGTGCGCCAAGCTCGGTGCGCGCAGCCGCTGCGCCGGCACCCCGAGCAGCGGGTCGCCGGAGGCGAGCACGCCCGGGGCGAACGCCGCGCACAGCACCAGCAGCACGAACAGCACCGACACCACCAGGCCGGGGCGGCGGGCCAAGAACCGGGTGATCCGCGCGCGCCTCGAGCCGGCGGCCACGGGGCGGCCGGACCCCGGGTCCTTGGCCTGGCCGGCGGTCCCGTCATGGAGTACGGGCAGCAGGTCGGTCATACCACCGCTCCCGTCGCGATTCGAGGATCGAGCACCGGGTAGAGCAGGTCCACCAGCAGGTTGGCCAGCACGAACACGGCGGCGGCGAACACCACGATCCCCTGCACCAGCGGGATGTCCTGCACGCTGACCGCCTGCACGGTGAGTCGGCCAATGCCCGGTCGGTTGAAGACCGTTTCCACGACGACCGAGCCGGCGAGCAGGTTGCCCACCACGTAGCCCAACACGGTCAGCGCGGGGATCGTCGCGTTGCGCAGCGCGTGCCGGAAGTGGATGGCCACCCGACCGACGCCCTTGGCTCGCGCGGTCACGATGTAGGGCTCCTCCAGCGCCTGGGACAGGCTCTTCGCCAGCACCTGGGCGACCAGCGCGCCGGTGGGCAGCCCGAGCGTGATCGCCGGGAGGATCACCGACTCCGCTCCGTTCGCGCCGACCGAGGGCAGCAGCCGCAGCTGGAAGGCGAACAGCTGCACCAACATCAGGCCGACCCAGAACGTGGGCAGGGAGACCGCGAGGGAGGGCAACGACATGAGCATCTGCCGCAGCCAGCGCACCCGGGTGTAGGTGGCCACCAGCGCCAACGTCCCGCCGAAGAGCACCGCGCAGAAAAGCCCACCCAGCGCGATCCGCAGCGTTGGCGGCAGCGCATCGATGATCTGGGTGCGCACCCCGAGCCCGCTCTGGATGGACGCGCCGAAGTCGCCGTGCAGCGCCGCCCACAGTCGGTCGCCGTACTGCGCCAGCAGCGGCTTGTCGAACCCGTAGCGGGCGCGCAGCTCGGCCAACTGCTGCGGCGTCAGCGGTTCGCCGTCCAGCCCGCCGCTGGCCATCACCTCGATCGGGTCGCCGGGCAGCAGCCACAGCACCACGAAGGAGACGGTGAACGCGGCCCAGAGCACGCCGAGTGCCAGGCCGACCCGCCGCCCCAGATACCAGAGCACGCCCTAGTCCTCGGCCTTCCACGCATCGGCGAGGGTGATCCGGGAGGAGGCGTCGAACCGGATGCCCTGGGCGCCCGGCGCGGCGCCGAGCACGGTGGTCAACTCGACCACCGGGACGACGCTGTAGTTGCCCAGCAGCAGGTGCTGCGCTTCCGCGACCAACTGGGCGCGCCGCGCTGGGTCGGTGGCGGCGGCCTGACCGGTGAGCAGCTGGTCCAGCGGACCGGGTGGGAACCGGTAGTAGTTGGCGCCCCCGCTCCAGTAGTAGGCCCGCAGGATGTCCGGGTCGGCGCGGGTCAGGTTCCCCCACAAGGCCTCGAAGTCTCCGCTGGTCTGCACTTGGGCGAGGCTCGCCACCGGCTGCTGGACGATCCGCAGATCGATCCCGGCGGCGCGCAGCTGCTGCTGGATCAGCTCCAGGGCCGGCTGGTTGGTGGCCGAGTTGGGGACGAAGGTGACTCCGATGCTGAGCCGCTGGCCGTTCTTCGCCCGGATGCCGTCCGCCCCGGGAGCCCAACCGTCGGCATCCAGCGTGGCCTTGGCCTGGTTCAGGTCGAAGCTCAGTTGCCCACCGGCGTCGGCATAGTCCGGGGTGGTGGAGGCGAGCACCCCGGTGGCTGGCTTGGTCTGCGAGTTGAACACCGCGCCGGCCACCTCCGGGCGGTTGATCGCCAGGGAGATCGCCTTGCGCACCGCCGGGTCGGACACGATCGGCTTGGCCTGGTTGAAGCTGATGCCGAAGGGCAGGCCGGGGTTCGCCCTGGCCAGCAGCTGAACGCCGGCCGAGGTGAGGGGCTGCTCGTCCTGCTGACCGATGCCGCTGATCGCGTCCACCTCACCGGACTGCAGGCTGCCGGTGCGCACCCCCGACTCCGGCACGATGCGGAACTCGACCTGGTCCAGGTACGCCTCGCCGGGGTGCGCCCACAGCGGCGAGCCCCAGTGGTAGCCGGTCCGCTTGGCGAGCGTGATCGACTGATTCCGCACGTAGCCGCCCAGCACGAACGGCCCGGAGCCGACGACCTGCTGGCAGCGCTGGTCGTCATTCTGCGCCAATGAGGCGGGTCCCAGAATGCCTAGGCTGTGCGTCGCGGTGCCCTGCAGGAACTGCACGTTGGGCGCGTTGAACCGCACGGTGAACTGGGTCGGGCTGGCCACCGTGGTGCCGAGGTACCCGGCCAGGTAGGCCTTGGCCAGCGTGGCTCTCGGCCCCAGCCCGGGCACCTTGTCGAAGTTCTCCTTGATCACCTGGGCGGTCAGCGGGCTGCCGTCGCTGAAGGTGACGTCGGGCCGCAGGGTGAAGGTGTACGCGGTCGCGTCGGCGTTGGCCTGCCACGCGGTGGCCAGCCACGGGGTGACCTGGCCGGTCTTCGGGTCCTGATCGGTGAGCGAGTCGACCAGCTGGCGCGCCGCCCAGATGGTGTCGTTGCTGATCACCTGCTGCGGATCGAGGCAGCCCGCATCGCTGGACACCGCGACGCGCAGGGTGCCGCCGGGTCGGGGAGGGCCGCTCGGGGAGGCCCCTGGCGCGCCCTGCTGGCCGCCGGAGCCACAAGCGGCGAGCGCAAGTGCGGCGACCAGCGCCAAGCCAGCCAGCGGACGGTAGGACGAACCCACTACGACCTCCATCGGTCCTGGCGGTAGCACCCGCACCCGATTTCGCGGGGGGTTGCTGCGGCATCATCGAGCCAGGTCTCTCGGCCGCTCTGGATGGTGTGCCGACCAGGAGGTCGTTATCGCACTCTATGCGGCCTCGACCGGGGTCTGTCAACGTCCTTGGGTGATCGGCAACGGTTCTCAGACTGGCCGCCCGCGCGGTGGTACGGCACACATCGCGGCACCTCAGCGTGCGCTGATAGCCTCTAATGTTGAGGAAATTCGTCTGATTTGAAAGCGGGAAAGTGGGCATGGCCAGCAGGGTGTGTGGGTCTCCGCGCTCGGCCGGCTCGTCCTGTCGCATGTGTGGGTGCTGTCGGCGGTACTGACTCCGGTCCTCGCCGAGCGTCCGCGCGTCGTCCCGTCTCATCCCGGTTGGTTCGCGCGTCATGGCGCGCCGTGCGCCGGGCCAGGAATCGCGGTACCGCTAGGAAAACCGTTGAGGGGAACAAGATCATGACGTCCAGATTGAGATCGTTGCTGCTGTTACCGGTGCTGCTGGCGGTGGTGATGGCGGCGGCGTGCGCGGCTCCGTCCGAGGGAGGCTCGTCCGCGTCGGCTGTCCGGATCGGGGTGGCGGACGGGAGCGAGGCCTACTGGCAGGTGTTCACCCAGAAGGCCAAGGCGGCCGGCATCGACGTCGAGCTGGTCAACTTCACCGACTACAACCAGCCGAACCCGGCGCTGGCGCAGAAGCAGCTGCAGCTCAACCAGTTCCAGCACATGCAGTACCTGGCCAACTACAACGTGAAGAACAACGACACGCTGGTGCCCATCGGGGCCACCGCCGTCTACCCGTTGCCGCTCTACTCGGTCAAGCACACCAGCGTCGCCGACATCCCGGCCGGTGGGCAGGTGGCCATCCCGAACGACCCGACCAACCAGGCCAGGGCGTTGCTGCTGCTGCAGGCCGCGAAGCTGATCACCCTCAAGGGCGGCGGCACCACGCTGTCCACCCCCGGCGACATCGAGACCGCCGCCTCCAAGGTCACCGTCGTGCCGGTGGACGCGGCTCAGACGGCCGCGAACCTGCCCAGCGTGGACGGCGCGATCGTGAACAACAACTACGCGGTCGCGGCCAAGCTTGGCCCGGACAAGGTCATCTTCTCGGACGACCCGAACAGCGACACCGCCAAGCCCTACATCAACCTGTTCGTCTCCCGCGCCGAGGAAAAGGACAACCCGACCTACCAGCGGCTGGTGGCGATCTACCACGAGCCCGAGGTGGAAGCCGCCTTCAAGGCCGAGTACGGAAGCAGCGCCGCGCTGAAGAACAACTCCGCCGCGGATCTTCAGGGCACCACGACGTCGCTGGAGGACACCATCCGGAAGGGCGGCGCGTAGCGGTGACGCCGGTCATCAGCTTCCGGGGCGTGTCCAAGGAGTTCAGCGCCAACGGCCGGAACACCGCCGTGATCAAGGCGGTCGACTCGGCGGACCTGGACGTCGAGCAGGGCACCGTCATGGGGATCATCGGCTACTCGGGTGCCGGCAAGAGCACCCTGGTCCGGTTGGTGAACGGCCTGGAGGCGCCCACCGACGGCAGCGTCGTGGTCAACGGCAAGGACCTCTCCGGGCTGCGGGAGAAGGATCTGCGGGCGCTGCGCGCGGACGTGGGCATGATCTTCCAGCAGTTCAACCTGTTCAACTCGCGCACCGCCGCCGGGAACGTGGCCTACCCGCTGAAGTTGGCCGGCTGGCCGGCGCAGCGGCGGCGCGAGCGGGTCGCCGAGTTGCTGGAGTTCGTCGGGATCGCCGACAAGGCGCGGCAATACCCGAGCCAGCTGTCCGGCGGGCAGAAGCAGCGGGTGGGCATCGCCAGGGCGCTGGCCACCTCGCCGACCATCCTGCTCGCCGACGAGGCCACCAGCGCGCTGGACCCGGAGACCACCCGCGATGTGCTGGCGCTGCTCAAGAAGATCAACCGCGAGCTGGGCACCACCATCGTGGTGATCACCCACGAG
>DATHIT010000147.1:0-3990 GCA_035489915.1 Pseudonocardia sp. | reverse complement strand
CCCTCCCGCAGCACCCCGACCCGGTCGCCCAGCGCAAGCGCCTCCTGGTAGTCGTGGGTGACGTAGAGCGTGGTGGTGCGGGACATCTCGCCGAGCTGCTTGAGCTCGGCGCGCATCGCCGCGCGCAGCTTGGCGTCCAGGTGGGACAGCGGCTCGTCCAGCAGGTACACATCCGCCGGGCGGACCAGCACCCGGCCCAGTGCGGTGCGCTGCCGCTGACCGTTGGACAGCTCCCGGGGAAACCGCCCGCGCAGGTGCTCGATACCCAGGGTGGTGGTCACCTGGCGGATCCGCTCGGACTGCTCGGCGACGCTCCAGCTGCCGGTCCGCCCGGAGCGCAGCGGCGAGGCGAGGTTCTGCTCGACGGTCTTCTGCGGGTAGAGCGCGTAGCTCTCGAACGCCATCGCGACGTTCCGCTCGTAGGGCTCCACGCCGGTCATGTCCCGCCCGGCGATGCGCACCTCGCCGCCGACGGCGTCCACCAGCCCAGCGACGCTCTTCAGCGTGGTGGTCTTGCCCGCCCCGGACGGGCCGAGGATGACGAAGAACTCGCCGTCCGCCACGTCCAGGTCGATGCCGTGCAGGGCCACGGTCTTGCCGTACCGGGCGGTCAGCCCGCGCACCGAGAGCGAACCCATCAGGCCTTCACCGCCCCGAAGGACAGCCCGCGCACCAGGTAGCGCTGGATGGACAGGGCCACCAGCAGCGGGGGCAGCGCGGCGATGATGGCCGCGGCGGCGGTGAGACTGTAGAACGCCTGCCCGCCGCCGCCCAGGAACCGGGTGACCGCGACGGTGACCGGGGTGTGCGAGCTGCCGGTGAGGATGAGCGGGAAGACGTAGTTGTTCCAGGCGAAGATGAACGCCAGCAGCGCCGACGCGGCGATCCCCGGGCGGACCAGCGGCAGGGCCACCATCAGGAACGCCCGCTTGCGGGTGTAGCCGTCCAGCAGCGCGGCCTGTTCCAGCTCCGGCGGCAGGTCCTGGAAGTAGGAGCGCAGGATCCACACGATCAGCGGCATGGTGACCAGCTGCAGTACCCAGATCATCCCGATGTTGGTGTCGAACAGCCCGAGCTGGTTGTAGATCACGAACAGCGGCACGATCACCATCAGCTCCGGGGCGAACCGGAAGGACAGGATGGTGAACATGACGTCGTTGGAGCCCTTGTACTGCCAGCGCCCCGCCGCGTAGGCCGCCGGCACCCCGATCACCAGCGACACCAGCACCGCGCCGACACAGTTGAGCACGCTGGTCAGCAGCGCGTCGGTGAAGTTGACGCTGGTCAGCCGGGCACCCTCAGCGGAGAGCACGGTGCCGAAGTTGCTCAGCGTGGGGGTGAACTCGAAGAAAGTGCTGATCTGCTCGGACTCCGACTTCAGCGACAGCAACACCAGCCACACCAGCGGGAACAGCGAGAACAGGAACCAGGCCAGCAGCAGCACGTCGGCACCGATGGCGGCCGGGGAGAACCGCCGCTGCCCGGGTTGACGCTCGCGGGTCATCAGGCCTCCGATCCGGCGGCCCGGCGCTGGGCCTTGCCCAGCACGCTGACCAGGTAACGCGCGGTCACGAAGACGATCGCCCAGAGCAGGAACATGTAGGTGCTGCCCACCGAGTAGTTGAAGTTGATGATCGAGTTCTGGTACGCGCTGATCTGCAGCGTGCGGGTGGCATCGCCCGGCCCGCCGGCGGTGAGCACGTAGACGTGGTCGAAGATCTTCAGCGAGTCCATGAACCGGAAGATCACCGCGACCAGGATGTACGGCCACATCATCGGCAGCATCAGCCGGCGGAACATGTAGAACCAGCTCGCCCCGTCCACCGCCGAGGCCTCGAACGGCTCCTTGGGCAGCGACCGGATCCCGGCCAGCACCAGCACCGCGACAAACGGCGTGAAGATCCACAAGTCGACCAGCACCACGGACATCAGGGCGTGCGACTCGCTCAGCCAGTCGAACGTGCGCCCCAGCCCGAGCACGTGGTTGAGCACTCCGAACTGCGGATTGAACATCAGCTTCCAGAGCACCCCGGCGATCACCGGGGCGATCATCAGCGGCAGGATCAGCACCCGCTCGAAAATCCGCCCGACCAGGCTGGACCGGTTGAGCAGCAGCGCGATGCCCACGCCCAGCACGGTCTCCAGCGCGGTGGCCGCCACCGCGTAGACCAGCGTGGTGCGCACGCTGGACCAGAACGCCGGATCGGACAGCACCGTGATGAAGTTGCGCAGCCCGACGAACACCGGATTGGGCACCACGGCGGCGTAGTTCAGGAATGCGTAGTAGGCACCCAGCAGGAACGGGTACAGGATCCCGACGATGATCAGTACCGCCGGCAGCGACAGCACATAGGGCCGCAGCCCCCGCCGCCAAGCCGGGACCGGCGCCGGCCCGGCACCACCGGTCGGCCGGTTCCCCCCGGTATCCGGGTCGGGGCGAACCCGCGCGGGAGCGGTCACGTTGCCCTCCTTCGTCGGGGTCGTGAGTGGCGATGGTCGCTATAGCGACCATCGCCACTCACGACGTGGCGTTGACGGCGGTGGTGCTGGCGGTGGCCAGGGCGTCCAGGCGGGTCTTGGCGTCCTGGCCGGCGTAGATGTCCTGCAGCGCGACCGCCCAGTCCTCGGTGGTCTTGAAGAACTGCTTCTGCGGGGTGAACTTGATGTTCGTCGACTGGATCACCCGCTCGAAGGTGTCCTGGTAGCCGGGGAAGTTGCCCAGCGTCTGCTTGAACGCGCCGTTGAACACCGAGGTCCTGGTCGGGTCGGCGAACCCGCGCTGGCCGGTCTGGACGGCCTTGGTCTGGGCCTGTTTGCCGGTGGCCCACTGGATGAACAGCCAGGCGGCCAGCTTCTTCTTGGACGCCGCGTTCATGGCCAGCGACCAGGTCCACAGGTTGGTGCCGTAGTTGCCGTCCGGGCCGGCCGGGCCGGGGTGCCAGGCCAGGTTGCCGGCCTGCGCGGCGTTGCCCTTGATGTTCTGCGGGTAGGTGGCCGAGTCGGCGTCGTAGACCATCATCGCGGTGCCCGCGCCCAGGTCGGCGGTGCAGTTGGGGTACTCGTAGGTGGTCCAGGAGACCGGGCCGGCGGCCTTGGCCAGCGCCACCCACTTGCGGGTGAGGTCGACCGCTTTCGGTGAGTTCATCGCGGCGGTCAGCTTGCCGCCCTCGCTGGTGTAGTCGACGCAGCCCTCGCGGGTGAACTGGGTCATGAACCCCGGGTGGATGGTGGCCCAGGAGCGGGAGCCCCGGAAGGCCACCCCGTAGCGGTTGGCGGACCGGTCGGTCAGGTCGGTGGCCAGTTGGATGAAGTTGTCGAAGGTGTCCGCCGGCCGGATCCCGCGCCGGTCGAACTCGGCCTTGTTGTAGCAGATCACGTTGGTCTCGAAGCCCCACGGAATGGCCCACTGGCCGCCGGTACCCAGCGGGCTGCCGGCCTGGAAGTCCCAGGCGGTGGACTTGCGCAGCCCCTCGTAGATGTCCTCGAAGTCGTAGTCCGCCGCCGTGGCCGAGGTGTTCGCCAGCCAGGGCTTGAGGTCCTCCATCCAGCCAGGCGGACCGTAGGTCCAGATGAAGTAGGCGCCGGTCATGAACGCGTCGTAGTTGCCGGCGCCGCTGGCCAGCTCGGTGTTCAGCCGGGTGAAGTAGTCCGCCTCGGCGACCAGGTCCACAGGTTGGTGCCGTAGTTGCCGTCAGGGCCGGCCGGGCCGGGGTGCCAGGCCAGGTTGCCGGCCTGCGCGGCGTTGCCCTTGATGTTCTGCGGGTAGGTCGCCGAGTCGGCGTCGTAGACCATCATCGCGGTGCCCGCGCCCAGGTCGGCGGTGCAGTTGGGGTACTCGTAAGTGGTCCAGGAGACCGGGCCGGCGGCCTTGGCCAACGCCACCCACTTGTTGGTGAGGTCGACCGCCTTGGGCGAGTTCATCGCGGCGGTCAGCTTGCCGCCCTCGCTGGTGTAGTCGACGCAGCCCTCGCGGGTGAACTGGGTCATGAA
>DATHIT010000146.1:0-4959 GCA_035489915.1 Pseudonocardia sp. | reverse complement strand
GCGGGTGGCGGTGGAGTCGTCGAGCGCGGCGGTGAGCACCGGGGGACTCGAGGCCGAGCTGAGCGGGGCGCTGCGGGAGCGACTCGGGGTGGGTTGTGAGGTGCGGGTGGTGGCCGCCGGCACGGTGCCGCGGACCGAGGTAGGCAAGGCCCGCCGGCTGGAGCGGTGGGCCGAGGGCGACGAGGTGCCGGACCGCTGGCAGGTTCTGCTCTAACGTGCTATCCGGCGCTGGACAGGGCCAGGTAGCCAGCGAGACCGAGAAAGCAGGCGCCGGTCGCCTTGTCCAGACGCCGGCGCACCCGGCCGGGCATAACGCCGACGCCGCCGATCCGGGCGCCGACGGCGGCGTATCCGAGGGCCACCACAGTTTCAATCACCAGGTACGCCGCGCCGAGAATGGCGAGCTGGGCGGCCATTGGATCGTGGCCCGCGCCGGTGAACTGGGGAAGCAGCGCGGCGAACAGCAGCATTGCCTTCGGGTTGGTGAGAGCAACGAGGAATTCCTGGCCAACGAGCCGCCCGGTCGCCACCGGGGGCGGTTCCGGAGCGAGCTCGGAGTCCCGAAAGGCCCGGCGCAACGTGGTCAGCCCGATCCACAGCAGGTAGCTGACGCCGGCCCACTTGATCACCGTGAACGCCTCGACCGAGGCCCTCAGCACCGCCCCGAGGCCGATCACCACCAACCCGATGAACAGGGTAAATGCCACCAGACGACCGGCCACGGCGATCATTGCCCTTACCATCCCGTAGCGCACCGCATTGCGCAGGCCGAGCAGCTGGTTCGCACCGGGAATCAGCGACACCAACACACCCGTCGGTATGAAGCCAACCCAGTTGATCACGTGCGCCCCCCACCACCCGGACGCCAATCTACAATCGCCGGAACCTCAGCAAACGGTGACCGTAATCACGCCGGCCACGCGCGCTGGTCACTTGGTGATGCTGGTCAGCCAGTTGTCGTCGGAGAGGTCGGCCCGCTTGCCGTTCACCGTGACGGTCGGGGTGCCGAAGCCGTTCGAGCCCTCCGCGCGCAGCGAGGTGTCCTTGGCCGCACGCAGCGTCTCGGCGGTGACCGCCTTGGAGTACTTGCCGCTGCTCACGCAGTTGGCGAAGGTGGCCGGGGCGCCGACCTGGTTGGCCTTGTCGATCAGCTCCTGATCGGTCAGGCCGGCGGAGCCTTCGCTGGGCTGCTCGGTGAACAGCTTCTCGTGGTAGGCGGGGAAGATGCCGGCCTCGGCCGCGCAGACCCCGGCGTTCGCGGCGCGCAGCGAATACCCGGCCGGGTTGGTCGCCCGGTTCAGGATGGCCACCGGGTGGTAGCGCACCTGGACCTTGCCGTCGTTGATGGCCTGGGTGAGCTCGCCGCTGAAGTTCGCCTCGAAGCGGCCACAGATCGGGCAGAGGAAGTCTTCGTAGATGTCCACGGTGTTGGCGGCCTGCTTGCCGGCGACCACCACCGAGCCCTGGACCGCGGTGGTGTAGGTCGCGGCAACCTTGGTCTTCGAACCGCCGGCGAACATCATGAACGCCCAGGCGATGAGGACGACGGCGACGAGCACGCCGACGACCACATAGATGACCGTGCGATTGCCGCTCTTGGCTGCCACGTCAGGAACCTCCTCCGCCCACCGACTCACGATCGCCGCGAGTCAGTACGTCGTCCAGCGCGAACAAGGTGCGCGGACGGATGATCAACCAGGCCGCGAGCACGAGGAATCCGGTGTCTCGCAGCAGCTCAGTACCGTAGCTGGTCTGGTCAGGAGCAACGTCACCACCGCCCCCGAAGCAGCCGCAGTCGATGTGCAAGCCGCGCACCCAGGCCTGTGACACGCCCGCGATGAACAACAGCAGCACCGCCGCGGAGATCCCCCCGACCAGCCGGATACCCACTCCCAGCAGCAACAACAGCCCCAGGGCGAGCTCGAACCAGGGCAACGCGGCGGCCACCGCGGCGACCCCGGGTGCCGGCAGTACGTCGTAGGCCTTGACCGCGACGTAGGTCTGGTCCGGGTCGACGGCCTTGATCCCGCCGGAGATGATCCACACGGCGGCCAGCCCGAGCCGGGCCAAGGTACCGACCACGTCGAGCCAGGAGTGTCGCTGATCAGCCAACAGCACGCGGGCAGCCTAGAGGCGCCTCCGGACAGGGCCCGCACCGGCCTCCCGCGCAGCTCAGTGCAGCCTTCCGCTACCCGAGGCAAGGCTCGCCATAGTCCAAGTTGGACAGTCCGGGAGGTACCATGAAGCGAATGGAGGTGCGCCAATGAGCGGGACCCAACCCACCGGCGTCGAACAGGGCACAACTGAGATCGGGCACCAGCACAACGACCTGTCCGGCGGGTGGCTGCGACCGGCCGTGTTCGGCGCAATGGACGGCCTGGTCACCAATATCTCGCTGGTCGCCGGGGTCGGCGGGGCTGGCGCGAGCGGGCACACGATCATCCTGACCGGAATGGCCGGGCTGGTCGCCGGCGCGTTCTCCATGGCGCTCGGCGAGTTCGCCTCGGTGGACACCCAGAACAACGCGGTCCAGGCCGAGGTCGCGGTCGAGCGCGAGGAGCTGCTCCGCCACCCGGACGCGGAGAAGGCCGAGCTGGTCGGCATGTACCGGGACATGGGGCTATCTCAGGACATCGCCCAGCGGCTGGCCGAAGAGGTGCACAAAAACCCCGAGCTGGCCGTCCGCGAGCACATCACCGCCGAGCTGGGCGTCAACCCGGACGACCAGCCCTCGCCGTGGACGGCGGCCATCTCGTCGTTCTTCTGCTTCGCGACAGGCGCGCTGTTCCCGTTGCTGCCCTATCTGCTGGGCGTGCACTCGCTGCTCATCGCGCTGGGTGTCGGCGGGGTCGGGCTGTTCGCGGCGGGCGCGCTGGTGGCCCGGTTCACCACCCGCTCGTGGTGGTTCAACGGGCTGCGTCAGCTGGCCTTCGGCGCGCTCGCGGCCGGCGCCACGTTCCTGGTCGGATCGCTGATAGGGATCGGCGTCGCCGGCTGACCACCGGCGCTCCTAAGCGTCAGGCAGCCCGGCGAACAGATCGGCCTCCCAGCCCTGCGCCGCCGGGCCGGCCGGGCCGCGCTCCCCGCGCACCAGCTGGAAGTGCTCCACGGCGAACTCGGGGGCCCGCACCACCTGGGCGAAGAACCCGTCATCCAGGTTCACCTGACTGCGGTAGACCCGCAGCGCGGCCACCTTGGCGCCCAGGTACGCCCGCCCATCGATCTCGGCGGTGATGACCTCGTCGGGCACGCCGGGCATGACGTCGGCGATCTCGAAGCCAGCGGTCTCCACCATCCGCTGCACCCGCGAGCGCTGGATCACCTGCCAGTACACCTTCGGTACCCACCACGGCTCGCCCAGCTCCGGGGCGTAGCCGGGGTCGGCCGCCGGGTCCAGCGCGGCCATGGTGACCCGGTGCGCCTGGATGTGGTCCGGGTGGCCGTAGCCGCCGTTCGGGTCGTAGGTGATGACCACGGTGGGCCGCTCCCGGCGCAGCACCTCCACCATCGCGCGGGTGGTGTCCGCCGGGTCGGCGCGGGCGAACGCGCGCGGGTCCTCGTTCTGTGGAGTGCCGATCATGCCGCTGTCCCACCAGCGGCCGGCACCACCCAGCCACACGTGCCGCTGGACCCCCACTACCGGCAGCGCGGCGGCCAGCTCGCCCTCCCGGTAGCGACCCAGCTCCTCCGGTGGTGCGTCCCGCAGGCGGGCCAGATCCTCGGCGACGACCTTACCCCACTCACCCCGGGTGCAGGTGACCAGGGTGACCGGGACCCCGGTCGCGGCGTAGTGCGCGATGGTCGCGCCGGTGCCGGTCACCTCGTCGTCGGGATGGGCGTGCACCAGCAACAACCGCCGGGCCCCGTCCTGGTCGGCGGGGGCAGCGGCGGCAGACTCGGCGGAAGAGACGGTCACGTACAGAGTTGAGCACACCCGGCCCACCCGCTATTCCCGGTGGCCGCTGACCCCCCGGGCCACCGCCACGATCAGCACCGTGCCCAGCACGGCCAGGATGCCGTTGGCGAAGATCTCGTAGCCGCTGAACCAGCCGGACCGGTTGATCGCGAACAGTCCGTGCCAGAGCCGACCGCCCAGCTGGTCGATGATCCCCCCGGCGCCCTGCATCACCATCAGCAGGCCGAGGAGTTCCAGGAGCTTCCGCACGGACCGACGCTATAGCCGGGCGGTCCGCCGGCACTTCGGTCACCGGTCCGCCGGTAGATGACCAAGGTCGCCGGTCGCCGCGGCGGATCCGACCAAGGTATCGAACGGATCGACGTCGGTCGGCGAGGCGGGCGCGGCGGCCGATCCGGTCGGTAGGTTCCGGGTTGTGAAGGGTTGGGCGGCCGCCGCACCGACGCGCAGCGGCCGCGAATGGATCGCGGACACGGCCGCGTTCCTGGTCGCGGCCGCCATCGGCGTGGGCCTGTCCCTGCTGCGGGTCAACGACACCGCGCTGCCGTCCTGGGTACTGATCGCCGATCAGGTGACCGGGATCGTGGGCTGTGCCGCGCTGTGGCTGCGCCGGCGCTGGCCGGTCCAGCTGGCCGTGCTGCTCACCCTGCTGAGCGCGTACTCCGAGACGGTCGGCGGGGCAGCGGCGGTCGCGCTGTTCACCGTCGCGGTGCAGCGCCCGGTCAGGCAGTCGGTGGCGGTCGGCGCGCTGGGTGTGGCCACCGGGGTGCTCTACGGGGTGCTCCGCCCGGACCCGGAACTCTCCTTCGCGTTCGTGGTGGTGTTCGGCGCGGTGATCACTCTGGCGGTGCTCGGCTGGGGTCTGTTCGCCCGGCACCGCCGCCAGCTGGTGTTGTCCCTGCGGGAGCGCGCGGCCAGGGCCGAGGCGGAGGGGCGGCTGCGCGCGGAGCACGCCCAGGCGCAGGCCCGGGAGCAGATCGCCAGGGAGATGCACGACGTGCTCGGGCACCGGCTCTCGCTGCTCAGCGTGCAGGCCGGAGCCC
>DATHIT010000145.1:0-2659 GCA_035489915.1 Pseudonocardia sp. | reverse complement strand
CCGCTCGACGATGAGGCCGCGGACGCGATCGCCGATGTGGCGATGCGCGGACTGGCTCACTGAGACCCACGTCAATCACTGAGACCGGAGCGCGGGAGCCAGAGCTAGCCTGATTAGGAAACTAGACGTTCAGTTTCTTAGAAGGGCTTAAGCGGATGGATACATCGTTTGGTGCGACGCACCACGTGGCTCCGAGGGCGGTCGCTGTCAGTCAGGCAACCCGGTCGCTCGGTGTGGAGTTGATCGGGACGTTTTTCCTGGTCTTCACGGTGGGTGCGAGTGTGCGCAGCGGTAGCTCGCTGGCTCCGTTGGCCATCGGCGCGGTGTTGATGGTGATGATCTACGCGGGTGGGCACATCTCCGGTGGGCATTACAACCCGGCGGTGACGATGGCGGCGTTGGTGCGGGGCCGGATCGGCGGCGGTGAAGCCGTCGGGTATTGGGTCACCCAGTTTGTCGCCGGGGTGCTCGCGGCGCTGGTGGTGCGCGGAGTTGTGGCTCCGGGTTCGGCTACGACGTTGAACTTGTCCGGTCACGCGTTGGGTGCGGCGTTTGTGGTGGAGCTGTTGTTCACCTTCGCCCTGGCCTACGTGGTGCTGAATGTGGCGACCAGCAAGGACCACCCGGACAACTCGTTCTACGGACTGGCCATCGGATTCACCGTGATGGTCGGTGCGGTAGCCGTCGGTGGTATTTCCGGTGGGGCGTTCAACCCCGCGGTTGTCCTGGGTGGCGCGGTGATGGGTCTGTTCCCGTGGTCGGCGCTGCTCTACCTGGTTGCTGAGCTGCTCGCCGGCGTTCTGGCCGGGCTGGCGTTCCGCGTGCTCAACCCCGACGACAAGTAAGCCTGACAAAGGCGTCGACGCACAAAGTTGCGGTTTTATCCACCACACTGAAAGGCGCAATGATGAGCAGTGCACAGTCCAAACCGACCACGACGGATGCCGGTATTCCGGTAGCCAGTGATGAGCTTTCGCTGACCGTCGGTCCGGATGGTCCGATTCTGCTGCAGGATCATTACCTGATTGAGCAGATGGCGAACTTCAACCGGGAGCGGATCCCGGAGCGTCAGCCGCACGCGAAGGGTGGTGGCGCGTTCGGTCACTTCGAGGTGACCAATGACGTCAGCGCCTACACCAGGGCGGCGGTGTTTCAGCCCGGTGCCAAGACCGAGACGTTGATCCGGTTCTCCACGGTGGCCGGGGAGCGGGGCAGCCCCGACACCTGGCGCGACCCGCGCGGGTTCGCGCTGAGGTTCTACACCTCTGAGGGCAACCACGACATCGTCGGGAACAACTGTCCGATGTTCTTCATCCGGGACCCGCTGAAGTTCCAGCACTTCATCCGCAGCCAGACGCGGCGGTTGGCGAACAACCTGCGTGACAACGACATGCAGTGGGACTTCTGGACGTTGGTGCCCGAGTCGGCGCACATGCTGTCCTGGCTGATGGGGGATCGGGGGATCCCGAAGAGCTGGCGGCACATGAACGGCTACTCCAGTCACACCTACAGCTGGATCAACGCCGCCGGTGAGAAGTTCTGGGTGAAGTACCACTTCATCACCGATCAGGGCATCGAGTTCCTCACCCAGGCCGAGGCCGACGATCTGGCCAGCGTGGACGGTGACTACCACCAGCGGGATCTCTACAACGCTCTGCAGCGCGGCGAGTTCCCGAGCTGGACGCTGAAGATGCAGGTCATGCCGTTCGAGGAGGCCAAGACCTACCGGATCAACCCGTTCGACCTGACCAAGACCTGGTCGCACGCGGAATACCCGCTGATCGAGGTGGGCCGGTTGACACTCGACCGGAATGTCACCGACTACCACTCGGAGATCGAGCAGGCCGCGTTCGAGCCGAACAACCAGGTGCCCGGCACCGGGTTGTCCCCGGACAAGATGCTGCTCGCGCGTGGGTTCTCCTACTCCGACGCACACCGGGCGCGGTTGGGGGTCAACTACCGGCAGATCCCGGTCAACACCCCCAAGGTCGAGGTGCACAGCTACTCCAAGGACGGCGTGGGCCGCACGGTCAACGCCTCCGACCCGGTGTACGCGCCGAACTCCCACGGCGGCCCGAAGGCCGACCCGTCCCGGACCGGCGAGGTGCTGTGGTACTCCGACGGGGAGATGGTCCGCTCGGCCTACACGCTGCGCCGCGACGACGACGACTACAGCCAGGCCAACATCATGGTCCGCGAGGTGCTCGACGACGCGGCCCGTGCCCGGCTGGTGAACAACGTGGCCGGGCACCTGCTCGGCGGCGTGAGTGAGCCGATCCTGCAGCGCGCCTTCGAGTACTGGAAAAACATCGACAAGGAAACCGGCGACAAGATCGAAGCCGCCGTCCGCAACGGAAAGTCCTGATCAGCCGCACTCATGCGGCAGGCGAGACCCGACGCCAACGGGGGCGGGGCCTCTACCTCTGATGCCCGGCCGCGCGATGCCAGCCACAAAGAGATTAACAGGGGCAGCTGGGCTCCCAGAGGGCCCGAGCGCGCGGCGATCTGATTCAGACACTGGAGCGCGGCGCGTCGCGGCGCACAGAGAGGAGGCACGGCCAGATGCGATGGACTAACCCCCGGGGTAGGCGGAAACCGGAGCCGCCGAGCGGGCGACCAGCCGAGGACGGTGACTGCGTCGCGGCGCGCGCGGTGTTGT
>DATHIT010000144.1:0-2759 GCA_035489915.1 Pseudonocardia sp. | reverse complement strand
GTCAGGCCGAGTTCGCGCACCCGGTCCGGTCCGGGCGCGCCATCGGGCACGTCGCCGCCGTAGGGCACGAACTCACTGTCCCGGTCGAACTCGCTGATCCAGCGCTCGCCGATCGCCTCGGAATCGGCGATGAGGGAGTCCGCCCAGCGCGCGGTGGCCGCCGCGGCCGCCCGGAACACACGTTTGCCCAGTGGGCTCCACTTGTCCCGCTCCCACTCGATGCCGTCCACGTTGAGCACCACCGGCACCTGCCTGGCCCGCAACACCGGCAGGAAGAAGCCGTTGGCCACGTTCATCACCAGCGCCACGTGCGGGCGTTCCCTGGCGGTGATCAGGCTGCTGGTCAAACCGTGGCTCAGCGTCGAGGAGGTGGTGCCGTTCAGCCCCAGGCTGGAGTACACCCGGACCCCGTCGATCATCCGGACCCGGCCGTTGCCCGGCTGCACCGGCTCCCGGTCGAACACGGTCACCTGGTGACCCCGCCGCACCAGGTCCGGCGCCAGGTGCCGAAGCAGCGTCTCGAAGCCCCCGTAGGAGCTCGGGAAACCCCGGGTCCCCAGAATGTGAATGCGCATTAGCCGTCCCCCATCTGTGCCAACGTGTCGTCACACATCCAGTCCTCGGCCGCCAGCCGACCCCCGACCGGCGGCAGCGAGTCCCACACCGTTTCCGGGTGCAGCCGGGTGTCGGCCGCCTCCCGGAGTGCCCGCCCCAGGTCGGCGGTGCTGAAGTTGTCCGGCAACGTGGTGTGCCCGTTGCGGTGCAGCCAGTCGACCAATCCGGTGTCCGGGGTGGCGACGATGTGGCAGCCGTGGGCGAGGCCCTCCACGATGGGCAGCCCGATCTGCTCCCGCCAGCGCCCTTCCCGCCGGGACGGGAGCACCACCACCGCGCTGTTGGCGAGCAGCTTGTGCACATCCGCGCGGTCGATCCGGCCGAGGGCAACGATCGAAGGGTCGGCCTGGACGGCCCTGGCCACCTGCCCGGCCAGCGGTCCGGACCCGGCGATCGCCAGCTCCCAGCCGGACGCGGCCAGGCCGGCGTCCCGCCAGGCGACGAGCAGGTCGGGCAGTCCCTTGCGCGGCTCCAGCGCGCCGATGAACGCCATGCGCCGGGCTCGGTCCAGACCGACGTGCTCGGTGCAGGCCTCCGGCAGGTCCTCGAAGAGCGCGGTCTCGCAGCGAACCGGCAGTACCTCCGCCGCCCGGTAGCACTCGCTGGCGGCGCTGCTGGCGAAGGCGATCCGGTCGTAGATCAGCTCGCTCAGCCAGCGGATCACACCGAACACCGCCCCGTGCAGCTGCTGAGGAACGCCGCGCAGCAACGCCACCGGGTCGTTGTTCTCCATCGCGTAGGTCACCACCCGGGTCCGCCGGCGGTGCAGCAGGTCGGCCAGCCGCACCGCGAGCCCGACCGACACGGTGAGCGGCAGCGCCCGCAGCCACAGCGGCTCCGGCAGCTCGACCACCCGCCAGTCGCCCCGGAATGCCCACGTCCAGGCCAGCGGCAGGCGAACCTGGCGGGCACTCGGCCATACCGAGCTCCAGTCCAGGTCCGAGTAGCGCGAGACGAAGATCAGGCTCCGGTCCGGCGACGGCCGGGACCGCTCGAAGTCCGAACTTCGTACCTCCGGGACTACGCGGAGTATTGGCACTCGTACTCCTTGTCGTGGTTAGGGCAGCGCTGCTGGCCTTGCTCAGATGCGGGTGAGCACCGCGGTGGGGGCGAGCCAGCTGGCGGCCAGACCGGCCGTTGCCTTCCAGCTGGGCTGCATCCGGGTCGAATTGACCAGGTGCTCCCGGGCTCGTTGCCGCGCACCGCGCCGGAGCAGCGCCGCTCCGGCGGTGAGATGGTCACGGGCCAACCGCTCCCGGAGCACTCCGGCGTAGGCCCGCATTCGCTGGTCCTCGAGCATCCGGACCCGCAGCGCGATGGCACTGCTCGGTCCGGCGAGTTCAGCCGACGCGCTGTGCTGGCCGGGGTGCCTCCGGGAGTAGAGCAGCCGCTCGTCGTGGTAGTAGGCGGCGCCGCCGGTACAGGCCAGCCCGTAACACAGCCAGATGTCGTAGCAGGTGGCCAGCGACTCCGGCAGCGCGGTCAGCGAGAGCGCATCTCGACGGAAGACGCACGCGGTGATCGGCACCGACTGCCGGGCGGCCAGTTGGAAGAACGGCTGGTGGTAGTCCTGGGCCAGCCCGGTCCGGCCCCATCGCCGGGAGTTCCGATTGGTCGCCGGGAGATCCACTCGCCCGTCCGGGTCCGTCCGGAAGTGGTCGGCGAAGCTGAGTACCGCGTCCGCGCGGCGCCGCAGCGGAGGCACCAGGGCGGACAGCATGTTCGGCGCCCACCGGTCGTCGTCGTGCAGGACCGCGATGTACTGGCCGCGGGCCCGCTCCAGCGCGGCCAGGAAGTTCCGCAGTATCCCGGTGTCCGGGTCCTGCTCCAACCACCGGATCCGATCGTCCCGGATCACCCCGGCCAGCTCGCGAGTGTGCTCCGGGCGGCCGTTGTTGGAGACCACGACCTCGAAGTCAATGAAATCTCCGGCGAGGACACTTCGTATAGCCTCGGCGAGCCATACCGGCCTATTATGAGTGGGCAGCAGCACACTCACTAACGGTTCAGGCACGACGGATACATTACTATCTTCAACGTCGACACCAATACTGGCCGAGCGACGATTCGGAGGTTCGTCAATTTTTACGAGACAAACCATTACCCGGTCCGCCGTGACACCCCGGAGAGCGCTGCGCGCCCCT
>DATHIT010000143.1:0-4635 GCA_035489915.1 Pseudonocardia sp. | reverse complement strand
CTCCGCCGGTACCGACACGGTGGTGGTGGCCCTGCCGGCCAGGGTGGACAGCGGGTGGGTCGGTTCGCTGTTCACCGCGATGCTCTCCGCGGGCGCGTTCGCGGCCTTCCTGGCCACCTCGCTCGGCCTGCTGCTGGCGCTGTCCGGCGCGGTGTCGCACGATCTGCTGCCGGGCGCCACGGTGCGCCGGCTGCGGCTCACCACCCTCGGCGCGGCGGTGTGCGTGGTGGCGCTCGCGCTGCCCTCGGCGTACCTGGACGTCGGCGTGCTGGTCACCTCCGCGTTCGCGGTGGCCGCCTCCACGTTCTGCCCGCTGCTGGTGCTGGGCATCTGGTGGTCGCGGCTGACCGCGCGCGGCGCCATTGTGGGCATGGTGGTGGGGCTCGTCTCGTCCGCCGGGGTGATCGGTCTGGGCTTCTTCCTGGCACCGCCACCCGGCCTGGCCGCCATCCTGCTGGGCCAGCCGGCGCTGTGGTCGGTGCCGCTGGCCTTCGTCACCATGGTGCTGGTGTCGCTGGGCGGCCGGCCGCCGGCCTGGGCGAACGCCGCGATGCTGCGGCTGCACCTGGACGAGACGGAGCGCCGCCGGCGCTGACCGCTCGTCCGCATCCGGGACCGCTCGTCAACCGTTGGTCGCGCCGGCCCGCTGTGTGTCGCACGCCACTTCCGCTCCAGCGTGCGAGGGCCTTTGCTGTGCCCCCAGCGAGCTGGGCAAGTGCAAGGAGGCACCATGAGTACCACTGAATCATCACCGCCGAGAAGCGGCCAGGACTGGGAGGAAGTCCAGTCAGCGGCCGATTTCCAGGAGCTCCGGCGCAGGCTGCGTACCTTCGTCTTCCCGGTAACCGGGATATTCCTGGCCTGGTACCTGGTCTACGTGCTGATGAGCAGCTACGCCCCCTCGATCATGTCGATCAAGGTCTTCGGCAATGTGAACGTCGGTCTGCTCTTCGGGCTGCTCCAGTTCGTGTCCACCTTCGGCATCACCGCCTGGTACGTGCACTACGCGAACCGCAAGCTGGACCCGCTGGCCAGCAAGCTCCGTGACCAGCTCGAGGAGGAACGGCGATGACGGTCCTGGCACAGGGTGTGGAGGGCAGCAACCCACTGCTCAACATCTCGATCTTCGGTGTGTTCGTGGTCATCACGCTGGCGATCGTGGTGAAGGTGAGCCGGCGGGCAACCAGTGGCGCGTCGGACTTCTACACGGCCGGCGGCGGCTTCACCGGGCAGCAGAACGGCATCGCCATCTCCGGTGACTACCTCTCCGCCGCCTCGTTCCTGGGCATCGCCGGCGCGATCGCGCTGAACGGGTACGACGGTTTCCTCTACTCGATCGGTTTCCTGGTGGCCTGGCTGGTGGCGTTGCTGCTGGTCGCGGAGCTGCTGCGGAACACCGGCAGGTTCACCATGGGCGACGTGCTGGCGTTCCGGATGCGGCAACGTCCGGTGCGGGCCGCCGCGGCCACCTCGACGCTCGCCGTGTCGTTCTTCTACCTGCTTGCCCAGATGGCGGGTGCCGGCGGTCTCATCGCGCTGCTGCTGCACGTCACCAGCAAGACCGGCCAGGCCCTGGTGATCGCGATCGTAGGCGCGGTGATGATCGCCTACGTGCTCATCGGCGGCATGCGCGGCACCAGCTGGGTGCAGATCATCAAGGCGGTCCTGCTCATTGCCGGTGCCGGCATCATGACGCTCTGGGTGCTCGGTCTGAGCGGTTTCAACCTCTCGGCGCTGCTCGGCGATGCGGTGGCCCGGGGCGGCGAAGCGGGCCAGACGCTGCTCAACCCGGGCAAGCAGTACGGCAAGACCGGGCTCAGCAAGATTGACTTCCTATCCCTGGCGCTGGCGCTGGTGCTCGGCACAGCGGGGCTGCCGCACATCCTGATGCGCTTCTACACCGTGCCCAGCGCCAAGGAGGCCCGCAAGTCGGTGGTCTGGGCGATCTGGCTGATCGGCCTGTTCTACCTGTTCACCCTGGTGCTCGGCTACGGCGCGGGTGCGCTGGTCGGCCCTGACGCGATCAAGAAGGCACCAGGCGCGGCGAACTCGGCCGCACCGCTGCTGGCCTTCGAGCTGGGCGGGCCGGTGCTGCTCGGGATCATCGCGGCGGTGGCGTTCGCGACGATCCTGGCCGTGGTTGCCGGGCTCACCATCACCGCGTCCGCCTCATTCGCCCACGACATCTACGCCAACGTGATCAAACGCGGGAAGGTCGACGGCAAGGACGAGGAGGTCAAGGTCGCTCGGATCACCGCCGTGGTGATCGGCATCGTGGCGATCCTCGGCGGGATCCTGGCCAACGGGCAGAACATCGCCTTCCTGGTGGCGCTGGCGTTCGCGGTGGCCGCCTCGGCGAACCTGCCGACGATCCTCTACTCGCTGTTCTGGAAGCGGTTCAACACCTCCGGCGCGCTGTGGAGCATCTACGGCGGTCTCGGGATCACCGTGGTGCTGATCATCTTCTCACCGGTGGTGTCCGGCAAGCCGGTGGACGCGGCGACCGGCCGCAGCCCGTCGATGCTGCAGGGCGTCGACTTCAGCTGGTTCCCGCTGGACAACCCCGGCCTGGTCTCGATCCCGCTGTCGTTCCTGCTCGGCTACCTGGGCACGGTGCTGAGCAAGGAGATCGCGGACCCCGGCAAGTACGCCGAGATGGAGGTCAGGGCCCTCACCGGCGTCGGCGCGGAGAAGGCGACCGCGCACTAACCCTCTCCCGCGGTGGGGCGGAGGACCCCGGAGTCGAACCCGCCGACTCCGGGGTCCTCCGCTGTCCCCGTCGCCTCGGAAACCGCCGCGGCTGGCGTGACTTCGAGTACGCTCGCCCCACGGCCTCCCCGGGGGCACAGGCGCCCTCGGTAAGTCGTGTCCGAGTTGGGGAAGGGATGGGCACCGCTCGGCGGCGATCGATGGCGGTCTGGTGCTCGTTGGATACGGGTCGTTGCAACATTTTCGCCCGTTAGGGAGAACTATGTCCGAGAAATCGGCTAACAAGCCCACCCGAAAAAAGGCAGCGAAGTCCATCAAGGAAAAGCGCACCGCCAAGAAGCTTAAGGACGGCACCGACAGCGCCCGAGGAACCATCTTCCCAGGCAGGTAAACCGCATAATGGTTGAGCGGACCCGGTCAGAGTGCGGTCATCAGCCTGGAGTTCCGGACCCTGCCGCTTATCTCTTGCCACTCGGTGGGATCAGGGGCTGACCGAGTGAGGTCGTGATTGCTGTGGATATACCCAGTTCAGGACGTGAACTGGCGGAAGCCTTCGCGCCTTTTGATCGGGCTCGGCTCGCCCATTCCGACCAGGCATCCCGGGTCGCCCAACTCGCCGCCCGCGAGTCGGTCTACAAACATGTCGCTCAGCTCTGGGCAGACGTGGACAGGGCTGGTGAGCACCCGTCGGCCGGCGAGAAGTACGAGGCCATCGGAAGCCTGCTCGAACTGGTGAAAATACTGCGCGGGACCGCTTTCGAGGCCGTCTACGGATCAGACGGTGAATCCACCTGAACCCGCCGGCTAGTGGTCGAGCTCCGCGCGGACCCCGCGCTCCACCAAGATGGGCACGAATGCCCGAACGCGCGCATCCGCGAAGCGTTGGGCCACCCGTTCGAAGGTGTCCTGGACGTCGGCCTCGCTGACCGCCTTGGCGGTGTACTGATGAATCAGGCGGGCCCGGGTCGCTTCGAGCTGCTTGAGGATCTGCTGATCACCATTGCCGGAGGCGGAATCGCCGTGCAGTGTGGATGCCATTGGGGGACCTCCCGCGGGATCAAGCAGCTAGCAAAGAGCTTTTCCGAGATCAACCTCGTGGATCTTCAAGATGAATGCGAGGTTGACGATCTGGCCGCGAGACCTTGCTCACAAGTAGTCCGCATTCACGGACAATGGCGGCGCGCCGCCTAGGCGCCTAGCACCGCGTCCGGAATGGCGGCGTTGAGCTGCCCGACGATCCGGGACACCAGCTCGCCGAGCGCCGGGATGTCCTCGTCGGGCAGCCGGTGCGCCGGTACCGCCACACTGATCGCGGCGCGGGCGCGGCCGTCGGCATCGCGGACCGCCGCCGCCACCCCCCGGATGTCGTCGCGCCACTCGCCGCGGTTGATCGAGTACCCGGCTTCCCGGATGGCCCGCAGCTCGCGGTGCAGCGCATCAACATCGACGAGCGTGCGCGCGGTGAACCCCTCCAGGCCGTGCGCGAGCACGTCGTCGAGGACCTCGGGCTCGCTCCAGGCCAGGATGGCCTTCCCGGTGCTCGTGGCGTGCAGCGGCGCGACCAACCCCAGCGGGTCGTGCGGGCGCACCACCTTGCTGCTCTCCAGCTTCTCGACGATCGTGATGCCCCGGTCGTTGCGCACCGACAGGTGGATGTTCTCGTCGGTGCGCTCCAACAGCTCCTGCATCACCGGCATGGCCCGCTCGCGCAGGCTCATCCCGCCCCCTCGGCTGGCCAGCGCCATCAGCTTGGTGGTCTGTACCCAGCGCCGCGTCCCACCCGGCTCCTGCTCCACCCAGCCCACCTCGTGCAGGGCCTGCAAGGCGCGCTGCACGGTGCTCTTCGGCTCGTCGAGGATGCGGGCGAGCTCGCTCACCCCGACCGGCTGGTGCACCGCCACCTCCTCCAGGACGCGGAACGCCGTG
>DATHIT010000142.1:0-13939 GCA_035489915.1 Pseudonocardia sp. | reverse complement strand
TCGTCCCGTTGTCGTCTCGCTCGGCGGGGGAGGCGGTGGCGGCCGGACCGGGCTCCTCCTCGGCGGCAGCCTTGCTGAAGTCGATCACCGGGCCGACTCGGCGCGGTGGCCGGGAGAGACCGTCGATCAGGTCGGTGGCGTGCTCGTCCAGTGCGGTGACGGTGCCGCCGTGTGCTCCGGGGTGGTAGGTCCAGCGGGCGGTGATGTCCGACCGACCGACCGACCAGCTCAGCGCCACCACCCACTTGTGGTCCTCGCCGCGGAAGGAGTCCCACTCGGCCTGCTCGTACTCCTGACCGCGCAGCCCGAAGGTGTGCTCGACGACCTCGTCCAGGGTGCGCACGTCCGGCCCGTCCTCGCGCACCGGATGCGCCTGCCGGGCCATCTCGGCGGTGCGGGAACGCTCGAGTAATACCGGGTAGGCGAACCGCTCAATACGCTGCAGTGGAACACCGGCGGCAGCGGCCACCTGCTCCACGGAAGCGCCGGCCCTGATGCGCGCTTGAATTTCACGTGGTCGCAACTGGCTCTCCAACTCCATCGACATCTGCCCGAGTCGTTGGACGTCGCCGCGCGCGGCGGCTCGAAGCCGCTCATCGGCCGGAACGGTGAAACGCTCGCGCCGGTCGGGGTCTTCGAGGATGACGACGCCATCCTCTCCGTAACCCACGACCCGCAGCGCGCGCATCCAGCCCTCCGCTCGCCCTTACGCTCGTCCGAGTGACGGTAGTGGTCGGCTCGCTGCCCATTCGGGAGGCGCGCCGGCCGGGGTCGGACGCCCGCTCCGGCCTTAGCTGGGCAGAGTGTAGTCGTCGCCCTCCTGGACGCTCGCGATGAACGCCCGCCACTCCTCGTGGGTGAACTCGACGGTGGCCACTGTCGGGCTCTTCGAGTTACGCACGTACACGGTGCCGTCGGTGATCAATGTCTCGACACACTCGTTGCCGTTGTTCGAGCGGCGCGGCGTGAACCACTCATTCCAGCGCGGCATGCCCGCTCATCTCCTTGTACTCCCACAGGATGTGCCTGATCAGGGCCAGGCTCTCGTCCCGACCGATCGCCTTGGCTTTCATGAGCTCCAGATCGTCGGCGACTCCCCGGACCTCGGGCTCGACGTCGAAGAACAGGTCACGGATCGAGCTGTCCATGTGGACGATGTCCCGGGCGGGCGGATCGAAGCGCAGCAGGGTGTGCGTCCAGCCCAGGAAACCGTGCACACCGGAGCCCAGCGGCAGCACCTGAATCATCAGGTGGCGAATGGTCTTGGACCATTCCAGCAGGCACTCCAACTGCTCTGCCATGACGACCGGGCCGCCTACGTTAGCCCGGAGCGCGGCCTCGCCCAGGATGCACCAGTAGGACGCCGGGGGCGGGTCGGTTCGCGTGAGGTTCCTTCGCCGCTCCGCACGTACCGCAAGCTTCGAGTCCACCTCGGTGACGCCGAGGCTCCCCGACCACTCCAGCACCGAGCGGGCGTAGCCGTCGGTCTGCAGAAATCCGGGTATCAGGCCGGGGGAGAAGAAGGTGACCGAGCGGGCCTGTGCCTCGAGGTCGAAATACCGCCGATGGCTGGTCGGAATACTCGAGCCGGTCTTGCGTCGGCTGCGTGACTCGCGCGCGGTTTCGATCAGCGCCTCGCGGTCCTCGCCAGACGCCCGGTAGAGGTCGAGCAACTTCTCCAGCTCGGCAGGTTTGACCCCGGACCGGCCGGTCTCGATGTCGCCGATCTTGGACACCGTGCAGTACAGCTCGCGGGCGGCCGCGTCCCTGGTCACGCTGGCCTGCTCGCGCATCCGGCGCAGCGTGGCCGCAACCTGGATGCGCGCCAGGCCATGGCGCCGTTCCGTCACGCTCGCCCCTTCTGTGGTATCGCGCATCACTCATTCGATTACGTGCGTTTTCTACGTACGTAGGATAGCGTCAACGTACCGAATCAAACGGTGATCATTTTAGCGCTGGGAGGCGGGTGTGAGCGTTGCCTGGGTGCTTGTCATCGCAATGCTTGCGTTGCCTGCGATGATCGCTCTGGCGGTGCGCATCGACCGCGCGCGCCGCCCGATCCGCCGTCAGCCGGTGGACTGGTGGAGCCCGCCACCGCCGCGCAGACACGCCCGCTTACGCCGCTAGAAGGCGCACGTCCCAGCGACAAGGCCCGCCTCCGGGATTCCCCGGTGGCGGGCCTGTGTCTTTCTGGGATCGGTGCGGCGCTCAGTCGAGGCGCTCGACCACCCAGTCGATGCACTCGGTCAGCGCGCTGATGTCGGCCGGCTCCACGGCGGGGAACATCCCGACCCGCAGCTGGTTGCGGCCCAGCTTGCGGTACGGCTCGGTGTCCACGATGCCGTTGGCGCGCAGCACCTTGGCCACCGCGGCCGCGTCAATCGAGTCGTCGAAGTCGACGGTGCCGACGACCTGCGAGCGGTGTGCCGGGTCGGCAACGAACGGGGTGGCGAACTTCGAGCGCTCGGCCCAGTCGTAGAGCCTGGTCGACGAGTCGACGGTGCGCGCCACGCAGCCGTCCAGCCCGCCCAGCCGCAGCATCCAGTCGATCTGGTTGGCGAGCAGGAACAGGGTGGCCACGCCCGGGGTGTTGTACGTCTGGTCCTTGCTGGAGTTGTCCACCGCCGTGGTCAGCGAGAGGAACTCCGGGATCCACCGGTCGCTCGCGCCCAACTCGGCCACCCGCTCCAGCGCGGCCGGGCTCATCAGAGCCAGCCACAGCCCACCGTCGGAGGCGAAGCACTTCTGCGGTGCGAAGTAGTACACGTCGGTGTCGGCCACGTTGACCGGCAGCCCACCGGCGGCGGAGGTGGCATCGATCGCCACCAACTGGCCGTCGCTCCACCCGGCCGGCCGGAGGACCGGCACCGAGACGCCGGTAGAGGTTTCGTTCTGCGCCCAGGCCAACACGTCCGCCGAGGGGTCACTGGTCGGGTCCGGCGCGCTGCCCGGGTCGGCGGAGATCACCACCGGGTCGGCGAGGAACGGCGCGCCCTTGGTGACCGTGGCGAACTTCGAGGAGAACTCGCCGTAGGTCAGGTGCAGCGAGCGCTCCCGGACCAGGCCGAACGCGGCGGCATCCCAGAACGCCGTGGTGCCGCCGTTGCCCAGGACGACCTCGTACCCGTCGGGCAGCGAGAACAGCTCCCGCAACCCGGCGCGGACCCGCCCGACGAGCGACTTGACCGGCTTCTGGCGGTGCGAGGTGCCCATCACGTCGGCGCCCTCGCGGGCCAGGGCAGCGAGCTGGCCGGCCCGCACCTTGGACGGACCACAACCGAAGCGGCCGTCCGACGGCTTGAGGTCGGCGGGAATCTCCAGGGTGGTCGGACTCGAAGTTGGCGCAGTTGTCACGTCGCCCAGTCTCTCAATCTCGCTCTCGTGTGGCTGCTCCGGGTGACCAGCATCGCTCGCGGCTCTCAGTCTGGCCGCCCCCGCGCCACCTGGGTACTTGATTCGCCGGTACTTGATCCACCGCTGCCCGGCCGCAGGGCCACGCCGTCCAGGATCACCGTGGCGACGCTGTCCGCGTAGGACTCGATCCGGTCCTCGGCCAGCGGCGCTCCGGAGAACAGCGCCCGGGTCATGGCGTGGTTGCTGTACATCAGTCCGGCCGAGGTGACCAGGTAGTACAGCGTCTCCGGGGGAACTTCCCGGACCCGCCCGGAGACGACCAGCTCGCGATACAGCGGGGCGATCCGCTCCATGCTCGGGCGCACGTAGGAGTGCAGCAGGTACTCCAGTCGTTCCATGGCTCCGCTGTCCTCCGCGCTGCCCTCGGCGTTGGCCACCCGGGCCAGGTCCGGATGGCGGGCGGCGAATGTCACGAACGCCCGGATGAACGCGCGCAGCCGCTCCAACGGGTCGGCCAGGTCCGCGTCGGCCAGTGCCAACTCCTCGAGCAGGCCGCCGAACCCCCAGTCCACGGCGGCGTACCAGATGGCTTCCTTGGAGCCGAACCGCTGGTGCAGCAGGTTGTGGCTCACCCCGAGCTCCCGGTTCAACGTGCGTACCGACACGCCCTGGTACCCGTGGCTGGCGAAGGCGTGCAGCGCGGCGGCCAGTACGTCCGGGTTGGGTGCCGGCCCGGAGTCCTTGCGCGGCCGGCCCCGGGGGCGCGCGCTCGAGGTGTCGGTCACTGATCCACCCTAGGAGACTGATTTAATATTGACACATATCAATTTTAATCTACCCTCGGTGCTATGACCACCCGACCGACCACCACCCGACCGACCACCACTCGGCCGACCGCCATCACGCCCGAGGTACCCAGCTCCTTCCACTACTTCGCAAACCGGAGCAGCGCGCGCGGCCAGCAACTGCTGACGCTGCTCGGCCGGTTCGTGCGCGGCCCGCTGGCGCTGCCCGACGACGTCGCCACCGAGCTCGGCCGGGACCGGGCCAGGGCGGACCCGATCTCCGACGCGTTCATCGCGGCCGCGTTCGACGCCAACTATGTGCGGGACACCCGTCGGCTAATCGACCAGGCGCTGGACCACGGGATCGACAGCGTGACCAACGCTCCGCCGGAGTTGGTCGCGCTCTTCGAGCACCTGGACACCGAGCCGGAGTGGCTGGACTGGGAGCGGGTGGAGCGGGGCGCGCTGCTGGCCCGCCGCTACGGCCTCGACAGCTTCTACTACTACGGCCTCATCTCCCTGGAGGGCTACCGAACGGAGATGATCTACAAGCCACTGGTGCTGACCGGCAGCTACACCGGGGGCACCGCGTTCGGCCGGTACCTGGAGACCTGCCGATTCTGGCTGGACACCTCGGAGCCGAGCGCGCTGCGCCAGGGCGGCCCCGGGCGCAAGACGGCGGTCACCATCCGGGTGATGCACTCGATGATCCGGCGCAAGGTCGGGCGGCATCCGGAGTGGGACGCCGAGCGGCTGGGCGCGCCGCTCAGTCAGAACGCCCAGTTCGGCACGATCTCGTTGTCGTTCCTGATCACCCAGCAAGCCAAGTTGATCGGTCACTGGCCCACCGACCAGGAAGTGCTCGACCACATGCACTTCTGGCGCTACATCGGCTACCTGATGGGCATCGAGCCGGCGTTCTACCCGGAGACCGTCGAGGACTGGTGGCGGCTCATCTACCTGATGCTGAACATGGACGACCCGAACGACGGCCCGGACAGCCGGATGCTGTCGCAGTCCTTCGTCGCCGCGTTCGGTCCGTCCGACCGCGACTCGCGGGCCGACCGCGCGCGCAAGGCCGCCGAGCAGCGCCTGATCCTGGGCTGGACCCGGTTCTTCCTCACCGAGGAGACCTTCACCGCCAACCAGCTGACCCCGCCACCGGCCTGGCGCCGCTGGCAACCGCTGACCAAGCTCGCGCCCAACCTGCGCGACGAACTGGCCCGACGGCTCGTGCCCGGCTACACCCAGCGGCTGGACCAGCGCAAACGGACCCAGCGCGACGCCTGGCTGAACCAGCACACCGCCGGTCGCAAAGCGCGGTTCAGCCCCGTGGAAACCCTGGCCCGGTAAGGAGCCAGGCCCCGGCCGGCGCAGGTGCCCGCTAGCCCGTGAGTGGTATTGGTCGCTATAGCGACCAATACCACTCACAGGTTCTACTGGTGCGCGATCTCCGACCAGCCTTCGACCTCTTCCGGGCTGCGCGGGCCGGGGCCGATGTACTGGGCGGATGGGCGGACCAGTTTGGACTCCCGCTTCTGCTCCAGGATGTGTGCCGACCAGCCGGCGGTGCGCGCGCTGGTGAACATGGCCGGCATCATGTGCGGCGGGACCTCGGCGAAGTCCAGGATGACCGCCGCCCAGAATTCCACGTTCGTCTCGATGGGGTGGTCGGGGCGGCGCTCCCGCAACTCCTTCAGGGCGGCCTGCTCGAGCGCGACGGCGACCTCGTAGCGGGGGGCCTTGAGCTCCTGGCAGGCGCGCCGCAGCACGCGGGCCCGAGGGTCCTCGGCCCGGTAGACCCGGTGGCCGAAGCCCATCAGCTTCTCCCGGCGGTCCAGGATGCCCTTGACCAGGCCGGCCGGGTCGTCGGTCTTCTCCACCTCGGCGATCATCGGCAGCACCCGGGCCGGCGCGCCGCCGTGCAGCGGGCCGGACATCGCGCCGATCGCCCCGGACAGCGAGGCTGCCACGTCGGCGCCGGTGGAGGCGATCACCCGAGCGGTGAAGGTGGAGGCGTTCATGCCGTGCTCGGCCGCCGACACCCAGTAGGCGTCCACCGCGCGCACGTGCGCCGGGTCGGGCTCGCCGCGCCAGCGGGTCATGAACCGCTCGGTGATCGTGTTGCATTCGTCGATCCGCCGCTGCGGCACCGCGGCCACCCCGATACCCCGGGCCGACTGGGCGACGTAGGACAGCGCCATCACCGATGCACGGGCCAGCTGGTCACGGGCGTCGGCCTCGGAGATGTCCAACAGCGGGCGGTAGCCCCAGTACGGGGCGAGCATGGCCAGCGCGGCCTGCACGTCCACCCGGACGTCTCCGGTGTGCACCGGGATGGGGAACGGCTCGGCGGGCGGCAGGCCGGGGCCGAAGCGCCCGTCCACCAGCAGCGCCCAGACGTTCCCGAAGGTCACGTGGCCAACCAGGTCCTCGATGTTTACGCCCCGATAGCGCAGAGCACCGCCGTCCTTGTCCGGCTCGGCGATCTGGGTGCGGAAGGCGACATGGCCCTCCAGCCCCGATTTGAAGCCGGGTGGCGGAGGCGGTACCTCCGACTGCCCGGCGGTTGCGGTCGGCGTGGTCCCGCTCGTGGCCGGGGCGACGCTGGCAGCTGTGGACACGGGTCCTCCTCGTCATTTCCCTACACCGGTGTGGGGAAACCGTCGCGCACCAGCCTCGCAGGTCAGTGCCGGGGCCATGGCACACGTCACACGGTTGGGAAAACACTGCTCCTGCCTGGCGCACCTCGCAACGCCGAGTGTTAAGGCTCACTAACGCCGACGCTTGATATACCAATCATGAGTGAACGGCCAGCGAGGCACGCATCAGGTACACGTTGTACGGGCCCCACTGCGACATGGTGAAGTAGATCTCGTCGCCGTCCAGCGCGCCCGGGTGCAGGTAACCGCCGTACAGCGCCGGGTAGTCCTGCCCGGAGACCAACGTCTGGCCATCGCTCCACGGGCCGGTCACCTCGCGGGCCGCACGCAACACGATCCGACCCGCCTTGTCCTCCAGGTGCACCATCAGCCACAGGCCCAGCCCGGAATGGAATGCCACGGACAGCTCGCCGGCCGGACCGGGCGCCACCGGCCGGGCCCGGCGCCACCAGTGATGCCACCCGGCGCCCGTCCAGAACCGGTAGCGATGCGGCTCGGTGATCCGGGCCGACTCGACCCTGGCCAGGTACACCGGGCCGAAGCGGCCGTTGCGGGTGCCGAACAGGTATACCCAGTCCGGTTCGCCGGGGTCCCTGGTGAACGCGCCCATCTGGAACCGGTGACGGCCGAGCAGGCTGTTGCGCCAGCGCGCGTCGCGGTCCTTGTGCCAGGTCATACCCCCGTCCCGGGAGTGGGCGATGCCGCCGTAGTTGGTCCGCCACCCGCCGGGCACGCCCCAGAGCTTGACCGACATGTAGTGGATGTACTGCACGCCGTCCACCGCGATGCCGGCGGTCGGAATCACCGTGGACTCGAGCCGGCGCCTCGGATCGGCCGGCAGAATCTCCGCCGCGTGCCCAGGGGCGTCCTCGATCACTTCGTCCAGGGACAGCCCGGCGGAGAGGTCGCCGCCGGTGGACCGGGCCAGCACGTTGCGCCGATGGTCGGCCGTGCGGGCGCCGGCGCCCGGGCCTTCCCACCCCTCGCCGTAGGTGTCGCCGAAGGCCACGAACACCCCGCCATCCCCGTCGTCCCACAGGATGCCCAGGTCAGTGGCCAGGAAACTGAACCGGCTGCCGGTGCGGTTCGGCGACTCCTCCCCAGTGACCGGAGCGATGAGCTCGAGCCCCTTGGGCACCACGAGCGGGGGAAACGTCATGGCGGCATCCGTACCACATGCGATTCTGGATCACTTCAATCTGGCGGTCAGCCGTGGCCACTCAGGCGATCAGCCCTGGCGATCAGGCCCGGCGCCCGCCTACGGTCAGGTCCGGGGCGGAAGGTGGGCGGAATGACGGTAGACCGGGCAGATCGGGTGCACAGCAAGCTCGCGGACGGGCTGGGCGCCGGATTGGATGTGGCGGACCTGGCGGAAAGCTGGGACCTGCAGCTGGTGAGATGGCTCGCCGAAGCCACTGAGGCCGGGTTAGCCGAGCCGAACGGGATGGTGCTGGCCACCGTGGACCTGGACGGCGCGCCGTCCACCCGCAGCGTGCTCTGCAAGGGGGTCGAGCCCCGGGGCATCGTGTTCTACACCAACTACACCTCGGCGAAGAGCCGCGACCTGCGCTCCAACCAGCGTGCCTCGGTGACTTTCCCCTGGTACGCGATGCACCGGCAGGTGAACATCCGAGGCACCGTGGAACGGGTCAGCCGGGCCGAGACGGCCGCGTACTGGGCGACCCGGGCGCGTGGCTCCCAGCTGGGCGCGTGGGCCTCGCCGCAGTCGGTGGTGTTGTCCAGCCGGCAGGCACTGGACGACGCACTGGCGGCGATCACCCGCCGGTTCGCCGACTCGGCCGAGGTGCCGGTGCCGCCGCACTGGGGTGGGTGGATGCTCCGCCCGGACCGGGCGGAGTTCTGGCAGGGCCGCCCGAACCGGATGCACGATCGGCTCGCCTTCGACCGGGGCAACGACCAGACCACCTGGCGGGTCCACCGGTTGGCTCCCTGACCTCGCCGGCGCACCCGCACGCGAAAACTGGCTAGTTCGCCGTGCTAATTCTTTACTGTGCCCCGAGCGTCTGAGCCAGCCGATCCCAAGCCCCGGTTACCGGGGCTGCCACAGGAACCAGGCTACGACGAGCCGCCCACGGTCCCGGTCGACCCGGCCGACCGGCGCGGCAGCACCCGGGCACTGCCCGGGCCTGATCCGGCGCCACCCGGCCCCGGGCGGGGTGGGGTGACCCGAAGGCTGGCCGGCAAGCTGCGCGGCGCGCTGGCCGACACCCGGCCGCTGAACACCCTCGAGTTCCGCCGGCTGTGGACCGCCGGGGTGGTCACCACGATCGGCGCCCAGATGACCGTGGTCGCGGTCCCGGTGCAGATCTACACCCTCACCCAGTCCTCCGCCTATGTCGGGCTGACCGGGCTGTTCGGGCTGGTCCCGCTGGTGGTGTTCGGCCTGTGGGGCGGCGCGATCGCGGACGCCATGGACCGCCGCACCCTGCTGCTGGCCTCCGGCGCGGGCATCTCGCTGATGTCGCTGGCGCTGTGGGTGGTGTCCGCCAGCGGGGTCGGCTCGGTGTGGCTGGTGCTCTGCCTGTTCGCGGTGCAGCAGGGGCTGCTGGCGATCAACCAGCCCACCCGCAGCGCGGTGCTGCCCCGGATCCTGCCGAACGCCCAGCTCCCGGCGGCCAACGCGCTGAACATGACGGTGTTCCAGTTCGGCGCCATCGTCGGCCCGGTGTTGGCCGGCGCACTGATCCCGGTGATCGGGCTCTCCACGCTGTACCTGGCGGATGCCATCGCGTTGCTGGCCACCCTGTGGGCGACCTGGCGGCTGCCCAAGATGCCGCCCTCGACCACCGAGAACGGCACCCGGCCCACGGCGGGGCTGCGCGACGTGCTGGCCGGGTTCCGCTACGTGGCCACCCAGAAGATCCTGCTGGTGTCCTTCCTGGTGGACATCATTGCGATGGCGCTTGGCATGCCCCGCGCGGTGTTCCCGGAGATGGCCGAGCGCACCTTCCACGACCCGCCGGGCGGCGGCATCGCACTGGGGCTGCTCTACGCCTCGATCGCGATCGGCGCGGTGGCCGGCGGACTTTTCTCCGGCTGGCTGCACCGGATCCGCCGCCAAGGCGTCGCGGTGACCGTGGCTATCTGTGTGTGGGGGCTCGGGGTCACCGTGTTCGGGCTCACCGACCTGCTGTGGTTGGCGGTGCTCGCGCTCGCCGTGGCCGGGGCCGCCGACCTGGTCAGCGCGGTGTTCCGGTCCACCATGCTGCAGGTGGTGGCCACCGACGAGATGCGCGGCCGGATGCAGGGGGTGTTCATCGTGGTGGTCGCCGGCGGTCCTCGGCTGGCGGACATCTGGCACGGCCCGGCCGCCGACGTGGTCGGCACCGGAACCGCCGCCGCCGGCGGTGGACTCGCGGTGATCCTGGCCACCGTGGTGACCGTCGCGCTGCTGCCGGCTTTCTGGCGCTACCGGGCTCCGGTTCGGTAGCGCCGGTCCGAGCGCGCTCACCGTGGGTATCTGTCCCGCGACCGTTACCCGGCCGGGGATGACACCCGCACCAGATCTTGAGAGCATCTCAGGATGGTGGAGCAAACGTCCTCGTCCGTAGCGGAAACTCCTCGCCAACCTGAGCTGAAGCGCGCCATCGGCCCGAAGCTGCTGCTGTTCTTCGTCGTCGGAGACATCCTCGGCACCGGTATCTACGCGCTCACCGGGGATGTCGCCGCCCGGATCGGGGGCGCGCTGTGGGTGCCGTTCCTGGCCGCCTTCATCGTCGCGTTCCTCACCGCGTTCAGCTACCTCGAGCTGGTCGGCAAGTACCCGGGCGCGGGCGGCGCCGCGCTGTTCACGCACAAGGCGTTCGGCATCCAGTTCCTCACCTTCATGGTCACCTTCACGGTGATGAGCTCGGGGGTGACCTCGGCCGCCTCGGCGGCCAAGGCGTTCGGCGACACCTACCTGAGGCAGTTCGCCACCCTCCCGCTGTGGCTGGTGGCGGCCGCTTTCGTGACCGGCCTCGCCTTGATCAACTTCCGCGGCGTCGGTGAGTCGATGAAGGCGAACGTCCTGCTCACCTGCATCGAGCTGGGCGGCCTGCTGCTCATCATCGGGTTCGGCATGTGGGCCATCGGGCAGGGACAGGGTGACGCAAGCCGGTTGGTCGAGGTGAACACCGCGGACACCGGCGTGCTGCTGTCCATCACCGCGGCCACCTCGCTGGCGTTCTTCGCGATGGTCGGGTTCGAGGACTCGGTGAACATGGCCGAGGAGACCAAGGACCCGGTGAAGATCTTCCCGAAGGCGATGCTGATCGGGATGGGCGTGGCCGCCACGGTCTACGTGCTGGTCGCCGTGGTGGCCTCCACGCTGGTCCCGGCGAACGAGCTGGCAGCGGCGAAGAGCGGCGCGCTGCTGAAGGTGCTGCAGGTGAGCTCGCCCGGCTTCCCGCTGCAGCTGTTCGGCGCCATCGGCCTGCTCGCCGTGATCAACTCAGCGCTGATCAACATGCTGATGGCCAGCCGGCTGCTCTACGGCATGGCCAACGAGCGCATCCTGCCCAGCGTGTTCGGCAGGGTGCACCCGGGCCGGCGCACCCCGTGGGTGTCCATCGTGTTCACCAGCGTGATCGCCTACATCCTCGTGGTCAGCGTGGATCTGAGCGTGCTCGGCGGCACCACCGCGCTGCTCCTGCTCGCGGTGTTCACCCTGGTCAACGTGGCGGTGTTGGTGCTGCGGAAGAACAAGGTGGAGCACAAGCACTTCCGGGCGCCGACCTGGGCCCCGGTGGCGGGCATCGTGCTGTGCGGCTTCCTGGCTACCCCGCTGTCCGGTCGGCCGGCCAGCCAGTTCCTGGTCGCCGGCATCCTGCTCGCGGTCGGCGTGCTGCTCTGGTTGATCAACTATCTGGTGGTCGGTCGGGTGAACTTCGACCCGAGTCACTTCGACGACAGCCGCGACCACCCGCGCGAGCCCCGGGACTGAGCCGCGTTTGCGCAACGAACCGCCCGCTCGGGCCTCGTCCCCGGCCGCCCACCGCCGTAGCCTTCCGGCTGTGATCGTGGTAGGCGGCGAAGCCTTGGTGGATCTGGTGCCCAGCCCGGGCACCCGGGACCCGAGTGGCCCGCTGCTGCCCCGTTGGGGCGGCGGTCCGTACAACGTGGCGGTGGCGCTCGGCCGCCTCGGCGTTCCGGCGCGGTTCCTGTCCCGGCTGTCCACCGACCCGTTCGGCACCGCGATGCTGGACCGGTTGCGCCGCACCGGGGTGGACATCTCGCTGGTGCAGCGCGGGCCGGAGCCAACCACTCTCGCCGTGGTCGGCCTGGAGCCCTCCGGGTCCGCCCGGTACGGCTTCTACACCAATGGCACGGCGGACCGCCTGATCAGCGACCCCGGACCGCTGCCCGCCGATACCGCCGCGGTGGCCCTGGGCACCCTGTCCCTGGTGCTGGAACCGGGGGCCAGCGCGTACGAGGCCGTGCTGCTGCGCGAGTCCGAGGCCGGCCGGCTGATCAGCCTGGACCCGAACATCCGCCCGGACCTGATCACCGACCCGGACGGCTACCGGCGACGGTTCCGTTCCTGGTTGCCGTCCGTCGGGCTGGTGAAGGTGTCCGACGAGGACGCGGCGTGGCTCGGTATGCGTCACCCGGACGAGTGGCTGCGGGCCGGCGTCGGCGCGGTGGTGATCACCCGGGGCGGCGACGGGTTGACCGTCGTGACCCCGGCCGGGCAGGTCGACGTACCGGGCGTGCCCACTGTGGTTGCGGACACAATCGGCGCCGGCGATACGGCGCACGCCGCCTTGCTGGCCAGGCTCTACGCACACGGTGCGCTGGACCGCAACCGACTTTCCGACCTGGACCTTCAGGTCTGGCGCGACGTGCTCAGCTTCGCCGCCCTGGCGGCCTCGCACACCTGTGCGCGGCCAGGGGCCGAGCCGCCGACCGCCGCGGAGCTGAACGCGTCCGCCCCGCTCAAAGCGCCGAACTAGGCCTTCAAGGACTAGTTTGAGGCGTGAACCCAAGCGTCATCCGAGTGTGAGAGGGAACCTCCACATGTCTTCATCCGATGCCCCCGAGACCGCTGTCCTTTCGTACCCGGGTGGCGAGCACGAGATGCCGATCGCCAAGGCCGTCGAAGGGGCCTCCGCGGTCGAGCTGGGCAAGCTATTGAGCACCACCGGGCTGGTGACCCTGGACAATGGATACGGCAACACCGCCGCCTGCACGTCCGAGATCACCTACATCGACGGGGACGCCGGCATCCTGCGCTACCGGGGCTACCCGATCGAGCAGTTGGCCGCGCACTCCACCTTCGCCGAGACCAGCTACCTGCTCATCTACGGCGAGCTGCCCACCCAGGACGAGCTGGACTCGTTCAAGAAAAAGATCAGCCGGCACACCCTGCTGCACGAGGACCTGAAACGGTTCTTCGACGGCTTCCCCCGGGACGCGCACCCGATGCCGGTGCTGTCCAGTGCCGTTTCCGCGCTGTCCACGTTCTACCAGGACAGCCTGGACCCGTTCGACGCCGACGCGGTGGAGCTGTCCACCGTCCGGCTGCTGGCCAAGCTGCCGACCATCGCGGCGTACGCCTACAAGAAGTCGATCGGCCAGCCGTTCCTGTACCCGGACAACTCGTTGGGCGCGGTGGAGAACTTCCTGCGACTGACCTTCGGGTTCCCGGCCGAGCCGTACGAGGTCGACCAGGAGTTGGCCCGTGCGCTGGATGTGCTGTTCATCCTGCACGCCGACCACGAGCAGAACTGCTCCACCTCCACCGTCCGGATGGTCGGCTCGTCGCAGGCCAACCTGTTCGCGTCCGTCTCGGCCGGCATCAACGCGCTGTTCGGCCCGCTGCACGGCGGCGCGAACCAGGCCGTGCTGGAGATGCTCACCCGGATCAAGAACGTGGAGAACGGTGACATCGACACGTTCATCAACCGGGTCAAGGACCGCGAGCACGGCGCCCGGCTGATGGGCTTCGGGCACCGGGTCTACAAGAACTACGACCCCCGCGCGAAGATCGTCAAGCAGAGCGCGGATGAGGTGCTCAAGAAGCTCGGCGTGTCCGACCCGCTGCTGGACATCGCCCTCGCCCTGGAGGAGCGCGCGCTCGCCGACGACTACTTCATCGAGCGCAAGCTGTACCCGAACGTCGACTTCTACACCGGG
>DATHIT010000141.1:0-3008 GCA_035489915.1 Pseudonocardia sp. | reverse complement strand
TGCACCGCCTCCGGCGCCCAGACGGCGCCTGGCGGCGTTCTCGATCGCCTGGATATGCCCGATATCCAGGCGATCTGCGGCCTTGCCAGCCACCGCCTGGATCACCGGATCCGGCGCGAACCTCCGACTCAGGACACTAGGCGTCCGCTTCGGTTGAGGCGGCGAGGAGCCGGCCGAACTCTTCGGCCATTGCCGGCAGCGGCCAGTGCGCGTTGAGCCCGCTCGGGTTGGGCAGTACCCAGATCCGGGTGCTGCCCAGCCGCCGTTCGGCGGGCCCGATCACCGCCTTCGGTTCGCCGAACGCGACCCGGTACGCGGTGACCCCGACGACGGCGAGCCAGCGGGGGCGGACTTGCTCGGTCAGCTCGCGCAGCCGCTGGCCGCCGGCGGTGAGCTCCTCGGCGGTGAGCTGGTCGGCCCGTGCGGTGGCCCGGGGGACCAGGTTGGTCAAGCCGAGGCCGAGCGCGGGAAGCACGGCCTGTTGGTCCGGCCGCAGCAGCTCAGGCGTGAACCCGGCGCGGTGCAGCGCGGGCCAGAACCGGTTGCCCGGGCGGGCGAAGTGATGCCCGGTGGCCGCCGAGACCATGCCCGGGTTGATCCCGCAGAACAGCACCCTCAGCGGTGGATCACCCGGCCCGGGGAGCAGATCCGGCAGTACCCCGGTCACCGGCGAGCTCAGAGCAGGCCGGCCAGCAGGTAGGCAACCACCGTGCCGAGCAGGAACACCGCCCAGCCGACCGCCGAGGCCACCAGCGGCGACCGGTCCAGCCGGGTCAGCAGCCGGCCTCCGATCAGACTCACCGCCAGGCCGACGAGCAGCGCGGCCGTCGGAAGGGCCACCACCATGGCATGCGCCTTGGGCTGGCACACCGCCAGTCCGGGGTCCGAGGGGCAGGCGTCGATGGCCATGCCCAGCGGGCTGAGCGAGGCGAATCCGACGAGCAGGCCGATGGCCAGCAGCGACAGCGTGGCCAGCCCCCACGACGGGTACTGAGCGGCGAGCGCGGCGCGATTGACCGAGGGACGCGGATCCTTGGTGAGCTCGGCCAGCGTGGCCCGGGCGGCGGCCCGGGCGGCGGCGTCGTGCGATGCGGGATCCTCGGTGGATGCGCCGCCGGTGTCAGGCATGCCGCACTGTATCGGGGCTGACCGGCTGGTTCTGGGCTGGGTCGTGCTGTTGCAACACAGCGCTGTTGGAACACAGTGCTGTTGCCGCATGCGTCCGCTGGAGCGATGCTGGCTCCAGAGACCTACCGGAGTGATGACCTGACAGGAGCAGCGCGTGCATCATGCCTTTGTCTTCAACGAGGTCGCCGTCCTCGTCCGGCACTGGTTCGAGATCGACCTCGGCGACAGCCACATGGAGCACGGTGCGCGCGTCGAGGTTCGCCTGGTGACTCCTCAACCGCGTCGGGGTACCGAGTCGGCCGCCCAGGTGATCACGGTCGATCAGCCGGTGTGGCGGGCGGACCTCTTCGATCGGCTGGACGGGACGCCCGGAGCGTTCGAGGCGGCGCACTTCCACCCGCACTTCGTGGGAGTCGAACCCAGCCCACGTCACTGGGCCGAGCAGGTCAAGGCCGCGCCGTGGGACTGGCTGCACACCCGCCTGACCGACGTCGCGGACATCGTGTCCACCGCTGGCCTGGAGCTCAACGACCCGATCACGGCCAACGAGCAGGTCGGGGCCGAGGTCGAGGCGATCGTCGCCGCGGCGCAGACCCGTGCGGCCACGCAGTGCCGCTCCAAGCAGCAGTGTTATGCCTGGACCAGGGACGCCCAGGTCTCCGTGCACACCATGCTGGACACCCTGGCCCGGCCCGATCTCCTCGACCGGGATCGGGTGTCCCCCTGGGTACTTGCCTGAGCCTGGGCCAAGGTCCGGGCTGAGACTGCCTCCCCGCGGGCTGAGACTGCCTCCGGCGGGCTATGGCGCCGACCACACCCGCTACCTAGGCTGGGGCCGGGGTGACGCCGGGGTCTCCGGCTGCCCACGGAGGGATGTCGGTGGACGAAGGCGTCTGCGCGGTTCGGCCCGGGGTCGATCTCGGCCGGCACGCCCGCATGCTTGCTCGCGTGCACGACGCCCTGCTCTCCGGCGACCGTCCGCCGGCCCGGCCGAGGGACCTGGTGGAGCGGTCCTGGACCCGGGTCCGGCGTTACGGCGTGAGCCCCGACCTGGGTGACCCGCCCGACCCGATGACCGCCGACCAGGTCGAGCTGCGCAGGCAGGCCTCGCCGCTGAGCCGGGTACTGCCGCTGCTGCGCGCCAGCCTCACCTCGGTCGCCGAGGACGCCCGGCACATCATGGTGATCACCGACGCACAGGGCGTGGTGCTCTGGAGGGAGGGCGCTTCGAAGGTCCGGCGCCGCGCCGACGGGCTGGGCTTCACCGAGGGCGCCACCTGGTTGGAGGGCACCGTCGGGACCAACGCCATCGGCACCGCGATCGCCGAGGCCGCCCCGGTGCAGCTGTTCTCCGCCGAGCACTTCGTCCGCCGCCAGCATCCGTGGACCTGCACCGCGTGCCCGGTGCACGACCCGCGCACCGGTGAGCTGCTCGGCATCGTCGACATCACCGGCCTCGCCGAGACGATCCACCCGACCACGGTGGCGCTGGTGTGCACCGCGGTGAAACTGGCCGAGTCCAGCCTCTGGCACCAGCACGAGGGCCGGCTGGAGGCGCTGCGCACGGTCGGTGCCCCGTTGCTGGCCGGTGTGCCGGGGCCGGCGCTGGTGGTTGACGATCACGGCTGGGTGGCCGCGGTCACCGGGATGGCGCCGGTGGACCGGGTGTCGGTGCCCCGGCCGGACCAGCCGCTCGCTGTGCACGGCGTCGGCCTGTGCCAGCCGGAGGCGGTGCCCGGCGGCTGGCTGCTGCGCCCGTCCGGCCCGGCCGGCGGCGAACCCGCCTCTGGCCGGCTGCGGCTGCGGCTGGAACTGGACTCCCGGCCGGTGCGCGCGGTCGTGGAAGGCACCAACCGGTGGCTGCACCCACTCTCCACCCG
>DATHIT010000140.1:0-2765 GCA_035489915.1 Pseudonocardia sp. | reverse complement strand
GCCAGCGCCTAACGGTCTGACAGGCTGGCCCGCGTGACCAGGCACGGGCTGTGTGACCGGGGCACGGGCTGCCCGCTCACACAGCACACGCGTAGCCGACACAGCCGACCAGGCCGCTGTGTCGAGCCTCGCGGGCTGTGTGAGCAAGACGCTGGCCGAGCGGCGGCCGGCCGCCGCCGTCCCGGTTGGCCGGCGGTTCCCCGGCCGCGCAGACCCACTGCGGCCCGTGCAGACCCTGCAGGCTCTGCGCGGCCGGTGCCCGCTCTGCGCGGCCGGTGCCTGGTCTGCGGCGTGGGCGCGGGACGGGGTGTGTGGGGCGGGGCGGGGGCGGGCGAACGGGAATAGACTTCCGGGATGCGGAAATGCACGGGCTGGGGGGCCGGTGACTAGCGACGAGGGCGGCGCTCGGTCCGGCTCCGGTGGCGTGCAGTCGATCGAGCGGGCGTTCGCGCTGCTGGAGACGATGGCCGACGCCGGCGGACTGGTCGGGCTGACCAGGCTGGCCGCCGCGTCCGGGCTGCCGCTGCCCACTATCCACCGGCTGGTCCGGACCCTGGTCTCGCTCGGTTACGTCCGTCAGGACTCGTCCAGGCAGTATGCGCTCGGCCCCCGGCTGATCCGATTGGGCGAGGGGGCCAGCCGGCTGGTCGGCCTGTGGGCCCGCCCGCACCTGACCATGCTGGTGGACGCCCTCGGTGAGAGCGCCAACCTGGCCGTGCTGGACGGGAGCGAGGTGATGTACATGGCCCAGGTGCCCGGCCGGCACTCCATGCGGATGTTTACCGAGGTCGGCCGGCGAGTGTCGCCGCACTGCACGGCCGTCGGCAAGGCGCTGCTGGCCCGGATGAGCCACGACCAGGTGGCCGACGTACTCGGCCGCACCGATCTGGTCGCGCACACCGAGTACACGATCACCGATCCGGTCGCGTACCTGGCCGAGCTGCGCCGGGTACGAGCTCGCGGTTACGCCATCGACGAGGGCGAGTTCGAGGTCGGGGTGCGCTGTGTGGCCGTCGCGCTGGATGGCGGGCCCTCGCGCGCCGCGCTTTCCGTGTCCGGGCCGACCACGCGGATGACCGATGAGCTGGTCGAGCGGGCGGTGCCGCAGCTGCGCGCGGCGGCCGCCGCCCTGGTCGCCGAGTTCGACCAGGCCGGCCGCTCGGCCACCACCGCCTGAGAGCGCTGGCCGCGCACTCGACCAGCGGCGACAACCCGTCAGGTCGGATCGGAATGGCCACCATTCGGTGGTACTCGGTGTACGGTGGCTCGTGGTCTGGGTCACTATGTTCTAGCCTTTGTCAAGGCGTTTTCCAGACAGGAGCGGGCAATGTATGTGATAACGCTGTCCGCCGCATTCGGCGCCGGTGGCGGACATGTCGGGCCGGCAGTTGCCGAGCGCCTTGACGTCCCGTTCATCGACCGGGCAATTCCGGCGGCCGTCGCCAGTGACCTCGGCGTTCCCATCGAGGACGCGCTGTCCCGTGACGAACAGGTCAAGGGGTGGCTGTCCCGGATGCTCTCCGCCGCGGCCCCGCTGTCCTCCGATTACATGGTCGGATATGACCCGCCGCGCATGGCACTGCTCCCGGACCGGGAGTTCGTCACCTGCACCCAAGCGGCGATCCGCAAGGTCATCTGCGCCAAGGGCGGGGTCATCCTGGGTCGGGCCGGCGCGATCGTGCTCCGCGACCACCCGGGCGCGCTGCACGTCCGGCTGGACGGGGACCGGGAGCGGCGGGTGCGCCAGGCGATGGAGCTGCTCAACCTGAGCGAATCTCAGGCCAGGGAGAAACTGGACTACAACGACAACGCCAGGACCGCCTACGTGCGCCACTTCTATCGCACCGATCCGGCCAGTTGCGACCACTATGACCTGGTGTTAGACAGCACTCGGCTCTCTCTGGAGGCGTGCGCCGAGCTGATTGTGGCCGCGGCGAAGGCGGCTCACCCAGTGGGGTAACGGTCTCCCAAGATCGCGCGATACCCCAGGCGAAAGCAATCCAACTGGGAGAGTGCGATGTACACCCTCGGAACCGAATCCGGCGCCATGTCGGCTGTTGACAGGTTCTACGCCGCCTTGCCGGTGGCGACCTGGCAATCGGTCGCACGGCGCGCGCTGGATATGACGGTGGCGGGCATTGCACTGGCGGTGCTGGGTCTACCGATGCTGCTGATCGGCCTGATCATCCGGCTGACCAGCGACGGCCCCGCGCTGTTCCAGCAGCGGCGGGTCGGTCTCGGCGGCGTGTCCTTCACCATGTACAAGTTCCGCACCATGCGGCCGGGCGTCGGAGACGAGATGCTGCGCGAGCTGATCGCGGCCGAGCTGCGCGGCGAGGACACCTCGGTGGATGGCAGCTACAAGCTGGACAGTGACCCCCGGGTCACCCCGATCGGGGCGTTCCTGCGCAAGACCAGCCTGGATGAGCTGCCTCAGCTGATCAACGTGCTGATTGGCGACATGTCGCTGGTGGGTCCCCGGCCGTGCCTGGAGTGGGAAGCGCGGATGTTTCCCTCGGAGTTCCAGCCCCGGTTCTGCGTTCGCCCCGGGATCACCGGCCTGTGGCAGGTCAGCGGGCGCTCCACGGTGAGCACCCTGGACATGCTGCACCTGGACCTGACCTACGTGCGGTCCCGGAGCCTGGGCGGCGACCTGTCCATCCTGGCCCGCACGATTCCCTCGATGCTGAAGGACCACAGCGCCCGCTGACGCTGGGGACGATCTGCAAAGCCCGACCGACGGATCATCCGTCGGTCGGGCTTTT
>DATHIT010000139.1:0-2293 GCA_035489915.1 Pseudonocardia sp. | reverse complement strand
GGTGGGGGTTGATACCGGCTCGGGGCTCGAATCGAGGCTGCTTGATCATGCCTGGCCGCTGCTCGCCGGCCGGCCGCTGGTCGCACTGACCGGCGCGGGCCTGTCCACCGACTCCGGCATCCCGGACTACCGGGGGCCCGGCTCGCCCCGGGCCACCCCGATGACCTTCGGCGAGTTCCGCTCCGGGGAGGCCGCCCGGCGCCGGTACTGGGCGCGCAGCCATGTCGGCTGGGCCCGGATGCGCCAGGCCGAGCCCAACGCCGGTCACCGTGCGCTGGCCTCGCTGGAGGTGAGCGGACGGCTGCGCGGGGTGATCACCCAGAACGTGGACGGCCTGCACCGGGCGGCCGGGCAGCGCACGGTGGTCGACCTGCACGGCCGGCTGGCCGAGGTGATCTGCCTGGACTGCCGGCGGCGCAGCCCGCGCCCGGAGCTGCAGCGCCGGCTGGCCGAGCTGAACCCCGGGTTCGTCGAGACGCACGGCGCCGACGTGGCCAGCGCCCCGGACGGGGACGCGGTGCTGGACTCGGTGGCCGGTTTCCGGGTGGCCGACTGTCTGGCCTGCGGCGGGGTGCTCAAGCCTGACGTGGTGTTCTTCGGGGAGAACGTGCCGCCGGACCGGGTCGCGCTCTGCTACGCGATGGTCGAGGCGCTGCTGCCGGATTCCGGCCCACCCGGTGCGCTGCTGGTCGCCGGCAGCTCGCTGGCCGTGCAGTCCGGGCTGCGGTTCGTCCGCCGAGCGCACAAGTCGGGCATTCCGGTGGTGATCGTGAACCGGGGCTGGACCAGGGGCGACGAGCTGGCCACGGTCAAGGTGGACGGCGGCTGCTCGGAGATCCTCACCGCGCTGGCCCGAGGACTTGCCCAGTAGGTTCGCGCAGTACGACCAGGTGCTGTTGGAGCAGCAGCTCCAGCGCGGTGGCGAACCGGGCGGGCGCCAGGTCGCCGGAGCCGGCCCGCAGCCGGGCCACGGTCACCGAGCGCTCGCTGGCCAGCAACCGCAGCATCGGCGCCATCACCGAGGCGAACCGGAATGTCTTGCCGGCCACGCTCACCCGCACCACCTCGGCGGCCGCCGGATCGGCCGAGTCGGCGGGCTCCACGGCGAGCTCGAGCAGCGCGGTGACCTCCACAATGGCCCGGTCGTCCGGCGCCTCGAAGTGCACCGGCCAGGGCAGGTTGATCTCCGGGCGGCGCGGGAAGCGGCGGTCCCTGGCGGCCAGGAAGTCCGCCGGGCGGTGTGCGCTGATCACCTTGGTCAGCGTGCGCACCAGCTCGTCCTCGTGCTCCCGGCGCTGCTCCGGCTCGGCGAACCGGGGCAGGTCCTGGCGGAACAGCTCCTCGGCGTAGAGCTGCTCGACGATCCAGCGGGCCCAGTCGATCCCGGTGCGCCGGGTGAACCCGAAGGTCAGGTGCATGCTCATCTCGCCGGTGCCCCGGACGGCGTGCCACCAGCCCCTCGGCACGTGAATGATGTCGCCGGGGTTCAGCGTGCCCTGCCACACCACGGACTCGGGTGGCCGGTGGTCGTGGTCGGTGTCCACCTTCATCGGGAACCGCCGGCCGGGGCCGTGCACCGTCCAGTGCTTGCTCCCGGCCAGCTGCACGATCACCGTGTCGTGATCATCCCAATGGGTGTCGAAGCCCTGGTGCTCGCCCCACACCAGGTACAGGTTCACCTGGACCAGCTCGCGAACCAGCCGCATCAGGTCGTCGGCGGCCGCCGCGACCGGCGGGTGCAGGTGGTCGATGGAATCCAGCACCAGGCTGGCGCCGGCGCGCAGCTCGCGGTAGAGCGCGTCGGGCAGCAGTACCTGGCGATCGATCAGTTCGTCCATCCGGCTGTACCGGGAAATCGGCACCTGCGCGCCGTCCCGGAACAATCGCAGTTGTGGCGCGGCCAGTTGGTGGGTACTCAACAGGTTGTTCAGTGCGCTCCAGGTCAGCAGGTCACGCACCGGTTCCTCACCCACCTCGGCACGCACGAACTCCTGCCCCAGCCGGGCGCTGACGAAGTCCGGTCCGGCCTGCTCCAGGAAAGGCCCGGTGAACAACGGTGCGATCGACATCAGCTGCTTCCTTGCCGTCCGACGTGCCGAGCTGCGCTGTCGCTCGTCGGGGGCCCGGCGCAACACCGACCCCCCGACGGCAACTACTAGAGACTCAGACGAAGTCCGAGTTGCGGTCTCCTCCGTCGTTGTCACCGTTCGTCTCACGCCGCGCGACGACGGTGTCCTCCTCGACTCCGAGCAAGAGAACGTCCTGGTCAGCCATGGTCACCTCCCTTGTATGC
>DATHIT010000138.1:0-22114 GCA_035489915.1 Pseudonocardia sp. | reverse complement strand
GCGCCGGCGGCCTTGGTGGCCTTGTTGAACAGCTCGTGCAGCTCCGGGTACTTCTCGAAGTGTGGCGGCTTGAAGTAGTCCGTCCACAGCACCCACAGGTGGTGCTTGACCAGATCGGAGCGCTGCTCCTTGATCTCGATCGCGCGTGCCCGGAAGGCGGCGTCTTCGTTGCCCTGGTACTTCTCCTGGATGGCCTTGACCGACTCGGCCTCGATCCGGGCCTGCGCGGGGTCATACACGCCGCAGGGGAGGTCGCAGTGCGCGGTGGCCTCCAGCCGAGGACGGAGAACGCGAGACAGCAGTCCCATGGTTGCTCCCTTAGTGTGCTTGGTGATCGTTCCGACCTTGGCGACACTACTCCGGGACCGCGCGGGTGGCAGGTCCGCGCGTTCAGCTGGGGCGGGTGCGAGGTGGGGTGCTGATGCGGTGGCGGTGGGTGGCGGTGCGCGGTCCGTCCATGTCGCCCTGCCTGTCCGACGGCGACGTGGTGCTGGTCACCTTCGGTGCGAGCCCGCGTGCCGGGCAGGTGGTGCTGGTGCGCTGGTCGTCCCGGCCTGACCAGTTGTCGGTGAAGCGGGCGGTGCGACCTGCCGGCGGGAAGGCCTGGGAGGTGCGTGGGGACAACCCCTACGGCAGCACCGACTCGAGGGAGCTGGGACCGGCGCTGGTGCTCGGAGTGGTCCGCTGCCGGCTCTGGCCCCGCCCGGGCCGGCTACCCCGCCAGCCCGGTCAGCCCGGCGACCCGGTGTGCTGAAACGCGCGACTCGATGTGCTGGGAGCGCCGACTCGCGGAAGACGAGGGGGTGAGGGGCGCGGGGCGGGTTAGGGCAGGTAGTGGGGGAGTAAGCCCTGGGCGGCGGCTTCGGCCAGCGTCGGGCCTCCGGAGTCCTTGTCGGAGAGCACCTGGGTGAGGTCGGAGGGCCAGGGCAGCGCGAGTGCCGGGTCCAGTGGGGAGACGGTCCGCTCGATGGCCGGCGCGTACGGCGTGGAGCACAGGTAGCTGGCCACCGTGTCGTCCTCCAGGGCGCAGAACGCGTGCCCGAGCCCCTCGGACAGGTAGACCGCCCGGTAGGAGCCGGCGTCCAGCACCACCGCCTCGTGCGCGCCGAAGGTGGGCGAGCCGACCCGCACGTCGACCACTATGTCCAGCAGCGCACCGCGCGGGCAGTACACATACTTGGCCTGGCCGGGAGGCACGTCGGCGTAGTGCACGCCGCGGATCACCCCGCGTCTGGACACGCTGTGGTTGGACTGCGCCACCACCAGCGGCGCACCGGTGGCCTCGACGAAGGCGGCCTCCTGGTACGGCGACACAAACAGGCCGCGGTCGTCCTCGAACCGGGTCGGTTCGAACACCCAGGCACCCGGGATGGACAGCGCTTTGCTCTGCACGAGCGTCACGGTACCGAGCCAGGCTCGCAAGATCAGGGGTCAGCGCGAACCTCCTGGTGTGATTTCCGCACACCGCGGGCAGACAGGGCGTGCCGGAGATGACACACTGAGCCCCTACCTGACATCCACGCCTCACCAGTCGCCGCGACATCCCGCCGGTGCACTCGAGGCGCTGTCGGGCACCGTGACTGCGCGACACCTCCGCGAAACCCGGTGCACGGCCTTCGGGCGAGCTGGCTTTTCGCCGCGCCCGGACTCACAACCGCACCGGTTTCATAAGGGGATATCTGTGACCATCGTGCCTGAGCGGATCACGTTGACCGAGGCTGGCGATACCGCCGACCTCGAGATCCGCCGCGAGGAGATCCTGACCGCCCACCACGGCGGCAAGCTGAACATCGCGCCGTCGGTGCCACTGGGCGGCGCCCGCGACCTGTCCATCGCCTACAGCCCGGGCGTGGCCGAGGTCAGCCGGGTGATCGCCGCCGACGCCTCGCTGACCAAGAGCTACACCTGGTCCGACCGGCTGGTCGCGGTGGTCAGCGACGGCACCGCCGTGCTCGGCCTCGGCGACATCGGCCCCCGCGCCGCGCTGCCGGTGATGGAGGGCAAGGCCGCGCTGTTCAAGGCGTTCGGCGGGCTGAACTCGATCCCACTTGTGCTGGACACCACCGACGTGGACGAGATCGTGCAGACGCTGGTCCGGCTGCGGCCCAGCTTCGGCGCGGTCAACCTGGAGGACATCTCCGCGCCGCGTTGCTTCGAGCTGGAGCGCCGGCTGGTCGAGGCGCTCGACTGCCCGGTCATGCACGACGACCAGCACGGCACGGCCATCGTGGTGCTGGCCGCGCTGCGCGGGGCGTGCGCCGTCCAGCAACGGCAACTGGCGCCGCTGAAGGTGGTCATCACCGGGGCCGGCGCGGCCGGGGTGGCCTGCGCGGAGATCCTGATCGCGGCCGGGGTCACCGACATCACCGTGCTGGACTCGAAGGGCATCCTGGTGCCCGGCCGGCCCGGCATGAACGGCGTCAAGGCCGACCTGGCCGCGCGCACCAACCCCCGCCGGCTCTCCGGCGACGTGGCGACCGCGCTGGCCGGCGCGGACGTGTTCATCGGGCTGTCCTGTGCCACGCTGCCGGAGCGGCTGCTGGCCACCATGGCACCGGAGCCGATGGTGTTCGCGCTGTCCAACCCGGACCCGGAGGTGCAGCCTGACGTGGCAGCCCGGTACGCGCCGATCGTGGCTACCGGGCGTAGCGACTACCCGAACCAGATCAACAACGTGCTGGCCTTCCCCGGCGTGTTCCGGGGCGCGCTGGACGCCGGGGCCACCCGGATCACCGAGCGGATGAAGCTGGCCGCCGCCGAGGCGATTTTCCAGGTGGCCACGGACGATCTCGCACCGGATCGGATCGTGCCCAGCCCGTTCGACCCCCGGGTGGCCGCGACGGTGGCCAGCGCGGTGGCCTACGCGGCCGGGTAGCCGGACACTTCCAGGAGACTGTCGAGCACGGACAGTGACCACGGTGGCCCCGCCGCGCTTCGTCGCCGGCGGGGCCGCTGTGTTTCTCCGGAAGTGTGGCGCTGTGGCAGGTTGGGGTCGCTGAATGCGTGGCCGCTGAGTGGCGGCGGCGCATTCGGGGCGCGGGCTGTGAACGCTGAGGGTGGTCGGCTATCACGCTCAGTAATTGCCTTGGCGGGCGCCACCTGGGCTTTTTTCGGGCCGCTCACAGCATGTGACCCTTCGTGTTGGGCCACTAGGAAATCTGGTTATTTGATTGTCCCCCACACGAGTGATAACCCCGGATCGTCCGCGCGGATCGCTCGTTGGGCCGCATGACAACGCCCACGAGGGCGTGAATTCGGATCGTAAGGGGAGACCGGGTGGCCGACCTCGGACAGTGGCTCGATCCCCGTAGGGATGTTGGGCCGGCGGGACGGGGTGGGTCGGCGGGGCTCACCGCCGGTCGCCGGTCCGACGGGAGCCACTCCGGACTGGTGCCGAATCAGGTGTCCGACGCACGACCTAACCCGATCTCCGGTCCGTGGCGGTCCTCGGTGCCCGACTCCCCGGCCGGCCTGAGCGGGACCTTCGGGACCGCCAGCGGGTCCGCCCCCAGCTCGGTGGGTGCTGGGGGAGGCGCTATGCCGGCGGGGGCCGGCGGCAAGGGCGGCCATGGCGTCGGTCCGGCGGGGGTCGGACCGACCGGAGCGGGACCGGCGGGGGCCGGTCCCTCGGGGGCAGGTGGCAAGGCTGGACCGACCGGGGCTGGACCGGCCGGTGTAGGACGTCCGATGGGCCCGCCGGCCACGATCGAGGCGCTTTCGCTGCCGTCTGCCCCCACGCTCCTCTGCGACAGTGCCGACCGGGTGCTCCGGGTCAACGCGGCGCTGCTGCGGATGGCCGGCCGTGACCCGCGCCAGCCCGCCGCCGGGGAAGGCATCGTCGGCCGCCCGATGGCGCAGCTGCTGGTCGGCCCGGACGCCGACGCCCGCCTGGTGCGCCCGGACGGCGCGCTGGCCAGGGTGCGAGTGGTGCGCTGGGCGCTGCCCGACCTCGGCCCGCTGGCCGGGCTGCGGGCTGTCATGTTGGTCGACACCACCGACGTCCTCCCGCCGGTGACCGCCCGGGACGACGCCGAACGACAGCTCGCCGAGCTGCGCAAGCTGGCCAAGGTGGGGAACTGGAGCTACGACCTGCGGACCGGCGCGCTGCACCGGGGATCCGCGCTGGTCGAGCTGTACCGCGAGGTCGGCATCGCGCCGGACGCGCAGCCCAGCGGACCGATCGAGTTGGAGCAGGTCGCCCTGCTGTGCGCCACGCTGCGGGAGAAGACGGCGCGGGGCAAGTCACCGCGCGGCGCCGGCGAGGCCAGCGAGCCGCAGCGGGTCGACTCGCACCACATCGAGCACCGCACCGCCCCGCCGTCCGAGCGGGTGCTGAGCTGCCGGGCCAGTGTGGAGCGCAAACCGGACGGCACCCCCATCCGGCTGGTCGGCACCGTGCAGGACGTCACCGATCTGCGTCAGGCCGAGCAGCGGATGGGCCGGGCCACCCAGCGGTACCTAGACCTGGTGTCCATCGCCCCGGTCGGGGTGGCCGTGTTCAACCGCTCCGGGCAGCTGGTGGACGCCAACGGAGCGTTGTGCACGCTGCTCGGCATCCCGGGGGAGAAGCTGCGCGGGGTGTCCGCCCGAGGCCTGTCGGTGGACCCGACCGGCAGCGGTGAGCTGGCCTTCCTGCGCACGGTGCGGCCTGGAGCCGCGCACGGGTACCGGGTCCCGCAGTACGCCATCCGGCGCGCGGACGGCACCTCGGTGTGGTGCGAGCTGTCCGTCACCGTGTCCATCGGGGACGACGGCCGGCCGTTCTGGCTGGTGGTGTTCACCGACATCTCCGAGCGCCGCCGCGCGGCCGACGTCCTGCGCATCGCCGGCACCCACGACGAGCTGACCCGGCTGCCCAACCGGTCCTCGGTGACCGCCCGGATCGGTCGCCTGCTGGCCGGCCCGGACCGGCACAAGCTGGCCGTGCTGTGCTGCGACCTGGACGACTTCAAGCGGGTCAACACCGCGCTCGGGCACGCCGCCGGGGACCAGGTGCTGATCATGCTCGGCGCCCGGCTGCAGCGCGAGCTGCCCATCGGTTGCTCCCCGGCGCGGCTGTCCGGCGACGAGTTCGTGGTGGTCTGCGACGACGTGTCGGCGGTCGGCGGGGTGCCCCGGCTGGCCGAGACGGTGGCCAACCTGCTGCACGGCGCGGTCGAGGTGGACGGGCAGCCGGTGCGGGTGTCCGCCGCGATCGGGGTGGCCACCCCGGCCGACGGCGACGGACTGGGCGGGGTGAGCAGCGCCGAGGACCTGCTCCGGTTCGCCGACGCGGCCATGTACGACGCCAAGGGGCGCGGCGCCGGCCAGTTGGGGTTTGTCACCGCCGACACCGCGACCAGCGCCAACCATCAGCTGCGGATGGAGGACGAGCTGCGCGCGGCGATCGCCGACGACCAGCTGGTGCTGCACTACCAGCCGGTGGTGGGCGCGGACGGCGCGGTGCGCTCGGCGGAGGCGCTGATCCGCTGGCCGCACCCGGAGCGCGGGATGCTCTTCCCCGGCGACTTCATCCCGGTCGCCGAGCGCGGCGGGCTGATGCGCGAGCTGGACGTATGGGTGCTGCGCAGCGCCACCAAGGAGGCGGCGAGCTGGCCGGTGCACGCCCGCCGGCCGGTGGGTGTGGCGGTCAACCTGGCCGGGCTGCTGCCCGGGGAACCGGACTTCGTGCCCACGGTGCGCGCCGCGCTGGCCGACAGCGGGCTGGCCGGTGACCGGCTGGTGCTCGAGCTGGTGGAGACCAGCCTGGTGTCGCTGCCCAAGCGCACGCTGGCCGCGATGAGCGAGCTGTCCGGGCGGGGCGTGCGGTTCGCGGTGGACGACTTCGGGACCGGGTACAGCTCGCTGTCCCGGATCAAGGAGCTGCCCGCGCAGATCGTCAAGGTGGACCGCACCTTCGTCAGCGGCATCAGCACCGACCCGGCGGACTTCGCGGTGGCTCGGGCGGTGGTCCAGATGGCCGCCGCGATGGGCCGGTACTGCGTGGCCGAGGGTGTGGAGACCGCCGAGCAGTTCCACGCGCTGCGCGGCCTCGGGGTGGACGCCTACCAGGGCTGGCTGTTCGCCAAGGCACTCGAGCCGGCGGCGTTCCGCGCCATACTGGTCGGGCCGCCGCTGCCGATACCGCCCGGGGAGCCCGGCCCGGCGCCGGACGGCCTGGCCACTCAGGCGCTGCCCACCGAGTCCTCCCGCACCGACACGTCACGCACCGACACGTCACGCACCGACACGTCACGCACCGACGCCTCACGCACTGACACGTCACGCACTGAAACGTCGCGAATCCAGGCGGCGCCCACGGAGACGGCCGGGGCCGCCGAGCCGAGGGCCGGGCGGACTCGCTCCGGTCGGGCCCGCGGCGGGCAGCGCCGGGCGCCGGCGCGGGACGGGGCGGCAACGGGAGGCTCGAGGCACGCGGCCAACCCGTCGGCGGCCGAAACCCAGGTGCCCGAACGCCCGGTGCCGGACCCGGGGCCTCCGACGGTGGTACCCGGCGGGCCAGGCCAGGCAGGATCGGCGTCGCCCAGCCAGGGCCCGCTGGGTGGCTTCGACGCGGCTCCGGATGCCTTCGCCACCCCGATCGCCGACCTGCTCGCCGGCCTGCTGTCCCGCACGGACACCGACCAGGCGGACCCGTCTCAGCCCGGCGGGCGAGGCGAGCCGAGCGGCGGGCTGGCCTTCGGCACCGGCACCGATCCGCTCGCCGGCCCGGGTCGCCCAGCCATCTGAGCAGCCCGCGGCCGGTAATCCCCGACCGGGTCACTGGGGTAGCGCAAGCCCCTCGGTGGTCTCGCCGACCGTGACCTCTTCTTACTCGCCCTGAGAACACCACCGGGTTAGCCTGTGGCGATCGCGGCGGCCGGCAAGGAGCTGTCGGCGAAGACTGGGGGCGCCCGGGTGATCGAATTCCGGGAAGTGACCAAGCGCTTTCCCGACGGCACGGTCGCGGTCGACAGCCTGAACCTGCAGGTCGAGTCGGGCGGCATCACCGTGTTCGTGGGTCCGTCGGGCTGCGGGAAGACCACCTCCCTGCGGATGATCAACCGGATGATCGAGCCGACCGCCGGCACCATCTTGGTGGACGGCCGGGACGTGATGGCTGGCGATCCGGCGGAGCTGCGCCGCGGCATCGGGTACGTCATCCAGCACGCCGGGCTGTTCCCGCACCGGACGATCCTGGACAACGTGGCCACCGTGCCGCTGCTGCTGGGTTGGGACAAGAAGCGCGCGCGAGACCGGGCGGCCGAGCTGATGGCGCTGGTCGGGCTGGCCCCGGAGATGGCCAAGCGCTACCCGGCGCAGCTCTCCGGCGGCCAGCAGCAACGCGTCGGAGTTGCCAGGGCGCTGGCCGCGGACCCGCCGGTGCTGCTGATGGACGAGCCGTTCAGCGCGGTCGACCCGGTGGTTCGGGAGAGCCTGCAAGATGAGCTGCTGCGGCTGCAGGGCGAGCTCGGTAAGACCATCGTGTTCGTCACCCATGACATCGACGAGGCGATCAAGCTCGGGGACAAGGTGGCGGTGTTCCGGGTGGGCGGCCTGCTGGCCCAGTACGACGAGCCCGGCGTGCTGCTGTCCCGCCCGGCGGACGACTTCGTGGACGGCTTCGTGGGCAGGGACCGGGGGTACCGAGGCCTCGGGTTCCGGTCCGGCGACGGGCTGCCCGTCGGCGAGCTGCGCACCGTCCCGCTGAGCAGCTCCTGCGCCTCGGCCCGCGCGGAGATCGGCGACGACTGGGCGGTCGTGCTGGACGACGCAGGCCGCCCGCAGGGCTGGATCCGCGGCTCCGACCTGCCGGCGGAGGACCTCCCGATCACCTCGGCGGGCCTGGTTGCCGGCGGCTCGCTGTACAACACCGAGTCCGACTCGTTGCGCGTGGCGCTGGACGCCGCGCTCAGCTCGCCATCCGGGCTGGGCGTGGCGGTGGACGGCTCCGGTGCGGTGGTCGGCTCGGTGACCGCCGATGACGTGTTGTCCCGGCTGGCCGCCGCCCGGGCAGGCACCGAAAACGTGAGTTCCGCGTGATCTGGGAGTGGATCCCGCGTAACGCGGCGCTGATCCTCAGCCTGCTCGGCCAGCACCTGGTGCTCTCCCTGGTACCGGTGATCATCGGGTTGGTCCTCGCGGTACCGCTGGGCTGGCTGGCCAACCGGTCCCGCGCGGCCCGGGCCATCCTCATCCCGGCCGCCGGGGTGCTCTACACCGTGCCGTCGCTGGTGCTGTTCATCGTGCTTCCGGTCATCCTCGGTACCCGGATCCTGGATCCGATCAACGTGGTGGTCGCGCTGGCCATCTACACGGTGGCGCTGCTGGTCCGCTCGGTGGCCGACGCGCTGGCCGCGGTGCCGTCCCTGGTGGTCGCCGCGGCCACCGCGATGGGGTTCCGACCGGGCCGCCGGTTCGTCGCGGTGGAGTTCCCGCTCGCCGTGCCGGTGCTGGTGGCCGGACTCCGGGTGGCCACGGTGTCCAACATCAGCCTGGTCAGCGTGGGTGCGCTGATCGGCGTCGGTGGCCTCGGCCAGCTGTTCACCCAGGGTTTCAACAACAACTTCCCGACCGAGGTCGTGGTGGGCATCGTGCTGTCCATGGTGCTCGCGCTGTTCGCCGACGCGCTGCTGGTGACCCTCGGACGGTTCGCCACCCCGTGGAGCCGGGTCGGGGCGGGGAGGCCGGCATGAACCTCGGCGCATGGTTCACCGACCCGGCGAACTGGACCGGACCGGGCGGCGTGCCCACCCGGGTACTGGAGCATCTGTACTACAGCGGGCTGGCCCTGGTGATCGCAATCCTCATCGCCGTGCCGATCGGCGCCGCGGTGGGGCACACCGGCCGGGGCGGCTTCCTGGTGGTGGGCATCGCCAACTGGCTGCGTTCGCTACCCGACCTCGGCCTGCTCATCCTGATGGTGCTGCTGGTCGGCATCAGCCTGATCTCGGTCACCGTGGCGCTGCTGGTGCTGGCCATCCCGCCGCTGCTGGCCGGTACCTATGCCGGGGTCGCCAACGTGGACCGGTCGGTGGTGGACGCGGCCAGGGGCGTGGGCATGCGCGAGCGGGACATCCTGCTGCGGGTGGAGCTGCCCAACGCCCTGCCGCTGCTGCTCGGCGGTCTGCGTGCCGCCGCGTTGCAGGTGATCGCGACCACCGCCATCGCCGCCATCGCCAGCTTCGGCGGGCTGGGCCGCTACCTCATCGACGGGCAGGCGTACCGCGACTACACCGAGATGGCCGCCGGCGCGGTACTGATCGCGGTGTTGGCGCTCGTCGTGGAGGGTGTGCTGGCCGGCGTTCAGCGGCTCGTGGTGTCGCCGGGCCTGCGCGCGGTGGACACCCGGACCCGACCGCCCGCCGAACCGGCGAACGACCCGACCAGCCCTGCCCCGACGGACCGATCCAGTCACGATATGGCCGGAGTGAACTCATGAGACGCACGCTGATCGCGCTGGCCACCGGAACCGTGGCCGCACTGACCCTGGCGGCCTGCGGCGGAGGTGGTGGCGGCGGCCCACTGGACTCCGGGCCGACCGGCGGGGCGCCCTCGCCGAGCGACACCATCAAGGTCGGCTCGGCGAACTTCTCGGAGAGCCAGGTGCTGGCCGCGGTGTATGCGCAGGCACTGCAGTCCAAGGGGGTCAAGGTCGAGCAGACGCCGCCGCTGGGCAGCCGGGAGGCCTACATCCCGGCAATCAAGGACGGCTCGATCGACCTGATTCCCGAGTACACCGGCACGCTGCTGCAGTACCTGGACAAGACGGCGACCCAGAGCTCGTCGGAGGAGGTGTACGCGGCGCTGCAGAAGACGGTGCCGACGCCGCTGATCGTGCTGGAGAAGTCCTCGGCGGAGGACAAGGACGCGGTGGTCGTGCCCAAGGAGGTGGCACAGCGGTACAACGCCACCTCGCTGGAAGACATCGCCCCGCACTGCGGTGAGCTCGCGTTCGGCGGTCCGCCGGAGTTCCAGAAGCGCCCGGACGGCATCCCCGGTCTGCAGAAGACCTACAACTGCTCCTTCAAGTCCTACCTCTCCCTCGACGCCGGTGGCCCGTTGACCCTGGAGGCGTTGAAGGAAAAGAAGGTCGAGGCGGCGGACCTGTTCACCACCAGCCCGAACATCGAGACCAACAATCTGGTTGCGCTCAGCGATCCCAAGAACAACTTCGCCGCGCAGAACGTGGTGCCGCTGATCAACTCGGCAAAGGCCACCGACCAGGTCAAACAGATACTCAACTCGATCTCCGCCAAGCTGACCACGCAGGGTCTGATCGAGCTGAACCGGCAGCTGGACTCCCCGGAGAAGCCGGACCCGAACACCGTGGCGAAGGCCTGGCTGGGGCAGAACGGCCTGGGCTGAGCGAAGGGCTGGACCGCCCGGGAGGAGTCGTGAGTGGCGATGGTCGCTATAGCGACCATCGCCACTCACGACCTGTGACCAGCAGCTCGCTGATGGTGGACGCGCTCAGTCCGCCGAAGCATCTCCCGAACCGCGGCCCAGGGGATGAGCCGTTCCGCCGAATGCGCGAGAATGCCGGCCATCGGGCACACGACGTTGGGAAGTCACCGGTGAGCGAATCTGACGGCATCGTGGTCCCGTCCTCGCGCGAGCTGCTGGACGACTGGCTCGCGGTACTGACCCTGATCGGCGACCCCGAGCAGGCCCCGAATGGCCCGAGGGAGCTGCTCGGCAGGGCGATCGGCAGGCACAGCTTCGACATCGAGCTGGAGACCCGGGTGTCCAGCCGGGACCAGGAGCAGCTGGCCGCGTTCACCGCCGCGATCGGCGAGATGTTCAGCCGGCAGGCCACCGTGCACTGGATCGTCGAGGAGCGGCTCATCACGGTGTTGGGCAACGTCACCGGCGAGTCCCGCGCCGAGGTCATCCAGCAGCTCGCGCTCGATTTCAGCGACCTGGACGGGACCGCCTGAGCGGGGGACCGAGGGGTAGACCCGTCGAGTGTCCCGCCGCCACCCATTCGTAGGATCGCGCCCGTGAAGCGCTCCCTCGGATCTGGGCGGAACACCCGTGCGCGTTGGTCCCGCCCGCTGGTGCTGAGTTGTCTGGTTGCGCTGGCCGCGGTGCTCGCCGTCAGCTGCGCGCCGGCGCCGATGCCGAAGGCTCCGCCGCCGCCGGCGCCCGGCTCGGTGCCCAGGGCGGTGCCCAAGCCCACCAACTGCACCCTGTCGCTCACCGACGAGACCAGCGCCCAGCAGGCGCTCGACCAGGCCGTCCCGGGCCAGCGGCTGTGCATCTTCGGCGAGTACGTGCGGGGCGCGACGCTGCGGCTGGGCAAGTCAGGCACCCCGCAGGCGCCGATTCAGCTGCAGTCCGACGGTTCCACGCTCAGCACGCTGCGGATCCAGGCGGACAACGTGGTGGTGGAGGGGTTCAACACCAACGGCGGCAACGGGATCAAGGCCAGGGGCAGCAACATCACCATCCGCAACAACGACGTGCGGGGCGCCAGCGACGACGGCATCCGCTGCAGCCCGTGCGTGAATTCCATGGTCGACAACAACACGGTCAAGGACGCGGACGGCACCGGGATCCTGATCGAGGGGCAGGGCGTCACCGCGCAGAACAACGAGGTGAGCGGGTCGCGCCGGATCACCGCGACCGACGCGGACGGAATGCGCTTCTTCGGCATCAACATGAAGTTGCTGAACAACAACGTGCACGACATCAGCCAGCGGGGCTATCCGGCCGGCCAGGAACCGCACACCGACTGCTTCCAGACCTTCGACAGCGACAGCCCGCTCACCTACGGCGTGATCATCCAGCGCAACCAGTGCGTCAACGTGGACGCACAGTGCCTGATCGCCAGCGGTACCGAGCGGCACAACGCCGGGGTGCCGAACGGGCAGGTGGCCATCCAGTTCCTGGACAACTACTGCCAGAGCGGCGCCAGCCAGGCCGTCTACCTCGAGGGTTACCCGAACGTCGTGGTCAAGGGCAACACCTTCTCCGCGCAGTACTCCACCGCTGTGTTGGCCGTGCAGGGCGCGATCAACGTCAAGGTCAGCGACAACACCATGGTCGGCCAGTTCGAGCCCTATCAGGTGGACGACGTCTCCCGGCAGGGCTTCGACGAGTCCAACAACCAGAACAAGTAGCGATCCGCGGCCGGCCGGCCGGTTCGCGCCAGCCCAGGTAACGTCGCCCGGGTGAGCGAGCTGTGCTGGACAGGGGCGGGTGAGCTGGCCCGGATGATGCGGGCCGGCGAGGTGTCCGCCCGCGAGGTGGTGACCGCGCACCTGCGGCAGATCGAGCAGGTCAACCCGGCGGTGAACGCGGTGGTCACGCTGGTCGCCGAGCGGGCGCTGGACGAGGCCGACGAGGCCGACCGGCGGTGGGCCAGCCGGTCCGAGCGCGACGGGTTGGGGCCGCTGCACGGGCTGCCGATCGCGCACAAGGACACCCACGACACCGCCGGGATCCGCACCACCTACGGCTCCCCGCTGCTGAGTGACAACGTGCCGGTCACCGACGAGCTGGTGGTCGAGCGGTTGCGCGGGGCCGGCGCGATCACCATCGGCAAGACCAACGTGCCGGTGTTCGCCGCCGGCAGCCACACCGTCAACCCGATCTTCGGGGCCACCCGCAACCCGTACAACCTGGACCGCTCGGCCGGCGGCAGCAGCGGAGGCGCGGCCGCCGCGCTGGCCTCCGGGATGCACCCGCTGGCCGACGGCAGCGACTTCGGCGGATCACTGCGCAACCCGGCCTCGTTCTGCAACGTGGTCGGCCTGCGCCCCTCGCCGGGTCGGGTGGCCACCTGGCCCGACCTGCTGCCCTGGTCGCCGCTGGCGGTACAGGGCCCGATGGGCCGCACCGTCGCCGACGTGGCGTTGGGGCTGTCCGTGCTGGCCGGTCCGGACCCGAGGGCACCGGCCGCGCTCGAGCACCCGGGCCCGGAGCTGGCCCAGCTGGGGCGACCCGGGCAGCCGGCGCCGGAGCTGACCGGACTGCGGGTGGCCTGGGCGCCGGACCTGGGCGGGCGGGTGGTGGTGGACCCGGAGGTGACCGCCGCGCTGGCGCCGGCCGCCGAGGTGTTCACCGGCCTCGGCGCCCGTGTCGAGCCGGCCTGCCCGGACCTGACCGGGGCCGACGACGTGTTCCGCACGCTGCGCGCCTGGCGCTTCGCGATGGCGTTCGGCGCACTGGCCGAGGCCCAGCCGGAGGGGTTCAGCCCGCAGCTGCTGGACAACATCGACGAGGGTCGGCGGGTGTCCGGCGCCGACCTGGCCCGCGCCGAGGCGGCGCACACCGCGCTGTACCACCGGGTGCGGAAGTTCTTCACCGCCTACGATCTGCTGCTCGCCCCGGTCAGCCAGGTCCCGGCGTTCCCCATCGAGTGGCGCTACCCCACCGAGGTGGCCGGTCAACCCATGCAGTCCTACCTGGACTGGATGGCCTCGGCGTATCTCATCTCCGCCACCGGATGCCCGGCGCTGTCGGTGCCCGGCGGGTTCACCCCGGACGGGCTACCTGTCGGGCTGCAGATCGTCGGGCCGCACCGGGGTGATCTCGCGGTGCTCCGCGCTGGTCACGCCTTTGAACAGGTCACCAGGCACGGTGCGGTGCGCCCGCCGGTGGTCGCCGCGGCCTCCTGAACGACCCCGGCGGGGGTTGTGAGCCGGGACACATGGTGAGACGCTCTAGTCTCAGAATGTCGGCGCATCGGGGCGCGATATGGGTGAGTGCGAGCCGAGGAATTTTCTCCGGCCCTGCCTGCTGCTGTTGCTTCGCGAACGGTCCGACCACGGCTACGACCTGGTGAATCGGCTTCGTCAGCTGCACGTCGTGGATGGCGACGCCGGCGCGGTGTATCGCGCGCTGCGCGGGCTGGAGCGCGACAGGCTGGTGCGGTCCACCTGGGAGACGTCCGAAGCCGGCCCGGCCCGGCGCACTTATCAACTCACCCACAGCGGAATCGCCGACCTCGATCGCCAGGCGGTGCTGCTCGAGGCCACCCACCACACCCTGCACGTATTCCGGGGGCGCTACGAGCGGCTCGCTCCGGGTGGGTCGGATCGGCATCCCGAGCAGCAGGAGGAGAACGGCGATGTCCACGGCGGCGGTCGGCATGGTCACGGCCAGCCAGGCAATGGAGGCGTTCACCCGACGATCCGGGCCAGCGAACGCACTGGCGGGTGACGCTGAAGCGATTGCCGCGGCCTGCCATGCGATGGCCGAGCGGTTCCACCGGGGCGGCCGGCTGGTGGTCTTCGGCTCCGGTGGCTCCGGCAGCGACGCCGCGCATGTGGTGGTGGAGTTCGTCCACCCGGTGATCGTGGGCAAGAAGGCGCTGCCCGCGTTTTCGCTCACCGGACCGAACCTGGCCGCCCAGCTGGCCCTGCTCGCCGAGCCGGCGGACATCGCGCTGGGTATCTCGGCGGGCGACGCCGACGCCGAGCTCACCGAGGCGATGAGGGCGGCTCGGCGGTCCGGCCTGCTGACCGTCGCCCTGCTGGGCGGGGACGGCGACCGAGCCGCCGGCGAAGGGATCGCCGGCGGGGGGATCGCCGAGCACACCCTGGTGGTCCGCTCGGACGACCCACTGGTGGTCAAAGAGGTGCAGGTGACGACCTACCACGTGCTGTGGGAACTGGTGCACGTCTTCGCCGAACAGCCCGGGGCGTTGGCGTGACCACCCCTGAGGTGCCCCGGCTGGAGCACTGCGTGGGCGAGGTGTGCATCACCTGCTCCGACGAGGCGGTGCCGGTGCGGATCACCGAGCTGCGCCCGGACGAGCTGGCGCTGGTCGCCACCGAGGCCGGCACCCTCGAGGAGATCAGCATCGCGCTGGTGGACGCCGAGGTCGGCGACGTGGTGCTGGTGCACGCCAAGGAAGCCATCGCCCGGGTGGACGGCGGGAGTTCGCGATGACCGGGGTCGAGTCGCTGTACCCGTTCCTGTACCCCGGCGCCGAGGAGGACGGCCCGGCATCGCGCACGGCGGTGGACTCGGTGCTGGCCCAGGTGGCCCGGTCCACCCGGGACAAGGTCGCCGAGATCGACCGGGTGCGGGCCGCGCTGATCGGGACCGACGCCGGGCGGATGGCCGCCTGCGCGACCGCGATGGCCGAGCGGTTCGCCGCCGGCGGTCGGTTGTTCAGCTTCGGCAACGGCGGCAGCAGCACCGACGCCGAGGCGGTCGCCGGGCAGTTCCTCGCCCCCGCCGGCTCCGCCCGGCCGCTGCCCGCGATGGCGTTGACCAGGGACGTGGCCACCCTCACCGCACTGGCCAACGACGTGTCGTTCGAGGTGGTGTTCGCCCGCCCGCTGGCCGCGAACGGTCGGCCGACCGACATCGCCTTCGGGTTGTCCACCAGCGGCGGCTCGCGCAACGTGCTGCGCGCGTTCGTCGAGGCGCGGCGGGTCGGCATGCTCACCGTCGGCCTGGCCGGCTACTCCGGGGGCACCATGGCCGAGGCGGCCGCCCGGGGCGAGATCAACCATCTGTTTGTCATGCCGTCGGACTCGGTGCACCGCATCCAGGAGGCCCAGACGACCACCTACCACGTGCTCTGGGAGCTCGTGCAGCTCGCGCTCGTCGGCCGCTGAGGCTCGGCATGAGCAGATGACCACACGGGTGCGGGTCAGGGTGCGGGTGACCGGCATCGTGCAGGGGGTCGGGTTCCGGCCGTTCGTGCACGGGCTGGCCGGCACGCTGGGGCTGTCCGGCCAGGTGGGTAACGACTCCTCCGGGGTGCTGCTGGAGGCGGAGGGCGACCAGGCCTCGGTGCGCACGTTCCTCACCGAGCTGCTCGAACACCCACCGGCGCTGGCCGTGGTGGAACGGGTGGAAACCACCGAGATCCCGGTCACCGGCGCGGTCGACGGCCCAGCCGCGTTCCGCATCATGGCCAGCAGCGCCGGCGGCCAGCGCGACACGCTCATCTCCCCGGACACCGCGACCTGCGCGGACTGTCTGGCCGAGCTGTTCGACCCCGCCGACCGGCGATACCGCTACCCGTTCCTGAACTGCACCAACTGCGGCCCCCGGTTCACCATCGTGACCGGGGTGCCCTACGACCGGGCGGCCACCACCATGGCCGGGTTCCCGATGTGCCCGTCCTGCGCGGCGGAGTACCACGACCCGGCCGACCGGCGGTTCCACGCCCAGCCGGTGTGCTGCCCGGCCTGCGGTCCGACCTTGCGGCTGGTGGGCGCCGTCGGGGAGCCGGCGGTCGTCGGGGAGCCGGCGGTCGTTGGGGAGCCGGTCGGCCGGGTCGTTGGGGTCCCGGCGGGCTCGGAGCTGGAGCCGTTGCTCGCCGCCGTGGCCGCGCTGCGGGCCGGGTCGATCGTGGCGATCAAGGGGCTCGGCGGGTTCCACCTGGCCACCCTGGCTCGGGGGGCGGTGGGCGAGGCTGCGGTGGCCCGGCTGCGCGCCCGCAAACATCGGGAGGACAAGCCGTTCGCGCTGCTGGTCGCCGATCTGGACGCGGCGCGCGAGCTGGTGGCGGTGGACCCGGTGGCCGCCGAGCTGCTCACCTCGCGGCGCCGGCCGATCGTGCTGCTGCCCCGGTTGCCCGACGCGGCGCTGGCCTCCCAGATCGCCCCGGGCAACGACCACCTCGGGGTGCTGCTGCCCTACACCCCGCTGCATCACCTGCTGGCCGCCGAACTGGCCGAGCCGATCGTGTTGACCAGCGGCAACATCTCCGACGAGCCGATCGCCTTCGAAGAGCACGAGGCGCGAGCCCGACTGGCCCCGATCGCGGATCTGTTCCTCACCCACGACCGGCCCATCCACATGCGCACCGACGACTCGGTCCTGCGGGTGGTCCAGGGACGCCCGATGCCGATCCGCCGCTCCCGGGGGTACGCGCCGGAGCCGGTGGCGCTGCCCTGGTCCGCGCCGCGCCCGGTGCTGGGCTGCGGGGCGGAGCTGAAGAGCACGTTCTGCCTGGCCCGGGGCAGGCACGCGTTCCTCTCCCAGCACATCGGGGACCTGGAGAACTATCCGACGCTGCGCTCCTACCTGGACGGTGTGGCGCACTTCCAGGAGCTGTTCGACGTCACCCCGGCGGTGCTGGCGCACGACCTGCACCCGGAGTACCTGTCCACCAAGTTCGCGTTCGACCGGGCCGAGGAAGCCGAGCCGCCGCTCGAGCTGGTCGGCGTGCAGCACCACCACGCGCACCTGGCCGCCTGCCTGGCCGACAACGGGGTGGCCGGGCCGGTGCTGGGGGTGGCCTGCGACGGCCTGGGCTACGGCAGCGACGGCACCCTGTGGGGCGGCGAGATCATGGTGGCCTCGCTGGTTGGTTTCCGCCGGCTGGCGCACCTGGCCACGGTGCCCATGCCCGGCGGCGCCGCCGCGATCCGCGAGCCGTGGCGGATGGCCGCCGCGTACCTGCGCGCCGCCTACGGCCCCGGCGTCTGCCCGCCGGCCGCCGCCGCACTGGCCGCTCGGCAGGGCGAGCGCTGGGAACAGCTCGGGGCAGTACTGGACGCCGCTTCCAGCGGCTCGGTGAACGCCCCGCTGACCAGTAGCGCCGGGCGCCTGTTCGATGCGGTGGCCGCGCTGGTCGGGGTGCGGGACCGGGTGAACTACGAGGGTCAGGCGGCGATCGAGCTGGAGCAGCGGGTCGACCACGCCGAGCTCGGCGGCTATCCGGCGCGCCTGGTGGACGGCCTGATCATCGGGGCGGACCTGGTCAGCGGGGTGGCCGAGGACCTCGCCGCCGGGGTTGACCCCGGGGTGGTGGCCGCCCGGTTCCACAACGGCGTGGTGGACGTGCTGGCCAGGGCGTGTGCGGCGGGACGGGAGCAGACCGGGCTGGGCATTGTGGCGCTGTCCGGCGGCGTGTTCCAGAACGTGGTGCTGACCCGGCGGCTGGCCGACCGGCTGCGTGCGGACGGGTTCGAGGTGCTCACCCACCACCGGGTGCCCCCCAACGACGCGGGTATCAGCCTCGGCCAGGTCGCCGTGGCCGCCGCCCTGGACCGCGCCGCCCTGAACCGCGCCGCCGGCTCGGACTGAGCGCCGCTTGGGCTTACTGCCGCGCCCGGGGGTGTCCGCCGATTTCGCCTCGCACAGACCTGGTGCGCCCCGTGCAGACCGTGCAGGGTCTGTGCGGGTGGTACGGGGTCTGTGCGGCGGGTGTGGCGGCGTTGGCTGGTGCGTTAGTGATTGGTGCGGGTCCTCGGACGCCGGCGCGCTCGGGTGGCCGCCGAGCACGGGTTAGACGACTATCCAGAGGAGGCCGGCGGCGGCGAATCCGACGACGGACAGGATGGTTTCCAGGACGGTCCAGGTCTTCAGGGTGTCTTTCACCGACATGTTGAAGTACCGGGCGACGATCCAGAATCCACCGTCGTTGACGTGGCTGGCGATGATCGAGCCGGCGGACACGGCGATCGCGATGAGCGCCAACTGGGGCTGGGAGTAGCCGCCGGTGGCGACCACCGGTTCCAGGATGCCGGCGGTGGTGACAATCGCGACGGTCGCCGACCCCTGGGCGAGGCGCAGCGCGCAACTGATCAGGTAGCCGGCGACGATCACCGGGAGCCCACCGGCGGTCATCGAGTTGGCCAGCGCGTCGCCCACCCCGGTGGCCCGCAGCACCGCGCCGAAGAACGCGCCCGCGCCGACCACGAGCAGGATCATGCCGATCGGCTTGAGCGACTCGCCGGTGATCTCGCCGAGCTCGGTGACCGTCATGCCGCGGCGGATGCCGAGCAGGTACATGGCGACCAGCACCGCGATGGTCAGCGCGATCGCCGGCGTGCCGATGAACAGCAGCACCGACCGGAGCTGCGACGTCGCGGGCAGCGTGATGGTGGCCACCGTGGCGGCCAGGATCAGCACCATGGGCACCAGCACAATGAAGTTGATCATGCCGAGAGAGGGCGGCTGGCTGCGGGCCAAAGTGGCGGTGCCCCCCGAACCGGCGGTGCCCCCCGAACCGGCGGTGCTCCCCGAACCGGCCGGGCCGTCCGGCTGGCTCGGGTCGCCGCCGCCCGGTGCCGTCCCGCCCGCGCCGAGCGGGTCGTGCTCCGGCTCGGCGGCGAGCATCTCGTCGGTTACCTCCACGTGCACCCGCCGGCCGATGAACGACCCCCACCACACGCCGGCGACCAACCACGCCGGGATGCCGCAGGCCAGGCCCATGATGATGATCCAGCCGAGGCTGACGTGCAGCAGCCCGGCGGCCGCGACCGGGCCGGGGTGCGGCGGCAGGAACGCGTGCGTCATGGACAGCCCGGCCAGCATCGGCATGGCGTAGAGCACCAGCGAGCGACCGCCGCGCTTGGCCGCCACGTAGACCAGCGGCGCGACCACGAACACGCCGATGTCGAAGAACACCGGGATGCCCAGGATCAGCCCGGTCAGCCCCATCGCCAGCGGTGCGCCCTTCGGCCCGAACAGCGCGAGCAGCCGGGTGGTCAGCACATCGGCGCCACCGGAGCGTTCCATCACCGCGCCCAGCACGGTGCCCAATCCGATGATCGGCGCGATGTGTCCGAGGATGCCGCCGAAGCCGGTTTCGATCAGCGACGCGGACGACTTGATCGGGGTGCCGACCAGGTCGGCGACGGATACCCCGGCGGCCAGGGCGACCAGCACGCTTACCACGATCAGCGCGATGAACGGCTCGACTTTGAGCTTGATGATCAGTAACAGCAGCACGACGATGCTCACCGTGGCCAGGGTGAGCAGGCCGGCCGTGTCGTGCTGCAACCAGGTGACAATGCCGGACATCAGGACGTACCTCCCAGATCATTCAGTCGGCTGCGCGGCGCTGTGTCGTTCCCACCCCGCCGGCTCCGCCGGCTACCGTCCCCGAAGGCGGCGCCCCGCCGCGTTCTCGTCGGCGCCGATACAACAGCGGTATCGGCCCCTCCTCGGCCTTGCGTTGCATCCACCTGGATCACCGCTCGCTCGACATAGATCCGGGAGGCACGTCCGACTCCCCGGACGGGTTCAGCGCGGCCGCGAAGGCGCGGGCGCGGGCGGTGATCTCGGACCAGTTCCCGGCGACCACGGCGGCCGGTGGGACCACGCTGGTCCCGGCGCAGACGGCGAGCGCGCCGGCGTCGAGGAAGGCGGACGCGTTCTCCGCCGAGATGCCGCCGGAGGGCAGCAACCCGACGCCGGGGTAGGGCCCGCGCAGGTCCTTCAGGTAGCCCGGCCCCAGCCGGCCGGCCGGGAAGATCTTCACGGCGGCCGAGCCAAGGTCCAGCGCCTGGGCCACCTCGGTGGGGGTGAACGCGCCGAGGAACACCGGCACGCCCGCGCCGGCGGCCGCCTCCGCGACGGCCGGCCGCAACCCCGGGGTGACCAGGAATTTCGCCCCGGCGTCCACGGCGGCCTTGGCCTGCTCACCGGTCATCACGGTGCCCGCGCCGAGCAGCACACCCGGCACGGCCGCGGCCGACGCCAGGTGATCCAGCACGCCCGGGGTGGTGAAGGTGAGCTCCACGGTGCGCAGCCCGCCCTCGGCCAGCGCATGGCACAGGTCCACCGCGTCCGGGATGGTCTCCGCCCGCACCACCGTCAACGCCCGATCCGCCCGCAACGTCTCCAGCACGTTGTCCACAGGTCGTGAGTGGCGATGGTCGCTATAGCGACCATCGCCACTCACGACATCTGACCTGCGGTTTTTCACCGGACCTGCCCGGTGGCTCGGCGGCGTAGGGCGCGGCCCGAGGTGGTCGCCGTCCGGTGGCTGTCGTCCATCGCGAGCTCTCCGTTCACTAGCACGTAGGGGATGCCGGCGGCCGGGCTGCGCGGCCGGTCGTAGGTGGCGGTGTCGGCTACCCCGTCGGGGTCGAACAACACCAGGTCGGCGGCGTAGCCAGGGCGCACCAGGCCGCGGTCGCGCAGTCCCAGCCGGGCGGCGGCCCGCCCGGTGAGGTGTCCGACGCACTCCTCCAGGGAGAACAGGCCCAGCTCCCGGCAGTAGTGCCCGAGGTAGCGGGGGAAGGTGCCCCAGGCGCGCGGGTGTGGTTTCCCGCCGACCAGCAGCCCGTCGCTGCCGGCGGTGTGCCGGGGATGGCGCATGATCGTCCGCACGTTCTCCTCGTGGCCGACGTGCTGCAGGATCCCGGTGCCCAGGTCGTCGCGGACCAGCACGTCCACGAACACGTCGAACGGGTCCACACCCCGGGAACCAGCCAGCCAGGCGATGGTGTGGCCGACCACACCGTCCAGTTCGGCCCGCCGCACCCCACTGATCTCGATGGTGTCCCACTCCGCGATCACCCCGTGGCACCCGTCCGACCCGTGTACCTCCAGGTCGGCGCGGATCCGGGCCAGCGCGGCGGGATCGTGCAGCCTGGCCAGCGTGTCGTCCGGGCTGCCCGAGGTTGCCCAGCTGGGCAGCACGGCGGACAGCGTGGTGGCGCCGGGCAGGTAGGGGTAGGTGTCCAGGGTGATGTCGGCGCCGGCCGCGATCGCCTGGTCCAACAGCGCGACCAGCTCGCCGCCGCGCCCGCGATTCGGGCGGAAGTTCATGCACGCGTGCGCCAGGTGCAGCGGGCAGCGTGCCTGGTTGGTGAGGTCGACCATCTCGGCGTAGGCGTCCAGCGCGCCCTTGCCGTAGGAACGGTGGTGCGGGGCGAAGAATCCGCCCAGCTCGCCGACCACGGTGCACAGGGCGAGCAGCTCGGCGGAGTCGGCGTACATGCCCGGGGTGTAGGTCAGCCCGGCGGACAGCCCCACCGCGCCCTCGGCCATCGCGGTGCGCAGCAGGTCGCACATGGCGGCGATGTCCGACGCGGTCGCCGGGACGTCCTCCCAGCCGCAGACCAGCGCGCGCAGCACCCCGTGCGGCACCAGGTAGGCGGCGTTGCCGGCAGCGCCGGCGTCGATCCGGTCCAGGTACTCGGCCACGCTGCGCCAGGTGAAGACCTCGGCGCCGGGGTCGGAGTTCCACCCGGCGATCTTGCGACGCAGGATGGCCAGCGCCGCGTCGTCCACCGGCGCGTAGGACAGCCCGTCCTGGCCGAGCAGCTCGGTGGTGACGCCCTGACTGAGCTTGGCCAGGTGCACCGGGTCGGTCACCAGCGCCAGGTCGGAGTGGGCGTGCATGTCGATGAAACCGGGCGCGAGCACCAGTCCGTCCGCGTCGATCACCCGGTCGGCCAGCGCGTCCCGGGGCCGCAGCGTC